>NZ_QULA01000040.1:0-27230 GCF_003481595.1 Blautia sp. OM07-19
TGCGCGCCTAACTCATCACTGGAAGTAACGAGAATGCGGCGCGCAGTTATTCAATTCAAGAAAAAATCGTTCGACAAAATAAGAGCATCCACCTCTTTGTAGATGCTCTTATTACTCATATGCATTCCTTCAACGCCTCAAACAACCGTCTCACTCCCGCAAAGCCATACGGCTGCTCGTCCTGGTTCCACATCAGGCCCGGGCAGTTTTGGTGGTAGTAGAGGGCGTCTTTGCCTATGGTAATGTTTACACCGCTCTGCGCCGGATCGTAGTAGATCATGGTTGGTTCCATGTTGGAAAATACTTTTGTTTCCGGGCTTAAGAGGGCAAGCTGTTTCATATATACGAAGTTCTCTACTGTGATCGTTCCATAGATTTCCGGTACTTTGAATCCGTATTTCAGAAGGGCAAGTGCCAGTTCAAACGGATCTCCGTTCATGCATTCCCCAACGGCAAACGATGCATCCGGACAGACTTTTCGAAAGTCTTCGATTGCCTGTTCTGCTGCTTCTCGATACTTGTCCAGTTCGAAAGAAACTCCCAGCACAGACGCAAGCGCCTGATACTGATTCTGTATTTTATCTGTCTGATATAAACGTCGTAACTCAATAAACGGAATCTTCAGTCTGTCATTAAAATCTTCTGCCGCAAAACGTGATTCCTGATGCAGTACCAGATTGAAATTCGCCTCCGACATGGTCTTATATTCTTCGAAATCTCTGCATCTGGATATCTCGTGGATCGTCTTGATCCCTGCACTGTGAAGCAGATCATACAGCTCACAGTCATCCACAAGCGGCGAGAAAAATCCCAGAAGATTGACGACATTTCCTTTCTTTTTTGTCGGCTCAAGAAGAGAATATAAAGACTGTCGCACATGTACCATCGGTGGTTTCCGTCCCTCTCTGGTCAATGCATACATATAACATGGACGCACCGGAAGTCCGGTCTTCTCCTCCGCTTTACGGCAGACACGCTCCATATCTGTGCCAAGAAGTGCATCTACACAGGTAATGCAGATCATCACAACAGATGGTTTCTTATCCAGGCTGTTACAGATTTCTTCTACTGCTTTTGGTATTTTCTTGAGATGACGTCCTGTCACGATATCTGTCTCATCCATCATCAGATAAAAAAATCGATTGTCATATTCGCGCATGGAGCTGATCAGGGATGTATTTCGTCCGCAGCATCCCGGTGCCACGATCAGCATGATCGAATCTGGAACAGCAAGTCCGGCTCTCTTAACTCCGAATCCTTCTGCTCCCGGAGAGTTAAAGGCAAGTGTCGCCGGAGAGCTGTAGATCAGGTGCATATTTGATCTGAACTGGTCCGGAATATTGTCCCTCCCACGCTCATTTAATTCTTCTACTGTACAATAATAGGCTCTGCTCATTCTTCTTCCTCTGCTTTCAAAAGCATTTCTGCCAGGTCAAAAAAACGTCTGCTGATCTCAGATCCTGCATCTCCTTCGATCACGGTCTTGCCCTGGTCTTCCCATCGGATGATTTCATCGCTTCTTGGTATTTCACCTACGATCGGAATATTGCTTTTTTGTGCAAACGCCTGCACTTTTTCGGTTTCGTTTTCAACGTTTCGATGATTCAGGACAATGCCAAAAACTCTCGCATAACTTCTGTCTTCGAAGTTCCGTACAGCACTGGAAATGTTGTTTGCTGCATACAGTGCCATCTTCTCTCCAGAGGTTACGATCAGAACTTTTTCCGCATATCCCTCACGGATCGGTGCTGCAAAACCACCACAGACTACATCGCCAAGCACATCATAAAGCACAACATCCGGCTGATAGGTTTCAAATAACCTCAGGTCTTCCAGTAGCTGAAAAGTTGCTATAATTCCTCTTCCTGCACAGCCAAGTCCCGGTGTCGGACCGCCTGTCTCAATACAGAGAACACCGCCAAATCCTTCTTTTGAAATGTCCTCAAGTTTCTCTGGTTCCTCGTCCTCTTCACGCATGTAATTCATCACCGGGCGAAGTGGTTCACCACCAAGCAGATTGATCGTAGAATCTGCTTTCGGGTCACATCCGATCTGAATGACTTTCTTCCCCATGGATGCAAAAGCCGCCGCCAGATTGGAAGTCACGGTTGATTTTCCGATACCGCCCTTTCCATAAATTGCTACTTTCAGCATTCGTAAATCCCCTCCCTGTTTCATAACAGACCCTGTATTCTCTGTAAAAAATCTCCATAAATGCAAAAAGACTCCTCCACCGTCAGGGTAGAGAAGTCCTGTAAATATTACTGTTTATTTCATTCACAGCAATCTGTAGATTTCACATTAACAACTATTCCCGCTCGGATGAAATTCCTTGCCGTCAGAGTCTGTTCTGTTTTTATTTATTTCTTCATATTCTACGTTTTATATGTTTTTATTTTACTTTATACATACCCGGTGAGTCAATGCTAACAAGTATATCTCTCACGCCTTTTTCCTATAATAATCCCGCAAACAGTCTCATAAGCAGCTGGCTCAGGCGAAGATATGCACTGCGGCCAGTACGGTATTTTTCGGTGACTTCACGGCATTCTTTCATTTTCTCCTGCAGGTCATTTCGGATGTCCAGAACCACATCACAGTCTGTCATAAAACATCCGTTTTCGAAATGATGATACAGGCTTCGGTAATCCAGATTGATGGTTCCGCAGGTTGCCATACAGTCATCTGCAACACTCATTTTTGCATGACAGAACCCCGGTGTCCATTCGTAGATCCGCACGCCGTCTTTGACCAGTTCGTGATAAAAAGACCGGGTGACACTGTAGATCAGTTTTTTGTCCGGAATGCCCGGCGTGATGATCCTTACATCTACGCCTCGTTTTGCGGCAAGAGTCATTGCATGTGCCATCTCATCGGTAATGATCAGATATGGTGTCATAAACCAGCAGTATTTTTCTGCCTTGTTCACCATGCTGATGTAAACTTCTTCTCCCACCTTTTCGCCATCCAATGGGCTGTCCGCATATGGCTGAACAAATCCAGTCTGCTGTGCTTCATACGGATATTCCAGCAAAAACCGGGCAAAATCCGTGTCATTCTCATCCTTGTCGTTAACTGCATTCCACATCTCAAGGAAAGTCACTGTCAGAGAACGCACCGCATCGCCCTCCAGACGGATGCCCGTATCCTTCCACTGTCCGTAAGGGTGTGTCAGATTGAAATATTCATTCGCAAGGTTATATCCGCCTGTAAATCCGACTTTGCCGTCGATCACGGTGATCTTTCGGTGATCACGGTTGTTCAGAAACAGATTCAGACCTGGCATAAACGGATTAAATACACGACAGCGGATTCCGACTGCTTCCATCTTTTTGGTAAAGTCTGTATTAATAAAACCAATCGAGCCCATATCGTCATAGAATACCCTGACCTCCACACCTGCCTTTACACGGTCTTCCAGCACCTGCTGAATCCGGTGCCAGGCCTCGGCATCCTCAATTGCATGGTATTCCATAAAGATAAACTGCTCCGCTTTGGCCAGATCCTGAAGCTGTGCTTCCAGTCCCTTTGCCGCCTCATCAAAATAGGTCACATCTGTATTCTGATACACCGGATACGCAGCATTTCTGTGGATATAGGAAGAAATATTTCCGGCTCTTGGAATTTTCTGCAGTAGTTTTTCCTGAATCTTTCTGTTCTCCGGGAGCAGCGGCAAAAGCTGTTCGTCGATTTTCTGATAACGCCTCCTCATCTTTTCGGTACCACCGTTCAGACCGACCAGAAGATACAATCCAAGTCCCATGATCGGGAACATGAGGATCAGAAGGATCCATGGCACTTTGATCGTCGAGGTAACCGGTGATGCATACATGTTCAAAATAACGATCACGCCCACAACTCTCGTAAGAAGATTGACTGCCTCTGCATATCTGTTGAGCTTTGTAAACATTAAAATAATAAATATTACTTCCAGCAGGATACATATTACCGAAAAAACAAGCCTGGTGACTCCATTCTTCGTCTTTGCCCTGCCTTCTACCGTAGTAGATTTCATAAAATCCCACTCCTTCTTTCCTGCGTCCGGATTGAACCTGCAGTATGATAGTGAAACACATCATAGCACTTTATGTCGAATCCGTAAATACATCTTTTGCACTGCAGACCAAAAAAGGAGCGATGCTCCTATCAACATCGCTCCCTGTAATTACTCTTTTACACTCAGACGTACCAGTGCCCTCTGCAGTTTTGCAGATGCCATCTTGTATTCCTGGTCGGTGAGACCGCCTTTGGCGATCATTTCTTCGGCGCGTTTCTTCGCTGCCTGTGCACGCTCTGCGTCGATGTCTTCTTTCCACTCCCAGGTGGTTGCGAGAAGACGGCAGGTTCCGTTCATGACAGAAAGCATCCCGCCGATGCAGGCTGCAGTCCGTCTGGTCCCGTCCTCCATGACTACGCTGGCTTCACCCATTCCAAGAGCGGTACAGAAGTTACAGTGTCTTGCAAGAATCGCGATATCGCCGCCGATGCTTCTGCAGACCACACGCTCCACATCGCCCTCAAAAAGCAGTCCGTCCGGTGTTCCGATCCGTAAAGGGAAGGTACTCATAAGCCACCTCCTTTACTGTTTCTTAGCTTTTTCAAATACTTCATCGATGGTTCCTGCAAACAGGAAGTAGCTCTCCGGGATGTCATCGCATTCGCCGTCAAGGATCATCCTGAAGCCTCTTAAGGTTTCTTTCAGCGGAACATATTTACCCGGCATACCTGTGAACTGTTCTGCTACAGAGAAACTCTGTGACAGATATCTCTGAACTTTACGTGCACGGTTTACCGTACGCTTGTCTTCCTCAGAAAGTTCATCCATACCCATGATGGCGATGATATCCTGAAGTTCTTTGTATCGCTGAAGCACACGCTGTACAGATCTCGCGATCTCATAATGCTCTTTGCCAACGATCTCAGGTGAAAGGATACGGCTTGTGGAATCCAGCGGATCTACTGCCGGGTAAATACCCTGGCTGGAGATCTCACGGGAAAGTACAGTCGTAGCATCCAGATGTGAGAAAGTTGTTGCCGGAGCAGGGTCTGTAAGGTCATCGGCTGGCACATAAACGGCCTGTACAGATGTGATGGAACCCTTACGTGTAGAAGTGATCCTCTCCTGTAAGTTACCCATTTCAGTTGCCAGTGTCGGCTGATATCCTACTGCGGACGGCATACGTCCAAGAAGCGCGGATACCTCAGAACCAGCCTGTGTGAAACGGAAGATATTGTCAATGAAAAGAAGCACGTCCTGGTTTTTCTCATCACGGAAATACTCCGCCATGGTAAGTCCGGAAAGTCCGACACGCATACGTGCTCCCGGCGGCTCATTCATCTGGCCATAAACCAGGGCAGTCTTGTCGATAACTCCACTTTCTTTCATTTCATTGTAAAGGTCATTTCCCTCACGGGTACGTTCCCCAACGCCTGTGAATACAGACAGACCGCCGTGAGCGGTAGCTACGTTGTGGATCAGCTCCATGATAAGGACTGTTTTTCCTACACCGGCACCACCGAACAGACCGATCTTACCACCCTTTGCATACGGGCAGATCAGGTCTACGACCTTGATACCAGTCTCCAGGATCTCTGTAGCCGGCATCTGCTCCTCATAAGAAGGAGCAGGACGATGGATGGACCAGCGTTCCTGTGCTTCCGGAGCCGGCTGGTTATCTACCGGATCTCCAAGAAGATTAAATACTCGTCCCAGGCAGGCATCTCCTACCGGAACTGTGATCGGGCCGCCGGTATCTACTGCCTTTGTGCCCCGGACAAGACCGTCGGTAGAGTTCATGGCGATACATCTCACGACATCGTCACCAATCTGCTGCGCTACCTCGGCTGTCAGCTTTGCGCCGTTTGATTCTATTTCTATGGCATTGAGAAGAGCCGGGAGTTCATCGTGCGCAAAGCGGATATCCAGAACCGGACCGATGACCTGTACTACTTCGCCAATGTGTTTTTCACTCATGTTTTAAGTCTCCTATGCTAAATTAAGCCCCTTTAAAGCCCTTCCGCACCTGCAACAATCTCCGTGATCTCCTGCGTGATGCTGGCCTGTCGTGCTCTGTTGTAATACAGATTCAGCTTATCGATCATCTCTTCTGCATTACTTGTCGCAGCGTCCATAGCCATTCTTCTGGCTGCAAGTTCACTGGCTGTACTCTCACATACACCGCCATAAACCAGCCCCGCCAGATATTCCGGAACAATGGCATCAAACACAACCTCTGCATTCGGCTCATAGAGGATCAGATTTCTTGTATCCACTCTGCCGCCGCTTTCCTCTCTGATATCTGTCATAGGAAGTATGGAAAATACCTCCGGACGCTGAGAAAGCATAGATGCAAAAACGGTATAACATAATTCAATATGACCAAATGTTCCTTTGCGGAATTCTTCACAAAGCAGATTCGCGATCTCAAAACAGTCTGCGACAGAAATACCTGCAATCTCTGCAAACTTATCTGTCAGGCATTCAATGCCTCTCTGTCTGAAATACTCAACTGCTTTTTTTCCAATCGGCAGCACCATATAGTCCCTGCCTTCGGCTGCAGACTCAAGACATTTAAAAAGGTTTGCATTATATCCGCCAGCCAGTCCTCTGTCACCGGCGATCACCACATAACAGGTGCGGGGATTGGAGGACTCTCTGGAATATACAGAAGAAAAATCAATGTTTTCTTTTGCAATGTCTTTCAGTGTCTCATGCAGCTCTGTGAAGTAAGGACGGCAGGTTTCTGCACGTTCCTTTGCCTTACGCAGTTTGGAGGATGCAACAAGCTCCATGGCCTTGGTAATCTGCATCGTACTTTGTACGCTTTTGATACGCAGCTTTACCGCTTTCATATTTCCAGCCATATGATTTATACCCTCCTACTCACATTATTTGTCAGGTTTTGTATTCAGGAAATTCTCTGTATACGCTTCCAGTACATGACGCAGTTTTTCTTCTGTTTCTGGCTCAAGTTTGCCTGTAGAGCTGATAAGCTGCATCACTTCCAGACCAGCTGCATCTGCATCGAGATACGTGTACAGTCCTGCTTCATATTCGCTTACGTCTTCAACGTTAACTTTTTCAAGGATGCCCTTGGTCACCGCATACAGGATTGCTACCTGCTTTTCTACCGGCACCGGAGCATTCTGGCTCTGTTTCAGAACTTCTACAATACGTGCACCCTGTTCCAGACGTGCCTTGGTATCAGCATCCAGATCTGAGCCGAACTGGGCAAAACTCTGAAGTTCACGATACTGAGAATAGATCAGTTTCAGAGTTCCGGCAACCTTCTTCATAGCCTTGATCTGTGCATCTCCACCAACTCGTGATACGGAAATACCAGGGTTTACCGCCGGCATGATACCGGAATGGAAAAGTTCTGTTTCCAGGAATATCTGTCCGTCTGTAATAGAAATTACGTTTGTCGGGATATAAGCAGATACGTCACCTGCCTGTGTCTCGATGATCGGCAGTGCTGTCAGGGAACCGCCGCCATGCTCGTCGTCAAGCTTCGCTGCACGCTCAAGCAGTCTGGAATGCAGATAAAAAACATCTCCAGGATATGCCTCACGTCCAGGCGGACGACGGATCAGAAGGGAAAGTGCACGGTACGCAACCGCATGTTTACTCAGATCATCATAAATAATCAGTACATCTTTTCCCTGGTTCATAAAGTATTCACCCATTGCACAGCCTGAATACGGTGCAATGTACTGCAGCGGGCTGGATTCAGAAGCTGTCGCAGCCACTACGATGGTATAATCCATAGCACCGTTTCTGGTAAGATTCTCCACCAGAGATGCTACTGTAGATCGTTTCTGTCCGATCGCAACATAGATACAGAGTACATCCTTGCCTTTCTGGTTGATGATCGTATCTGTTGCGATAGTTGTCTTTCCTGTCTGACGGTCACCGATGATCAGCTCACGCTGTCCCCGTCCGATCGGGATCATAGAGTCGATCGCCTTGATACCTGTCTGAAGCGGCTGATATACAGACCGTCTCTCACAGATTCCAGGTGCCTTGCTCTCTACCGGGCGAAATTCTTTTGTATCGATCGGTCCTGCACCATCAATTGGCTGACCAAGTGCATTCACTACTCGTCCGATCATAGCCTCACCGACCGGTACAGACACAACTTTGCCTGTACGCTTTACGGTCTGGCCTTCACCGATATTCTCATCGGAGCCAAATATTACAATAGAAACACTGTTTTCTTCCAGGTTCTGTGCCATACCGAAACTTCCATCTTCAAATTCCAGTAATTCGCCTGCCATACAGTTCACAAGTCCGCTGGCACGTGCGATTCCGTCACCAACCATAAGGATTGTACCTGTCTCATTCTGCTGTATCGCATTTTCATAATATTTTATCTGGCTTCGGATGACTTTGGATATTTCCTCAGGTTTTAATTGCATGTGTCCATTCCATCCTTTAACATTTTATAGCTTTTGCTTTCATTTCTATTAAACAACTACTTCATTCAGCTTCTTCGTGATATCCGAAATACGTCCCTGTACCGTTCCGTCAAGCTGTATGCCTTCCATCTCCACGCGGAGTCCGGCTAGAACGGTCGGGTCTGTCTTCTGTGTGAGATGGATCTTCTTGCCGCTTGTCTTCTCCAGTTTGGCGCGCAAGGCTTCCATCTGTTCTTCTTTGAGTTTAACTGCACTGGTAACTACCGCTTCCACAATGCCATGGTCGACATTATACCTGCGGGTAAATTCCTCACAGCATCCCGAAAACTCTCTCAGGATCTTCTTCTCACATAAAAGTTTAAGAAAATTAAGAAGATACGGCTCTACCTGTCCGCCAAAGGCTTCATCGAGAAGTTTCATTCTCTCTTCCTGCGGGATCGCCGGTTCTCCCAGTAATTTCAGATATCCTGGATTCTCCCGAAAAATCTGTCTGATTTCATTCATCTGCTCCATGATCTGTCCATCGAGCTTTTCTTCGGCAGCAAGATCGTACAGACTGCCGCCATAGACTTTGGCAGCCTGTGTCATGATGCCTCACCTACATTCTCAATAAAATCATTAATCAGTTTCGTGTGATCCTCTTCGTTAATTTCGCGCTCGATTACCTTACCGGCGATCTCAACAGCCATGCCTCCGATCTCACCCTTGATCTCGTTGACAGCTTTACGTCTCTCCTGTGCAATGTCTTTCTCTGCCTTTTCTTTCATGGCAGTTACCTGACTGGAAGCTTCCTTGAGCATCTCTTCACTCTGGACAGCCGCTGTTTTCTGAGCGGTCTTGACAATGTCATTTGCCTTGTCCCTGGCTTCCTGCATATTCTTTTCGTATTCGGCTTTCATAGCCTGAGCTTCTTCCTTCGCCTTCACTGCATCCTGGATCTCTGCGTCAGCTTTGGCTTTGCGCTTGTCCAGCATCTCGTTGATCGGCTTGAAAAGAAAACGCTTAATGAGATACACCTGAATAAAAAGGTTGCAAATCGTCGCTACAAAATTCCACGGCACAATTCCTACTAATTCCTGTACCTGCATGTTTGTAACCTCCTGTTGTCACTGCCCGCTTATGCTGGCAGTTATCTCCTGTCCTGCTGTGATGCGTTCTTATCTGACACATCCGTTACTGTTTTCCTGATCAGCCCAGGAAGTTCATAAACATACCAGGTGCTACGAAGATAAGGAGCAGGCCGGTTACGAAACCATAAATACCGGTTGTCTCTGCGATAGCACAACCAAGAAGCATGGTAGATGTAACATCACCCTTACATTCTGGCTGACGTCCGATTGCTTCCAATGCACTTGCAACTGCATTACCTTCACCGATACCAGGGCCAATACCTGCGATCAGCGCACATCCTGCTCCAATTGCACAACCTGCTAATGCGATACCTTTTGCTAATAACTGAAAATCCATAGTAAAAACCTCCTGTAATAAAATTATTATCCCTTTTCGTAACTGTTCAGTCCCTTCACAGTTACGAGTCAAAATGCATTCCACATCACCTTCGGTGATAGCATTTTGCCTTGTATGTCTCGGGATTTTGGCAAAAACATGCCAAAACGCCTCGCGGGATATACCTACTGAATAGTTACCCCTTTCTTCTAATGAACGCTCCCACACGTTCGTTTCTTATTCCTCTGCTGCATTTGCAATGTACATAACTGTCAGCATACAGAAAATAAATGCCTGCATAATTCCTGAGAACCAGTCGAAATATACAGATAAAATAGCTGGTATACCTACATCAAGAATAGGTATCTGTGACAATGCATCACCTACAAGTCCCGGGATCAGTCCCAGGAGTGCGGAACTTGCCACTGCCAGTGCCCCATAGATCAGACCATTGATAACGACACCAGAAAGAATATTTCCGAAATGACGGCACGCCATACTTACCGGTGTTGCCAGCTCGGAAAGAATATTAAACGGTGTCATGACCGGAATCGGCTGTGTAAATCCCTTTAAATACCCACCGAATCCACTGGTCTTGATCTTCTGCGCAGTGATCATGATAAATACCACGACCGCCCACGCTGCCTCCGTAGACAGATCTGATGTCGGGCTTCGAAGTCCGATAAGGCTTATCAGGTTCGATACCACACTCGTTGCAAAAAGTGCTGCAACAAACGGGATCATGTATCTGAATTTCTCGCCCATGTTGCCGACAACAAATTTGTTTGCCTGCTCTACCAGAAGCTCTGCTACTGCCTGTCGTTTGGAAATGTTTTCTTCCTTGAGATCATGTGTAAGCCAGATGCATAAACCTGTGATCAGGATCATTACAATCCAGCTCACCACCATTGTCTCACTGATCTTTAACTGTCCCAGAACCGGCAGGTCAATGGGTAAAGTCAAAAGTATCTTCGCCCCATTAATATCCAGTTCCATTCCTTCACTCACCTCCCATCTTTCTCAGATTTTCCCCTCCTAGTTTTGTTTATGAAATATCCCCACGATCTTGATTCCCGTTCCCGGAAACAGAAGTGGAGCAATTCCCGCTACAAAATGGAAGCACGGTGCAACGATCGCTGCGATCACCCACAGCATCATCATCAGAAAACGCTGTGAATAACTTGCTTTAAGTTTCATTCTCGCAGTTCCCTCATCTGTCGCTGAAGCTGCCTTCTGAACAGCCAGTCCCATCAGAAAGAAATTCAGGACTGCGATCAGTCCTCCTCCGATGCCTCCCAGAAATACGGTATAATCCAACGGCACTTTGTCCGGCATTGCAAAGTGAAGTCCTGCAAAAAGGATCCACATCAGAACCAGACCGACTGCCGTGATCATGACTACTCTCCTTGTTTCTTTTTTTACTGCCGGCTGCACCTTATCGAATATACTGCTCATAATTTCTTTATTCCTTTCATTTATTCTGTCCGTCATATCGCTGTTTATGAATGTCTGTTGAAATATATTTTATTTTTTTTGTGTTTTTTCTTCTCCTGCTTGTTTACAGAAAGATAAAACTTATATGCCACAGTCGCCGATCCGCCCATCCCAAAGAAAAATCCAGGAATATAGACCCAGCCTCCGACACCGGTCCTGGAAGTAATAAACCAGCAGAGTGCCAGGCACAGCAGAAGCGGTGTGATAAATGACAGTCCCAGCTGGGACAGCATTGTGACATTACGCAGGATTTCTGACCACTGCTTCAATATCATTCTCCCTTTTTACTAATTATTTGTTAATTTTTCTTTTACGCATAGTCAGATTTTACCACATTAATGCAAAAACCTCAATCCATTTGTACAAATTATTCAAATAATTTTGTTATCCTAACAAAGTTTTTGTTAGGATTATATCATTCCCGTCTTTTTGCTGTCATGTAACAAAAAAGAGGTTCTGTCCCAAAATGAGACAAAACCTCCTCGGTGTAACGCAGGGTTGTTAAATTTACATCATTCTCAAACTATTCCTTCCGCTTTTTCTGCAGTTTCGCCGCTTGAGTACCATACATATTTACATCATTCTCAAACCTCAAAGTGGATCTCACATGACTAAAGTCACGTGCTCCTCAGTCGCTTTAAGCGACAAGGCTAAATATCGGCGGATACGCCTGTAACTTAGGACATACGCAGTCATTCGCTTTTTCCATGCCAGATATGGCAGGTTCCCACACCACAGGTAGTCCGCTGTATATCTGCCTGTGTTTATGCAGTTTTTAAGAGTTCCATTTCTGAAAATAATTCTCTTAAGTCCGCATATACACATGAGATCCTACGCTTTACCGAAGGGACTTTTGCCTCCAGCAAAGACCTTTCCGTTGCCGGAAGGGGTTTTAAGAGTTCACGGATAAAATATCTTGCTCCAATATTATAGGATGCCGAAAGATCACAGTTATATCTTTTTCCATTCTGGAATGTACAGAGACTGTGATTGCCCGAATCACGGACAACTGTTCCTGACCCATCATATGCAAGCCTGCTGGTATTCCATGCACAGATCCTGGATATCCGCATCCCTCTGCGATGTGCCTGATGTTCACATCTTTTCTGGATATCCCTTTTTTTCCACAGATGCAGCTTCTGTTTCTTTCTTCCCGATATCTTTCCTTTTATCTCCAGATACTCAAACACGATCACATCCGCATGGTTTTCTTCCGCATATCCTGTGACTGCTCCTGCGATCTTTCTTCCGAGTTCTGTGTTAAGACGCTTCGCATAAGCCCATCTGCTTTTCACCTGTACAGAGCCATGCTTCCGCTGGAACCTGCTTATCCGTCCCAGTACACGGTACATCCGGTCTTTTTCACTGGAGAAGTTGATAAACTTTCTTCCCAGGACAGTTCCGTCTGACTGCATAATGGTGCAGGCTGCATCCGTATTGATTCCCAGATCCACACTGCAGATGATCTGTTCTCTGATTGGTACTTTCGTAAGTATCACATCTTCTGTATAAGAAAAACGCAGAAAGTATTTCCTGTATCTTCTCTCTAATGTTGGGGCAGATGCTTTTTTCCCGGACCAGTTCTTCCTCAGATACTCCATATCCGTGTGACTTAACCGTACATGGAACCATTTCCAGTCATGACCGTCATATAACTTCAGATAAGCAGCATCCTTTCCGTTCTCATTCTCCCGGTACATCACATCACGGTAAAAGACCGGCATGGCATGATTCTCATGTACAAGTTTTGGCTTTCCTTCTATTTGACCTAATTTTTCCCACATCCCCATTCGAGTTTTGTAAGAGGATATGCTTCCCAGAGCATGCTGGATGGATGCCCTTCTCAGATAGGAAGGCATCTTTGGAAAACGAATATCAAAATCAAAACGAGCCTGATTCTTTTTCGTTGTATGTATCAGGTGTTCTGCTTCATTGAAACGTTTCTTCGTTTCCGGAATTCTTTCCAGTTCTTCCCATACCTGCTCATAAATCTCTGTCAGATAGCTGACTGCAGACCTGTAAACATCCAGTGTCTGACGGATTGGGATATTCTGTTTTCGTAATTCCACGCCATAGCTGGATGTAATCTTCATATCTACTTCTTAACCTTTCTATCTTATAATGATGCAAATAAGTCCTATTTGTTCTTTCCTATTCTATTATAACTCTTTTTAGGTCCAATAAAACTCTCTTTTATGTTTTTTGTAAAAAATTTGCGCGCCTAACTCATCACTGAAAGTAACGAGAATGCGACGCGCAGTTATTCAAATCGTCACTTAACAGTGACCCACAGTGTGTGGAATGAGCCTGCGTATGCAGGCTTTTTTGTTTTTTCGCATTATACCATACTGTATAAAAAAACAACAGAAAAAACTATTTTGTTGGATATTATGCCCATATTATCAGTTTTTGATAATACATCCTTCAACTCTATCCCGGTGGAAGACGCCAAAATTGAAATTGTCTTTCCAACTTCTGTTTTTTGTGTTATGCTACTTGATACAAAATTCACGGAGACAACCATCATGAAAACACAAACCAACACACCCAATATGGAGACGGGAAGTATTCCCAGACTCCTTGTGCAGCTGGCGGTTCCGGCAGTTGTCGCACAGATCATCAACCTTCTTTATAACATCGTAGACCGTATCTACATCGGTCACATTCCGGGGATCGGAGCTGCCGCACTGACCGGAGTCGGACTTTTTGCCCCGATTCTGATGCTGCTGAATGCATTTGCCATGCTCGTCGGTTCCGGCGGTGCCCCGCGTGCAGCCATCGCAATGGGAAAGAAGGATAATGATCTGGCAGAAAAAATCCTCGGAAACTGTTTTACTTTATTAGTCGGTCTGTCAATTATACTGACTATCGTATTTTATGTAAGTGCACCGACGCTGCTCAGACTCTTCGGTGCCAGCGATGTCACCTTAACCTACGCATCTGACTATGCCAGAATCTATATTCTGGGAAGCTTTTTTGTCCTGATCGTACTGGGCATGAATACCTTCATTACCACTCAGGGCTTTGCCAGAATCAGTATGATGACTACGGTCATCGGTGCTGTTATCAATATCATCCTGGATCCGATTTTTATTTTTGTTCTTGGTATGGGCGTAAAGGGTGCAGCACTTGCCACTGTTCTCAGCCAGTCCGTAGGAGCTGTGTGGATCCTCCGCTTTCTGACCGGAAAGAAGACGATCCTTCTCCTGAAACGAAGCAATATGCATCTGGAACTCAAGGTTTTTGGTCCCTGCCTTGCTCTTGGTATTTCTACCTTTGTCATGCTGTCAACAGAAAGTCTTCTGTCGATCAGCTTTACCAGCAGTCTTTCCAGATTCGGCGGTGATGTGGCTGTCGGGGCAATGACGATCATTACCAGTATCAGCCAGCTTGTCTCTCTTCCGCTTCAGGGAATCTGCCAGGGCGGACAGCCAATCATCAGCTACAACTTTGGTGCCAATAAGCCAGACCGTGTAAAGAAAGCATTTTTCACACAGTTCTGTACCTGCATCATCTACACATCTGCCTTCTGTCTTGTCGTGATGATTTTTCCAAAGGCATTTGCAGCAATCTTTACTTCAGATAAGGAACTTGTAACATACGCTTCCTGGGCACTCCGCATCTACATGGCCGGAATCTTCTCTATTGGCTTCCAGGTAAGCTGCCAGCAGAGCTTTATGGCTCTCGGCCAAGCGAAAGTCAGTCTGCTTCTTGCCTGCCTGCGTAAGATCATCCTGCTGATACCTCTGATTTTCATACTGCCGAATTTCTTCGACAATAAAGTTTTTGCTGTATTTCTTGCAGAACCGGTAAGCGATATCATAGCTGCTACGGTGACAACGATCACCTTCTTTACACTGTTCAATTCCATTCTTAAGAAAGATAAAAGATAACTGTTCACAGTAATGATAAAAGAAACCCGGGGCCTGCCGCTCCGGGTTTTGCTTATTGCACACTTTTTATTTATCAAATTTTATGATACATACATCCCATGCTGACAGGTGAATTTCACGCTTAGTACTATCAGCACTTCCAAGTATCACTTCAAAATCATCCGCTGCTTCAACTCTTTGCTCTTCCCAGGAATAATTCAGATAGAAACGAATCTTTTCGCCCTTTGCATTGATTCCCTCACGCACAATCACCGGAAATTTCTCCGGAGCTGCTGCATTTATACCAGACTGAGCCAGAATCTTTATCAACATCTGCTGCAGGTAATGTTCTTCAAACATACATCCGATATACCAGGCATTTCCTCTTTCATATGTATGATGTGTAACTGCGGCATACTTTTTCCAGTTCGGATGCTGATATGCAGAAATGATTTCTGCACCATCAGGAATCAGGAGTTCCATGAAGGTCTCTGCCTCTGGTTCACTGCCCTCAAACCCTGTCAGAGTGACATTCTCCGGGAACGTAAACTGCTGATAATACATACCAAAGACTTCATTTAAGATATGTGGCTGTCTGTCAGGATACACTTTTACATTTTCGTTGGCAAAAGCAGTCTTGAAGGTCGCAATCAGTGTGCCGCCCTGAGCAGTATACTTTTTCAGACGTGTGAGGATTTTTTCATCTGCTGTGTACATAGCCGGAAGGATGATTGCCTGGTATTTCTCAATGTTTTCGCTCTCTTCCCAGATAATGTCACACTCAATATTTACTTTGTAAAGTGCATCGTAGATCCAACGGACAACATCATTATAACCAATTCCATTATCGCCTGCTGCACTGGCTTCGATTCCAAACCATTTAAGTGCAGTCAGAGCCTCATTGTTCACCATGATCGCAACTTTGTTATCTTTCTTAAAGCCTGATAAGACAGGTGAAAGTTTCTTAAACTCGCTGCCTATGATACACGCCTCTTTGTATACGGCATTTTCTTCCATGTCATGGCTCAGAAGGCCTTTCCAGTAAGTCTCAAAAGAGTTATGGATTGAATGCCAGTGCCAGTACATCACGCCAAGAGCGCCGGAGGCCAGATGGCTGTATGCCTGCAGGCGAAGCTGTCCGTCATATGGTGTCCAGCCTGGATAACCCTGTGCTTCTGTTTCCAGAACCAGGTAGTTGTCATTTTTGAGACAGCGGATCAGATCACCACCAAATGCGATCTCTGCACCACTCAGGTGATCCTGAGTCGGATGATAAATATCCGTTCCTGCCATGGTCAGATGTTTTGCACATTTAAAATGATTTACATCCGGCTGCACACCGTAGGAATATCCTCTCCACTCAAAATCCAGATTGTGGGTGATAAACTGGTCTTCTCTCTTATATTCGGAAACAATCGCTGCCTGCCAGCCCAGGAATTCTTCCACCAGACTTCTCTGGTATTTTTCAAACTCTGCCCCCAGACTTCCATTGATCGTACCGCGCACATCCGGAAAATCTTCCCAGGCATTGATGCGATTGCTCCAGTAATCCAGACCGAATTCGTGATTCAGAGCATCCAGATCATTATGAAATTTCTCCCGGAGATATTTCACAAAACCGAGCTGCACATTCTTGCCTGCGGTTCCATAATATTTCGTTTCATTATCAAGCTGGAATCCGATCACACATTTGCGGTGTACTGAAACTTCCATCAATTTACGAATGACTCTTTCCGCATAATACCGATAGACCGGATGTGTGATGTCCATGATCTGTCTCGCACCATAGATTCCTCTGCCTTTGACCGTCTCCGCCAGCACATCCGGATAGGCTTTCACCATCCAGGTCGGCACTGCATAGGTCGGAGTCCCTATGATAACGTTAATTTCTGCCTCTTCCATCGCATCCATTACACGGATCACATGTGAAAAGTCAAAAACTCCTTCCTGCGGTTCGCAGGTGCTCCATGTGGATTCTGCGATCCGAACCGTATTGATCCCGGCTTTTTTCATCATGGCAACATCTTTTTCCAGCCGGTCATACGGCATATATTCATCGTAATACGCTGCCCCATAGAGTAATTCCCTCATAATACAATGCCCCCTGTCATTCACTCATGTATTTCCAGCGGCAAACCATCCGGATCCTGGAAAAATGTCATCTTTTTACCTGTATAGTCATCTATTCGAACAGACTCCGTAGCAATCCCTCTGGCATTTAATTCTTTTACCACTTCTTCTACATTGTCTACCTTAAATGCTAGATGCCTGAGTCCAAGAGCTTCCGGATAATTGACTCTTGCAGGTGCATTTTTAATAATAAAAAGTTCTATTTCCTGTTCTCCACAGGCCAGATCAATTTTGTAGTCATCGCGCTCCCTGCGATAATTCTCCCTGATCACATTAAATCCGAGAAGATCCACATAAAAATGCTTCGATTTCTTATAATCACTTCCAATAATAGCTATATGATGAATTAAATTGAACATATTTCCCTCCGTATTCTTCTGACTTGATCAGAATACATTTCGCATCTGTCTACATCAATAATAAACTGCTTTATCCCTTCTATGCAACTCTTTTATTGTTAATGTTCACTTCAGCGGCCTTGGCAATCAGTCCTCTCTCTGATTATCTGCTTGGATTGGATGATCCTCTTCCGTATATTTCTCTATTTCTGTCGTTGTTACCCGTTTGATATGTTGTTTTTTCAAACGCAGATATACGTATTCCCGAAAAATAGTATAAAATACCGACAGCAGTGGAATGAAAACAAGCATGCCTACAATCCCCATAAGATTTCCGCCGATTGTAACTGCTGCCAGCACCCAGATTGATGGAAGTCCTACAGATTCACCAACAACATGAGGATAGATCAGATTTCCTTCAATCTGCTGCAGCACCAGAAATACTATTATAAACAAAATTGCCTGCTTCGGGCTTACCATAAAGATCAAAAAGCCTCCTACTGCACATCCGATGAAAGCCCCGAAAATAGGAATCAATGCTGTAAATGCAATTAACACTCCAATCAAAAGTGCATATGGCATCCTCAAAATACTCAGTGTGATAACAAACATACATCCGAGAATCACAGCTTCCAGGCACTGACCTGTAAGAAAGTTTGCAAATGTCCGATATGTCAGAGAACAGACTTTAAGAAAAGCATCTGCTTTTTGTTGTGGAAGAAATGCGAAAAATACTTTTCTGATCTGTAAGTGCAGCTTTTCTTTCTGAAAAAGGACATAACAGGCAAAAGAAAAGGCAATAAAAAAAGTCGCTAATCCACTGACTATGGAACCCACAGCTGACATCGTCGTATTCATCATATTTCCGGCACCGTTGCCAAGAAGACTTATTCCCCACCTGATTGCCTGATCCGGATCAAACTGTACCTGATCTACCAGCTTCATAATTTCCTGGTTATTATGGAAAAATTCTCGAATCCAGCTTTGCATCTGCGGAATAAAGTCAGAAATGCTCATCATCAAAGTTCCCATTGTTCGCGTAAGCTGCGGAATCACTCCGAACATCACCAATGCGATCACACCAACTATTAATACAATAGTAAGAAGCAGACTTATTGGTCTTGCCAGTTTTCCAGCTATCTTATTTTCCTTTTTTACATTTTTAAAAATTGTCTTTTCCAAAAAGCTCATTGGCACATTCGTCAGAAATGCGATTGCACCACCAAGTATAAACGGAAATACAATACCCCATATTGCTTTCAGCACACCGAGCACCACATCAAACTTCCACAGGGCAACCACAAGAAATGCCGTAAACACAATCAGCTCCCTGATTTTTTTTATAGATATTTTGTTTAAATCCACTATTTTCCTCCCTTTTTTAATCTTTATCTGTTACTCAAAGCTTATTGACCGCTTTCAAGAATGCCTCGGCATTCTTGCTGTGACTGTTATTCTATCCTATCATCGAAAATGCCATAACCACAACTCCCAATATCACCAGGATCACTCCCGTCGCGCGGTTCAATGTCTTTGGAGTTGCTTTGTTGGCAAATACAGCTGCGATTCTGGCCCAGAGAAATGTAAAGATCACACACAAAATCCATACTGACCAGTCAGGTGTACCGCCGATGGCGAAATGGGAGACAGCTCCGGTAAAAGCTGTGAAGGTCATAATAAATACGCTTGTTCCCACAGCTGTCTTCAGTTCGTAACCAAGAACCGATGTCAGGATCAGAAGCATCATCATACCACCGCCGGCACCGATAAAGCCACAGATAAAGCCTATCAGAATACCACAGATGACAGACTGCATGGCACGTTTTTTTGCAGATATCTGCGTCATGGCTTCTTTCGTAGTCATGACCGGACGGACGATAAATTTAATACCAAGAAGGAAGGTCATAAAAACAGAGAAGTTTCCCATTGTTGTGGATGGTACCAGGCTTGATACATAGCTTCCAAATATCGTAAACAACAGCACGGTAACCATCATGATCAGACCATTTTTCACATCCAGATTCTTATTTTTTCCATAGGTATATGCAGACACGGCACTCGCCAGTACATCCGAAGACAGGGCAATTCCCACTGCCATGTATGGATCCATTCCCAAAAAGGTAATCAGCATAGGACTGATAACCGCTGCCGCACTCATACCGGCGAATCCGGTACCAAGACCAGCACCCATACCGGCAAAAAATGTAACAATGACAGTTAATAAAACACTCATTTCTTTTTGTTCTCCTTTTGATAAATATTCAAATTCTCCTCTGTCTGTTCCATCACATGTTCGAAGATTTTCCGTGACTCCTCAGGCACTCCGGAAAACAACATTTCAAAAAATGCCTTCTGTATCTCACATCCCTGCTTCCATACATGTGCTGCTTTCTCCGTACAGATCAACTCTGTCTTTCTCCGGTCTCCCGGCACCTCCTGACGCTCAAGGTATCCTTCCTGCACCAGTCGTTCCACATGGACAGATACCAGATTTGCCTTGATTCCACGAAACTTTACAATATCTGCAGCATTTTTGTACTGTGGATTATTTTTCAGAAACATCAGTATATCCAACGAAGTCTGCGAGATGCCAGTCTGCTGACACAGAGGACTGCACAGCTGGTTATAGAGTTCCAGCAATTTATGTACATATTCTATACTTACCATTTTGTCCTTTTTCCTTTCTTCCGTTTTTAAATTGTTCATTTTTAGAATGTTCATTTTTGAAGTATTTTAGCATAAAACTTTCCCGCCTGCAAGTTTATATATTCATTAGATAAGATGGATTTTTTCACTTTCAACTTTAATACCAGACATTCTGACATGCTATTTTCCTGTTCTTATACTTCCGGATCTGTGTTATACTGTACTATATTGTAACTATTCAGAAGGCATTTTGACCCGTAACTGTGAGGGTACTGAACAGTTACACTATATTTATGAGATATTGGAGGGAATCGACTATGCAAAATCCAATTCCTGATGAAAGATATTCTGTGGCAGACGAAGCCATCCTGGGAGCTTTTTTTAAACTCATAAAGCAAAAAGCTCCTGACCGGATCACCGTATCCGATATCACCAAAACAGCTGGTATCGCGAGAAGTACTTTTTATAATCATTATCAGGATATCCCCTCTCTTGTATCTGCTGTTGAGGAAAAGACGATCCATGATGTTTTTTCTATAATGGAAAAATTTCATCCGGAAAATGACCGCGATATCTGTCAGTCCTATTTTCTGACGATCTGTCGCTATACAATGGAAAATCCCTTCCTTGCCGGTCTTCTGAGCACCCCTCACGGGAATGATTTGTTTGAAAAAATGCTGACCATGCTTCATCACTATGTCACCGCTACCACCTCCAGTGCCAGCCCCGACAGACACACAAAAGAAGAAATATCTTACGTGATCACCTGCGCGATCGGCAGCACGATCGGTGTGCTTCACAAATGGACCCGGGATAATTTTGATCTCGCACCGGAAGTCATTGCAGAGATTCTGACTCAGATTTTTCTTTCCGGCATGCTGCCTCTTTTATCCTGACTGCCCTGCATACAGGCACAAAAAAACCGTCTGAGCACTTTCACTCAGACGGGTGTTTATTATGCCTGCGGCTCGTCGATCAGGACATCCTGTCTCCTGATCTTCTTTGTCGTATTGCGGATAAACGGATTTTTTCGGATCACCAGGCCTGTAATGCGACGGTAAGTCGGCTGGTTTTTGTTGTATTCATCCAGAAATGCCTGAAGCTGTGACCTGATCATCTCAGTATCCAGTGCTTTTGCCTCCACAACTGCCTGTTCCGGATAAATTCGGGCTGTAAGACCATTGTCCTCGCCTGTTACAATCACTTCACCCACAAGCGGATTCAATGCAAGTTTGTTCTCAATTTCCTCAGGAGATACATTTTCTCCATTGGAAAGAATAATCAGATTTTTCACACGACCATTGATGAAAAGATAACCATCTTTATCAATATATCCCTTATCCCCGGTATGCAGCCAGCCATCTTTCAGCGTTTCCTCTGTCTCACGAGGCATCTGATAATATCCCTTCATGACACTTGTACCTTTTACCAGGATCTCTCCATCCTCAAATCTGATTTCCACATTCTCAAGTGGTCTTCCGATGGAACCCGGCTTATTGTTTTCCGGTGTATTATTGCTGATGACCGGAGAGCATTCCGACATACCGTAGCCTTCCAGTATCTGTATACCGTACTCTGCAAAACAGTCAATATAGTAAGGATCCAGATGTGCCCCACCGGTAAAAATCGTGTGCAGTTTTCCACCAAATACTTTTTCTGCAAGAACAGCTTTCGGAATCGACGGATCAGCAGCCGCCAGTCTCTTATAAATCGTCTCAATCATCATTGGAACCATGAGCATGATATCCGGTTTAAAAATGCTCATATTTCTGATCATATGAAGCAGGGAGTCATTGATACAGAGGGTCGCTCCCTGAGAAAAGCCCTTCAGCCAGTCCATGACCAGACAGAATGCATGATGGATCGGAAGTACACTGAGCATGGCTGTTCCGGGTTCTGCCGAGATTTTGACTGCCTCAACATTGGAAGCCAGATTATTCTGTGTCAGCATAACTCCCTTGCTCTTTCCTGTCGTTCCGGAAGTAAAGATAATTGTCGCAATATCTTCTGCATCCGGGCAGGAAGCATCTCCTTCGGCATTCTTTCCTGAATTTCTGAGTTCGCTGATACTATATGTATCCGCCGGTACATCCTCCACCTCTTCCTGGAGCATCCATACTTTCTGAAGTTTCGGACAGTTTGCAAGAAATGCTTCCAGATACGGTCTGTGTTTCGGACTTAAGAACAGTGCTTCGGAATCGGAACGGTTTATCAGATCGATCAGTTCTTCACACGGGAGTGCTGCATCCAGCGGCACCGCTGTAGTACATCCTGTAATAATTCCCAGATAGCTTTCGATCCATTCTATAGAGCTGGTTCCGATCAATGCAATATGCTTTCCCTCAAAACCTTCTGCAAGAAGTCCTTTTCTGGTGGAAATCACATTTTTCATCATTTCACTGTAACTTCTCTCCAGAATCTCTTTTCGGTTAAGCCATTTTACTGCCTTGACTTCGCCAAATTTCTGTACACTTTCTTCTAATATATCCCTGATCAGCATATCTTTCTCCTCCCTCACTGTTCTGTGGACTGATATTCTGTTAATTCTGTTCGCTCCGTTCACAAGCAACTTAGTTCTTACTGAAGCTCCTCAAGAAGCTTCAGTGCCTCCTCAAGAGTTGTAATTTTTGTCACTTCGGTTTCCTCAAGTTCAATGTCAAAGGTATCCTCAAGCTCACCCAGAAAAGACATGAAATCCAGAGAAGTAAATCCCAGATCCTCACGGAATCTCATCTCACCTGTCATCTCTTCCGGTTTCACTTTGCTGTACTGCGCTACAATATTTTTAAATTCCATTTCCTGATTCATTCCATTTCCTCCTGATTTTTGATTTTTATACCTGTTCCATGATCTCGCCGATGCTCATATCCGGCTCTGCAATTCCCTTAAACAGAATACGCATCATATAATAATAAAGCAGTTCCATGTCATGTTCCTCAAGATGAGCAGTCTGATAATGATATGAGAAGTTCATGCCGCCATCCTCAGTGTGAGATACGGTCAGATACATTTTTTTGGTTGCGGCACCGTTTGCAAACCATTTGGCATGCTGGCGAACGGTTCCAAGCATTTCATTCTCCACCTTCACCGGCATTGGCTGATAGGTAAGATAGCAGCTTTCATAGCTGGTATGCTCCGGTGTATGATATCTCTTTCTCATCTCATCCACGATAAGTGCCGGATCGTAATTGCTGTGCATATAAATTCGATTCTGCATATTCTGGATTTCATAAGCTGCCGAGAGAAAATCTGTCTCCGGTGAGATCACTGTTCTGCACGGAAACATAATAGTTCTGCTTCCCCCGGAAGTCCATTCATCATGGGTAGAACGTCTGGATATAAAATTCTGAATCGTAATATCTTCTTGTCCGTTATTTACTTTTGACAGATAAGTACGGATACCAAGCAGAAGCAGATTTGTCATGGAAAGCTGATGATTCATACAGAAATCCATCAGGTTCTGTGTCGCATACGGTTCCAGATGATAATCCTTTACTGCAACAAACAGCTCATTCATCTCAATATCAGAAGCACGAAGCTTCGGATCCCCATGACGCTTTCTTGCTTCCTCCAGTACAGATGGTCCCTGAATATCAGAATATAACGGCTCGCCCAGTTCATCCAGCTGGTCATCCCAGAATTTTTTATCTTTTGCAAAACGCTTTTCATTGCCCGCTTTTGCAAGATCTTTTTTCAGAACCGTCTCAAAATCAACCAGTTCCTGTGGGCAGGCCGTTCCATATTTATAATGCGTATATAACTGGAACAAATCTCCGATCATAACTACAAGCCCACAGGAATCGATCAGTCTGTGATCCATATGTAAAAAGAAACCATTGTATCCTTCCGGAAGCTTCAGCATGGTAAATTCGCACATCGGGATATTATCTCCGTCAAATGTTTCATACGCCCACTGCTGCATCAGCTCATCTGCCTTTGCCAGGCTTTCCATTCCTGACAGATCCTTCAGTTCAATATCACGCGGATCCTGTTTTTCAATGTACTGTTTTACATTTCCATCTTTATCCGGTTTCGTAAAACGGACTCTGGTACAGTCTGAACGCTCCATTTCCATCTGAATACATTTCTTCAGTAATCCAAAATCCAGTTCTGCCTGTACAGAAGCCACAACACTTACACCAGATACCTGCTGTGTACCATAATCCATGATCCAGTTGTGATGCATTTTCTGAGCTGCCGTCAAAGGATAATAATTTCTCATATAATAGATAACCTCCATTATCCCGGTATTCCTCTTTATCCGAGATAGAAAAAACATTATTGTATGCTTCAGGTCAAAAAATATCATACCTTCTCGGGAAATACCAGTACCCCTGGGACTTAATGAACACTTTACAAAAAATTGACCGGGACTTATCATTCATTTAACATAACAGTTCAAATGTATATTCCCTGTTATGTACCATGTCTGATAAATCCCGGTCGGGATTCTTTATGTCCGTTTAATCGTATTTCTCAAAAAATTCCATCATCTTGTGCTGATACAGTTCCGGATCCGCATAGGCACTGCACAGATGCCGTGCCCCCGGTATGATCACCAGTTCCTTCTCTGCCCTGCAGAGCATGTAATTCTGAAAAGAATTATTCGGATACACATAGGTGTCCTTCTCTCCATGGAAAAACAGAACCGGTCTTGTATTTTTTTTTATGGCTTCTGTAGTGTCTGCATCTTTCATATGAAATCCTGCCACAAGAGAACAGAACCAGTCCAGTTCCATCAGAAGCAGTGGTATATGATGCAGGTGGAACCAGTTAGCTGCCATATCACGCATCTGTCCTTCCATAGACTGAAAACCACAGTCCGCAATCAGGCCTTTTACCTCTGCCGGAAGTGTATGTCCTGATGCCATCAGTACAGTAGCAGCCCCCATAGACTGTCCGTACAGATAAATCGGGAGCTTCTCTTTATTTCGTTCAGATACATAGACTGCCCATTGCTGCACATCCCATTGCTCCTTTGCTCCAAAGGTGATATATTTTCCCTCGCTGTCACCGCAGCAGCGATGTTCTATAAACAGGACATCACATTGATGCTCATGCAGATATTTTGCCATAAACGACAAGGTGCCAAACCGGCTGCCACGATAACCATGGCTTAATATGACGATCCTTTTTGCATCTTCTGCCGGCAGATATAATGCATGCAGTTTTAATCCGTCAATACTTTTGATATAACAGTCCTGCATTTTCTGCTCAAAACACCATGCCTTACTCTCATTGTATTCTCTGGCATAACCGTTCTGGGGATGATTTTCCCTGATATGAGACAGCTCAAACCATTTCTTTCTTTCCTTTTTGTGCTCTCCTCTTTTGCAGCAGACCACCATGTTAAAAAAGCGCCATCCCATCTCCAGCACTCCAAGAAAGACAACCGACAGTATTGCAAACAGCTTAATAAATTTTTTCTTCATCATGATTTCCCCACAGTTCACATTTTAGAATAAGAATCTTGCCCAGCCAAGCAGATGCTGTACCAGAAATATTTTTCTCTTTTGTTTTGGAGTCAGCAGACAACTATAATGACAACAGCACTTTTTCGGATCTTATGCTGGCTCATACTCCACCTGCTTTCAAGTTTTAATACTTATAATTCTTTTGATTTATAGTATTATACTCTCCAGAGCCGGCATATACAATCCAATTTTTTCTGTGTGTCTTCAGGATTATAAATATGATTCAACTGTGTGTTTCTCCAAAGGCTGGGATTCGCTGTATCCGGAGCGTCCTAATCCAGAAAAGCATATGCCGTCTGACTCCATACAACCTTCCCGTTCTCATCACAAATATCCAGAGTATCCGGAGAAGCAAGCAGACCTTTGGTCGCGTTCTCAAACTCCGCAGTATCCTCGAAGTCCAGCAATGCATAAACTTCCTGATTTGCGTCAATCGTATACTGGGTGGCTGGTTTGCTTTCCGCTGTTAATTCTGATGTTGCAATTGCGGTCGAACTGCTACAGACAGTCATGGTAAGTGCCAATGCGGCGGCAATCAAAGTACTTACTTTTTTTCTTTTCATGATATCTTTCCCCCTTTATCTTATAAAAAATTCAAATATTCTCTGTTGCCTGATACTTTCTCCTGACTCGCTTAGTAATTTGTTTATATAATAAAATGTCGCTTTATTCCAGTCAATAAACATGGAACAAAGCGACATCCAAGCGGCTTAAAGCGACATATTTTTTAGCTATTTTGTACAATTTCTCAGGTATGTATTCCATATTTTATGGACATTATTACTACTGTCAACTGCCTTAATCCTATCCAGATCAAACAAGATACAGCCACAATGTCCCTTAAAGGTAGGAAAACAGATTACCTTCAGGTTGGTGTCTATCTCCGGGCTATAATCCATAAGTTCCAATACTTCTCCATAAAGTGCCGAACGTTCATAACTTCGCAGCCATTTCGAATCCATATTGGAAAACAAACTGCCAAAAGATTTTCCCAGCAACTGATTCAGCGAAAGCTTTTCTAATCTGGCAAGTTCCTGATTTGCATAACGGAAAATCCAGTCTACTGCATGACTTTCTTCATTAAACACCATTTCTATGTCCGTAAATGCAATAGGCAGATATTCAAAAGAACTATAATAACGTCGATATTCTTCTTCTGTAGCCGGAATACCGCTTTTTCCCAAAGCATTAATCATTCTTTTCTGCTTTTCCTGAATCTCGGCCACTATTTGTTTTTTCTTGCGGACAGTATACAACAATTCTTCTCCATTACTGAGATCTACCGTATCTGTCACATCATGAATCGCTTTTACAGACACAATACAGCCTCTATGTATTTTTACAAAGTCTTCTGTGAATTAAAAACTCTATCCTCACATGACTGAAGTCACGTGCTTCCGGACGCTTTAGGC
>NZ_QULA01000041.1:0-24959 GCF_003481595.1 Blautia sp. OM07-19
TGATTATGATCTGAGTAATAAAACAGTAGAAATCACATTAAAGAATCTTACGGAGGAAGAAGATTATGATAAGACAGTCATTACAGATGGAACATGGGACTTTAAATGGACCTTGGGTGCAGTAAAGCCTCAGACAACTCTGGAAGTGAACCGGAAATGTGATTTTGGAGGTTATGAAATCACAGTGAAAAAAATGGAAGTAACGCCCCTTTTATGGTCATTATATCTTGATTATGATGAAGCTATGAAGGTGTATGAAGATGAAAAAAACAAATTTGAGTACGCAGGTACGGACTATGGCATGGATCTTTATGCCAGAACTAGTATTGACCAGGTGCGTTATAAAGATGGAACGGTTTTAACACTTGATAGGACCATGGGAGGCATCGCTGGCGGTGGAGAAAAACAGGATAAGGAAAATGGTGTCCTGATCATCAGAAACAGCTTTCCGCAACTGGTTGATGTAGATAACCTGCAGGCGGTACATTTTGGGAACATTGACCAGTGGCTTGAAGTGCGGGAATAGGAATGTGCTGATAACCACTGAAATTTAAGGAGTCAACAACATATGATAAGAAGCCGGAAAATCAGTTTTTCATTACTGATTTTCCGGCTTCTTGTAGTTGTCAAATCAATATCCAAGTGTGTCGTTAACGAGGATCACGTGGATTCTGTCAGTGTGTCTGGAGAATCTGGTAATCAGGAACTGGCAGCAGATAGTATCCATGGATTTGCAGTCAAAGCATTTGGGATACTCCCGATACAAGTTTTGTTTATGCGTTTCCAAGTACAGCTGAGATTTTAATTTCTTTTTCCTCTTCGCAAAGATCAAACGCTTCATTATCCTGTACGGTAAAGTGAACTTCGTATAATATATTGTCAGATAAAGTATCTGGTGTTTCACCAGCTTCTGTCTGAATATGCCACAATTCTGCAGGGACCTCTTTTAAAGAACCATCTGTTTCATAGGAATAAAGTTTAAGACTTCCAGTTTCTCCGGATATACCCTTCATACGCAGAGCAACCGTAGTATTTGGATGAACATTTTCAACTGTGACAGTATTCAGCCATCCTGTTACAGTTCCCTGTCCGCCATCAGCCTCAAACTTATCCTGACTTAAAACGTTTCGGTTAGCCTTGTCCAGATTGACTTTACGATAAGGCATTTCCGGAAGATATACAAATCGATCCTGTAATCTCAGAAGTTCAAGATATCCGGTTGGACAATAGAGGGCATTTCCACTGTTTCCTGCATACATGCCAATCGCCATGTTATTATATCCAGGTTTATTTGATACATTCATCGTGAACACAGTTTTACCGGTCTCAAAATCAAGCATAATATACTGCCACATGCTGGTTTCCATATCCTGAACATAACCGTAAATGTATCCGGTCGCGGTAGAAAGCTTCAGCATAGAAGTGTCAGAGAGATCACTTCTGCACCAGATGCTCTTCATTTCATAACCATCATCTGTTTTTATTGTATCTACGCGTTCTACACCAGGAGCAATCATGCTGTTTCCCTGTCTTAACCAGTTTACATCATAAATATTTTCATAGCTCTGTATGGATGAGTCGCTGTCTTCTTTCCCAAGGTTGGCACTTCCTGCACCAAACCAGTTGCACACGATCGTACTTACTGTTCCGGATCCGTTATCGTATACGATTGCTGAGTTTTCAACAGATACCTGTACATCCTCAGGAAGTTCATCGATGACTGGCATGGTTGCCATTGTTTCACCGGTTTTCATGTCCAGTGCAAGCAGATTTACCGGGTTCTGGTTGTCTGTAAACATAACAAGATTCTTTGTCAAAGATGGGGAACATCCACTTCCCCATGCAAGACAGCCACCGGTTGTAGAATCTCCTTCTTTGCTCTCTTTGGCACCGACACTTTCATAAGCAGTCTGCCATACTTTATTTATTCCATTATCTGCCTGGAACAGATAACAGTTTGTATTTGTAAGGATTACAGCGCCATCTTTTGAAGCAGAAATTCCGTTTTCTGCACCTTCACCAGGAGTTAATTCGTATACAAATACGGCATCTGACAGGTTTATTTCTTCACCGTTCAGAATAGAATCAATGGCCGCCCGGGAAATATAACCAACTGCCCCTTGCTGTTTTCGATCAGGATAAATACGGAATCCACCTGTTGCAAACCACAGATTTCCATCATAATCAAATACGACAGAAAGAAGATTCTGATCCAGTGTTTTTCCAAGTTTTTTTTCGGCAGCTGCTTTTATATCAATATCAAGTACCTTTTCAAATTCAGGAAGGACATTACCTTCGTCATCAGTTGCCTTCAGCATAAGAACATGATTGTTGCTGGTAGGACATACCAGACGGTTGCTCTCATCGACAAAGGAATAGGAACTCTGGATCATATAACCACCACCATCATGCTGTTTTGGAGAAAAGCAGCCCAGTGTCTGAGTTTCATCAGCATTGATGTCGCGAATGGCGAGCCCGCCAAGGAACGGAACTACGGCATGTCCGTAAGTGTCAAAAAAGATTGCAGGAGAAGCATTTGGATTTGTCTTCTCATAAGAAACATTGATTTCTGAATAGATATCAACAGGAAGCACCTCATCTGTAGAGTCAGTATTGTAGCAGTCATGGTGAATATTGGAATCACTTTTTGCCATATAAGGATTTTCATCCACTATTTTGGCTGTCAGAGATTTTATTGGTAATTCTGTTGCTTCAGAAGTTTCGGCTGCTTCTGTTGGTATTTCATCGGCATATACGGCAGTCAGGTTGCCTCCAGATGTCATAGTGATCATTAATGCTGTCATTGCAAGGAATAAAGTTCTTTTCTTCATTCATTTTCCTCCTGAAATTATATTGTTTAAATGATTGTTTTTTTCAATCTGAACCAGGCTCTGAGACCTTCCTGGATTTCATCGTCCCTCACTGGTTCCAGAAAAAAGTATTCTACACGAAGCCTGAAAGCATGAAGTGAAAAATCTAAATTGCTGCACCAGATAATTCCACAGCCAGGAAATAAGGAGCGCAGATGTTCTGCCGCATTGAGTCCATCTACTCCAGGTAGTACAAGAAGTACAATATCTGGTACATGTGTTTGTATCTCTTTAAAAAAAACTTCCTGATTCTGATAAGTTTCAAGTAATGGAAAAAGCTTTTGATTTATGCAGTAATCATTAATTACTTTTGCGTAATGTTCCCCTTCATGTTTTAAATCAGTTAATACTGCAATACGATACACAAATCTCCTCCTTTCACCTATATTTAAAAGCATATTTAGTGGAATCAAGTAAGTTATTGTGAGAGATATTCGTTTGTTTTATTATATGAAAAGTAAGAAGAATTTCAAGAATTCTGTCACGAAACAGCAGAAAATGGCACGAATTGCAAAAACACTTTCATGGATTGGATAAAAAAATTATGCTATACTCTTTATATGTTTCAGAAACATGAAGGGGGAGCGACTATGAGAATTGCGATTGTCGATGATATAAAAGAAGAGCGTGCGGTATTGTATGGATGGCTTAGTAACCAGCTTTCAAAAAGGAATATTCCTGGTGATTTCGTTGAGTTTGAATCAGGAGAAGAATTTCTGGCGGCAGCAAAAGAACGCCCTTTTACCGTAGTGTTTTTGGATATTTATATGAATGGCGCAAATGGAATTGAGATTGCAAGAGAACTTAGAATGTCAGATTCAGATTGTTTCCTGATTTTCACTACCACATCCACAGATCATGCATTGGAAGGATTCAGAGTCAGGGCACTGCATTATCTTGTAAAACCATATAATGAAAAAGAAATTTCAACACTGCTTGATGAAATACTCTCCAGAATTCCAGATTCTGGAAAGTACATTGATGTAAAAGTGAATGGAAGTAACATACAGATCCCTTTTAAAAATATTATTTTTGCGGAACATTTTTCGCATATGATCCACATTCATACTACCAGTGGGAAAGAATTGATTACTCGTCAGTCTTTTGAAGCATTTACGGTTTCATTGAAAATGGATTCTCGTTTTTATTTGTGCAACAGGGGAATTGTTATTAATCTGGAACATGCGATTGATTTTGATGGAAGTATGTTTCTTATGGAGGATGATAACAATATCCCTGTTAGCCGTAAGCTGCTCAAAAATGCCAGACAGATTTTTATGGAATTTCTGTTTCAGAAAGGGAAATAAAATGATTGAAATGATGCGCCCTATATTGGAAATTGCTGTGATTATTCCGGGTATGCTTCTTGCATATTTGTCGGTAAAGGCCTGCCTTAGACAGACTCCGTTTAAACTTGTGTTGTGGATGTTTCCTCTGCTTCTTGGAATCAGTCTGTCAGGCGGTGTTGTTTGTTATATTTTTCAGATTACTACCAGATTGATTTTAATTCCCATATTGTTACTTCTTATGTTAATCTATCATAAAACTCTTCAGATTTCGATCTGGAAATCCAGTAGCATTTTTCTGGCAGTCTGTGCAGTTTTTGCGTGCGTAAAAAGTCTGTCCAGGGCAGTAAATGCTATTATGATCTTTGAACCTGATATCGCAGAAAAACAATTATGGCTATGTGTGAAAGCAGGGATTTTTTATAATCTCATCTGTCTGAGCTTTGTATTGATTGCATGGTATCCTGCCACGCATATGGTACGGATTCTGATAGCAGATGAAAATTTCGCTCAGATGTGGTATATATTCTGGATCCTGCCGTTGATTTTTATCGGCTTAAATCAATTCATGGTCCCAAAATATCAGAGTACTTTATATACAGGGAGGATTTTACAGATTTACATAGTAGTCAGTATTGTTCTTTTAATAATTCTGACTCTCTTTTATGCGATATTTCTTATGATGGCATTAAGTCTGAATAAAAATGCAAGGCTTTAGCAGGAAAATCATTTCCTTTCTCTGCAGCGCTCCAGATATGACAATCTTTGTGCGGCTATTGAAGAGACAAGACAGGTGCGCCATGATATTCGGCATCATTGTCTTCAGTTGTCTGCACTGGCAGAAACAGGAGATATGGAAAAAGTTAAAGAATATCTTTTACGTGCGGACAGTAAAATGCCAGGTATTGATTTCCATTTCTGTGATAATCAGGCCGTAGACAGTATACTTGGATATTATTCGGATCATGCAAAACAAGAAGGTATTCCTTTTCTGGCACAGATTGATATTCCAGAGAATTTTGCCGGGGATGAGATGGATATATGTCTGGTGCTCTCAAACCTTCTGGAAAACGCAATAGAGGCAAGTCTGAAGACAGAAGATTCCAGAAGAAAGATTGTTATAAAGATGTATTTGCATCATACACATATTCTTCTGATTCAGGCTGAAAATAATTTCGATGCAAAGATACTGGAAAAGAATGGTGTTTTTCAGTCTACAAAACATTCGGGAAATGGAATAGGAATTCAATCCATACGCCATATCACAGAAAGAAATGGTGGTGCCAGCAGCTTTACATATAAGGATGGTGAATTTATGGCAAAAATCATGATCCGAATATAAAAGAAAGATTATCGATTGGATTGAGTTTGTGAGTAATGCAAAAAACACAGGAATATATTCATTCTGTTTCACGCATATTTATACCGTTCATCTCTAGACGACACATATGGTGCTTATTGGTGATACATGTAAGGCACGCATCAGCGTAGGTGTTATCGGCAAACATATCGAACCATGTACTGGCTGGAAATTGCGAGATACCTACAGTTGATTTCCTGCCATCCCTGGTATCAAGGACTTCAAAGAGATCCCGGTATTTATCAAGATCGAGTTCCATAAGACCGAAATCATCAATCACAAGCAGCTCCAGTTTGGTCAGAACACTTTCGCATGATGCTCTGCTTATTCTGCTGGATGAACCGACCAGTAATCTGGACAGCCTGAATGAAACAGTGATCCTGAAGGCTCAAAAATCCGACAGAATATGCTCACACAAAGAGGAATTATTTCGGTTGCTTTCGGAAAGTGTAATTATCTCGACATTTGGATGATTTACTATTTCAGGCCAGCAGGCTTCTGCAGGTTCCTGTAAGACGCCAAGAACAGGAATCTGTCCATCAAGAAGATGTAAGATTTCCTCACGGAATAAAGCAGCTTTTGCCTCATGTGGACCAAGCTCATCCATAATGAGCAGGGAACAGTCAGAACACATGGAAAGAATCCTGCAACCAAGACAATTGAAAGTATCTGCAGTATGCTCATTGGCTTTTCCGCACACAAACAGAAGATTCTGTTCATTTGGATCTCTGGATTCTGTCAGATGATACATATGGACAGAATACTGATCTCCCAGATATTCTTTTGTCCGTACGGTCAGAAATCCGTCTGCAGTTCCCTGGTAATTCTTTAATATTTTTTGAAGCAACGTAGATTTACCAATCTGTTTTTTTCCGGTTAAAAATATATGTCGAGCCATATCAGAATTCCTTTTTATTTTGTAGTAATACCGATTATTTTGCCATGCTATCATTTATGACAGTTCTGTAATCAGGTCGAACTGTTTTGTTTCGAACATCCCAGAGAATTCTTCCATAAGCGGAATGTGTGACTTCTTTGATTTGTCCGTCTTCATTTAAATGGGTGTGAACCCAGTCGGTGATCTTATGTACATTTTCCAGTGTGTGTTCCTCAGATGGAAGCATGTGTTCCATAAGAAAGTCAATGTATTGTTCGTCCGGAGTTACCCAGGTTTCGCGGTGAGATTTTTCATAGCTTGTTTCAGGATCATAGCCAAGTAAAAATAATATATTAAAAAGAGAGAAAAACCATCGACCATTCCACTGAGGCGTTAGTTGTCGGCCAAATACATCCTGCATGATCTGTTCCCGGAGTAAGTTCCGTCTTTCAAGATGTGTGGTGTTACAGCACCATGCCCGGCTCATTTCAATGGACTTCATCAGTCCGTTCATACCATGGAGTGCGGGGGTCATTGAACTGAATACAAGATCAAAGGCATGTTTATAACCTGCTTTTTCGATATCTAATTTTTGAAAGTCACATACATAAAGACAGGCATTACTTAATCCTTCTTTTTGAATATGTTCCATTCCGTGTGAGATCATTTTGTCGGAGATATCAAGTCCGACTACTTTATGTACGTGCCTGGCAAAGGCAGCAACAAAACGGCCGGGTCCGCATCCGATATCTGCCACATCATAATTTTTGTCAAGAAGTCCCTTTTGTTCGAGATAATTTATTGCACTGACAACACGTTCATTTCCTTTTTGATTCTTTTTGCGTGCATTTCCCCAAAATTCTGCACGTCTGTTCCACATTTCTACCGACTGCTCATTCATATCTGCAGACTGAGATTCCTGCAGAGAAATAAAGTAATCCAATACAGAATTCATTTAAGCTCCTCCCTGAAAATTGCTTCATGAATTATTTACAGGTAAACAGATGGTCCGTTCACATCCGTAACGGTCATGTGCTGTTATAACATCCATTTCAATATCATATACGGATTGTAGTGTTTCAGATGTAATGACCTCCTTGGGAGTGCCGAATCCAACGACTTTTCCTGTTTTCATGAGGAGAACCTTAGTACCGACAGAAAAAGGGTGCTCAGGGCTGTGCGTCGACATGATAATGCAGTATCCCTGACGGGCAAGTCCTGAAATTACATTCATGAGAAGCTGATGATTTGCATAATCTAGATTTGCTGCCGGCTCATCCATGATAAAGATTTTTGCAGACTGACAGATGGCCCGGGCAATTAAAACCAATTGTCGCTGTCCGCCACTTAAAGATGTATATTTCTTGTTGGCAAGATGCAGTGCATTTACTTTTTCCAATGCAGAGAAAGCAGCCTCACGGTCAGGTTCTTTTGGGGTTTCAAAAGCCGAAAAATGGGAAGCACGTCCCATAATTACGACATCAAGAACGGTATAGGCAAATACGGGGGAATGGTATTGAGGAATATAGGCGATCATATTTGCCAGTGCCTTCGTTGTAAAGTCATGAATGTTTTTTCCGTCAATGGCTATTTTTCCATCAGTAACAGGAAGGGTTCCCAGCATCATGCGGAAGAGAGTTGTTTTTCCGCAGCCATTAGGGCCAAGCAGGCAAAGTACATCACCATAGTCGGCATTGCAGCTGATACCTTTTAAAACATCTCCATTTCCGTAACCGCCAAAAACATTTTCTATTGTCAGAAGCATAAACTATGCACGCTCCCTTCGTTTGATAATAAGATAGATAAAAAATGGAGCACCCATGATGCTTGTAACAACACCAAGTGGAAGTTCCATGGATAAAATGGAGCGGGCAATGTCATCAACCAGTATCAGATATCCGCCGCCAAGCATAGCGCTTGCAGGTATCAGTCGGTTATAATCCACGCCTACCAGTGCGCGTGCCAGATGTGGAATCATTAATCCCACCCATCCGATCAGGCCGCCAAGGCAAACAGCTGCAGCACTGAGTAGGGTTGAAGCAATGATAAAAATCAGACGATATTTACGAATATTTATTCCAAGACTTCTGGCTTCTTCTTCATCTAAAGTGAGCAGATTGATCTGCCAGCGAAAAATAAAGATCATACTTAGTCCAATGATCATTGGAATGACACTCCATACAAAAGAATTCATAGTAGTCTTGGTCAGACTGCCCATGAGCCAGAAGGTGATCTGTTGAAGAACGTCATTGGGATCTGCAATGTATTTGATCATGGTTACGCCCGCATTGCAGAGTGACATGATCATAGTTCCTGTCAGTACAAGACTGAGTGTGTGAGAGTGTGCAGACTTTCGGCTGATGAGGTAGGATGCGGCAACTGCAATCACACCGCCTGCAAAAGCAGAAAGCTGAGTCACCCAGTTTGAAGCTCCGTTTAAAATAGCAAAAGCAGCACCAAGACTGGCACCGGATGAAACACCAAGGATGTCCGGAGATACCAGCGGATTGCGAAACATTCCCTGATAAGTGGAACCTGCTACTGAAAGGGAAACTCCAATAAATAAAGCGGAGAGGATACGCGGCAGACGGATATTCCAGAATATGGTAGCTGCCTGCGGCAAAATATCTCCCTTATAACCAAATTTTGATAAAAATGCTTTCAGTACCTGAGAAGGCGTAAGCGGATAATATCCGACTCCAAAGGAAAGTATTATAATTATAAATAAAATTACCAGCATAACTGTCAGTAACAGACGATGATGTTTTCGCTGGCTGGTATTTATTTCTTTAGCGTTATCTGTCAAATTCATGATCACTCACCTTGTGTAACTTGACTAACTGAGTTTATGGCGCTATACTCAGAAAAAAGCGAATTGTTTTTGAAAACTATTCGCATATATATTATAATGCGAAAAAGTTGTATAGTCAATTTAATAAACGTCAAATCTGACTGAATATGGAGAAAAGAAGGGAGAGAATTTATGAACAAAAAGCACAGACATCTTTTGGCGTTGCTGTTATGCTTCGTGATGACAGTCAGCCTTTTTGCAGGTTATTCGGAAACAAAAGCGGCTTCGGAAGAGACAACACAGAGTGAGGAGCAGACTGAAACACAGGAAACCGGGGAAACACGTGAGATCACAGATATGGCTGGAAGAAAGGTTACTGTCCCGGCAGCAGAAGATATAGAATCTGTTTTTTCGACAGGCCCGGTTGCTGCAATTTTTATGTATATGGTTGCACCTGATAAACTTCTGGGATGGAATTATGAATTAAATGACGTTGAGAAGTCAATTATTCTGGAAAAATATCATGATCTTCCGAATTTTGGAATGGGAGATGCGATCAATTATGAAGCTGTAATTGCTGCTAATCCTACAATTGCACTTAATTGTGGCAAAATCAATGATGCAATGGTTTCTGACTGTGATGCGTTATCGAAAAGTCTGGGAATCCCGGTTATTGCAGTGGATAACGAACTCAATAATTCGGCAGAGGCGTTTCGATTTATGGGTGAACTTCTTGGCGTAGAGGATCATGCAGAAGAGCTTGCTGAGTATTCAGAGAAGATATTTACAGATATTGCTTCACTTGCGGATATCCCGGAAGACGAGAAGGTCAGTGTATATTTTGGCAATGGAGAGGATTCTCTGGAAACTGCACCTAGAGGATCTCAGCATGCACAGATCCTTGATGCGGTCAATGTAACCAATGTTGCAGATCTGGAACTTGGAGACGGATCTCGCGTTCAGATTTCAGCTGAACAGCTTCTTGCGTGGAATCCAGATGTGATCGTTGTAAATGGTGAACCAAAAGCAGACAAAAGCGGAAACTCTGCAGCAGAAGATATTCTGAGCAATCCAGACTACGCTTCGTTAAAAGCGGTACAGGATAACAAAGTTTATGGAACTCCAAATGCACCGTTCAGCTGGGTGGATCGTCCGGCCGGACCCAATCGTCTGATTGGTATGCGTTGGCTCTCCGCAGTGGTTTATCCAGAATACATCAAATGTGATGTTAATGAAGAAATACGTGAGTTTTTTAATCTTTTCTATCATGTTGATCTATCTGATGAACAGTTGGAAAATGTTCTTAAAGGAACTTTATAAATGTCAGGCAGAGACGTGGAATAAGACTATACAATGAGATAAAAATCTCCGGTTCAGAGTGAACCGGAGATTTTGGCATATTAAGAAAAGTCATATCTTACGAAGTATTGCACTTCCATGCAGATCACATACAGGATCTGCGAAGAGATGGTTTTTCTGACAGAATTCATCAACAGCTTTTTTGCAGCCGGAGAACTGTGTGCTGTACACATCATGGATCAGAAGAACTCCGCCTGTAGAAAGGCGTTCATAAAACAGTGGAAGCGCAGCGGCAGTCGGAGCGTAGAGATCAGCATCCAGAGATACGAAACAGAAATCTGCATCTGTAATATCGGCAAAAGTATCCGGAAACCATCCTTTATGGATTACAGTCCGTGCAGGATCAGGCATAATGCGAAGAACAGAGTCAACATCAGTAGAAGAGAAATCACCTGTTCTGGCACGGGACAGATTACAGGAGGTCTCTATTGCCACATCTTTTTCTGAAAATCCCTCAAAAGTATCAAAAAGATGGATTTTGCGATCTGGAAAGGCAGCACTGATCAGGGAAGAAAATTCACCCTGAAAAACACCGAGTTCGGCAACATCTCCCGAAATATTTAACTGATAGATCTGCTCTGATAAGAGACGCATAACAGCAATCCGTGCATCGAACATGCGAAGGGCAGATGGATCACAAAATGGTCCGTGATAACCTAAGCTTTCCATCTGTTTTCTCATAGAGTTACGTCGTTCTTCATCTAATACACCCAGGATGATCAGATCCGGAAGAAGTGCAGCTGCATCATCTGGGGAACAGACAGGAACATGGCCAATATGCTGTCCATGCTTCCGGGAATCATTATCGGCAAAGCACAAAAGTTTACAGGAACTGCCAAGTAGTCTTGCAGTCATCTGTCCAATCTGTCCGGCACCAAAGATTACAGTTCGATATACAGGTTTTGTCATCATTTTGCGGCAGCCTTTCTGTCGGCACGAACCTCGATCATCTGTCCTGTGATGGAGATTGCTATTTCAGCCGGTGTTTCTGCTTTAATCTCAAGTCCTACAGGAGAGACAATCCGTTCCAGTTCTTGTTCAGTAACATCGTACTCTTCCACAAGCTTGCGGAAAACAGCAGCTTTTTTTGCACGGCTTCCGATAACCCCGATATAACATGCTGGTGTGGCAAGAAGCTGTGCCTGTACGATTGTGTCATAAGCATGCCCACGTGTCATCACGCAGCAGTAATCTGCATCTGTGACAGAGATACTCTGGTCCAGATGATTAAAATCACAAAGTATCGTTTCAACTGCATCCGGGAAAAGCACAGGATCAATAAATTCCGGGCGGTCGTCCAGAACGACACAGCGGAAATCAACACTTGCTAATATTGGTACAAGCTTTTGCGAAACATGTCCACCACCAAATACATAGACAGTTCCGGATGTGCCTATTTGTTCTGAAAACAAATCATAATCATCACCGCGATAACGGCATGGCTGTGCAGACAAGGACGATAATATGGATGAAGGAACAGCGGCATTTCCGATCAGGCCATAAGAAGGGCTGTAAAGACTCATGCCGGAGGTTGTCTTAAGATCACAGATCAGCCAGAAATCCTTTCGTTCCTCGTATGATTTTGCGGCAGTTTCTGTAATCTCTGAAATAACCGGATCATTATGATCAAGATACTGGAAAAAGACGGTAACATCACCACCACAGATCATACCGATATTCTCAACATCCTTACGGTTCAGTCGGAATTCATGTTCGCAGGATTCTTTTTTCTCAAGAATATCCTGAGCCATAAGTTCAGCACGATACTCGACAGCGCCGCCGCCGATAGTGCCTGCAATTCTACCGCTTTTTCCGATCAGCATGCGGGATCCGGCACCTCGTGGAGTCGATCCTGATGATGCTGTGATGGAAGCAAGCACAAGGTCATTTCCCTCCAGAAATTGCTGTTTTATTGTCTGAAATAATGTTCTCATATAAAAAACCTCCGGTAATTTTGTATGTTAAAGTGTTATGTAACAGATGGATTGTATCATATCCTGCAGCGCGCGAGCCTGCTTTAACTGGCGTTCGTGTGATTTCATCGCTTCCGGACTTTTGCATTTATGCAGATTGTCAGCAAATCTTTTTTCGATAGATACACGCTGTGTTTCCTCAATCAGTTTATCAGCCAGAAAAACAATAGCCGTTTCATCCAGTTTTGTTTCTTTTAAACCATGATGCTGTGAAATGATCTGGCTGATTTCGGGATAACCTAATTGTAAGAAAAGGTCACCGCCTGTTTTTGTGTGATGTTTCTGAAGTCTTGCAATATCATGCAGAAGCGCACCGGAGCGGATGAGCTGCTGATCAAAAAGATATCCATGAACTTTAAGTATATCACATAAACGGCAGGCCAGTTCCGTAACGGCATCACTGTGAGCCTGTACATGCTGCGGGAGATCAACAGAATTCCTGAGCATCCGACATAATTCATCATTCAAAACAGGATGCGGCAATATGTAATGTGAATCAGATAAGGCAGCATTTCCCTCTACATCTACTCTTAGATGATAATAAGAGCCGCATGGAAGCCGGAACTTCTGTATGTCAGATATTTCCGGATAAAGCATCCATAAATAAAAAGAGATCACATCCGTATGAGCGACAACCGCAATATTACTGTCCGAAGAATGAAGAATCCTGGAAATCGCCTGTGAAAAGCGTGTACCGGATTCCAGAGGAGTCTCTGCTCCTGGAATCGGACATTCCGGATTTTTGCCACGTGCCTCATAAATCGCCGGCCATTTTTGACGTATTTTATCAAAAGAAAGGCCGTCCCACGATCCAAGATTTCGTTCTGACAGTTCGGAAACAGTCAGATGTGGAAGGGCAGGTGCTATATGACTGGCTGTATCGACAGCCCTTGATAAAGGACTGCAGTATATTGCAGAGATCTTATCGGACAGTTCCTCGTGCAAAAGGACTGCCTGTAAGTGTCCAAGCATGGATAAAGGCAGGTCAGTCTGTCCGATACAATAAGAATGTTCATCCGGATATTGTGGCTTTCCGTGTCGTATCAGATAAAGATCACGCATTAAAAAATCCTCTGAAACAATTTTCAAATATTTTTTCTGAACAGTTTCGTGTTTCTTCTGAAAAACGCGCATATCGTTTCAGAAACTCTTCACCGTATGGTGTCAGTTCACTGTGACTTCCGTTTACACCGCCCTGGCTTCTGCTGATCAATGGTTCGTGAAGTTGCGATTCCAATGTACGGATCAGATTCCAGCTGGTGGAATAGGAAATGTGCATATGCTCACAGGCATCGCGGACAGAGCCTGTTTCATGGATCAGCGTCAGAAGCGAATAAAGCTGTTCATCAAAGAATACTTTTTCGCGAGCCAGCTGAATGTGGATTTCTGAACGGATCAGACTCTGGTTGTGTGCATGGAGAAGCTCGGCATAATCCTCTGGTGTGTCGGCATCGTGAATGATTCCGGGATCCTCCACATTCAGAAAATACATGGGTGTGCCGCAGTGCTCTACAGCACCTTCAAGACCTGAACTGCCGTCATCTTTCAGGATGGAATCAATAAGTGAGGAACGGAGCAGGATCGGGTGACCGGGTTTACCCTCACAGACCGGAGTTACAAGAGGATGGTCTGCGGAGAGCATTTGAGTGACAGTCCGGGCTGTAAACAGTGGAACGTCCACAGGGGTAAAGAGCACTGTATCAACCTTGTCTTTCAGATACTCCAGTCCGATCCGGACAGAATCAAACATATGAGTTGTTGCATAGTCTTCGTTTCGAAGAAAGATTACATTATTGGAGGCAAGATGGCGCTCCAGCACATCTGCCTTATATCCTGTTACCACAACTACTTTAGAAATCCCGGCCTGCCGGAAATTATTGATCACTCGCTGGGCAATGGAAATGGATCCAAGCTGAAGCATGGGTTTAAAGTCTCCCATTCGTGATGATTTTCCGGCAGCAACAATCAAGGCACCTGTCTGCATGATAGTCACCTCCTTAAAGGCATTGTATAAAATTGGTATTATTATATCATAAAAAAAAGAAAATTGTGTGAAAATAGCCAAATTTTATTTAATTGTAATTTGCAATATTGTAAAAAAGCATGATAGAATGAATATATACATAATGATGTGGACAGGAGAACTTTTTCATGGATAAGATTTTTGAAATTACCGCAAAAGAAGTTACCATACAGGTAAAAGATGAGCGTACGGGAGTTGAATACAGCCGGACACTTCCGATGGATTATTACGAAAATGCAAATGTATTAAAACTCAGCGGTGAGAATCTGGATGGAAGCAGTTCTTCCATTGTTTTCTATTCTGCCAGAGGAATGGAAAGACTCAAAGATCTGACGGGCAAGGGTGCGGATCATGATCCATGCGGAACACATAAGCCGGAAGATCAGTAACATAATAGGGACATTTTTTTAACAGGAGGGATGCAAGATGATCAAAAAGACATTGAAGATCAATGGTGTTGAGAGAATCCTTATTCTTGATAAGGATGAAACACTGGCACAGGTTCTCCGTAATCATCTTCTTCTTACGGGATGTAAGATTGGCTGCGGTGAGGGCCATTGTGGAGCTTGTAACGTAATTATGAACGGAAAAGTTACAAGATCCTGTATCTATAAGATGAGTCGTGTTCCGGATAATGCAGAGATTACAACCATTGAAGGTGTGGGAACAATTTCTGATATGCATCCGATCCAGGTTGCCTGGATGGCATACGGATGTGCACAGTGTGGTTTCTGTTCTCCAGGTTTCATTATCTCAGCGAAGGTTCTTCTTGACAATAATCCAAGCCCGACTCGAGAAGAAGTAAGAGAATGGTTTAACAAACAGCGTAACCTTTGTCGCTGTACCGGTTACAAGCCGCTCATCGATGCAACTATGGCAGCAGCAAAAGTTATGCGTGGCGAGATGACAAAAGAGGATCTTGTTTTTAAACAGACCGGTGATTCTATTGTTGGTACAAATTATATTCGTCCATCAGCAGCACAGAAGGTAACAGGTACCTGGGATTTTGGTGCAGATGATGCCTTAAAGATGCCGGAGGGAACTCTTCGTCTGGCACTTACACAGGCAAAAGTTTCTCATGCGAACATCCTCAGCATTGATACAACAGAAGCAGAAGGCATGCCGGGGGTTTTCCGTGTTATCACTGCAAAAGACATTAAAGCAGCCGGCGGAACAAACAAGATTAATGGTCTTGTAATGCTTCCGAAACACAATAAGACAGATGGATTTGAACGTCCGGTACTCTGCGATGAGAAGATTTTCCAGTTTGGTGATGCGATTGCAATCGTAGCAGCTGATACAGAAGAACATGCACGTGCAGCGGCAGATGCAGTTAAAGTTGAGATTGAAGAACTTCCTGCATATATGAATGCAATGGATGCGATCGCACCGGATGCGGCAGAAATCCATCCAGGTGTTCCAAATGCATTCTTTGAGACAAACTGTATCAAGGGACCTGATTTTGACTGGGACAGCATTCCGGATTCACAGCAGGTAGAGATCGAATCCTACTGTTCACGTCAGCCACATCTCCATCTTGAACCGGACTGTGGTTATGGCTACATTGATGAAGATGGTATGATAACAGTGCATTCCAAATCTATCGGTATTCATCTCCATATGCCGATGATCGCTGATGGTATCGGCGTTCCGATGGAGAATTTAAGAATTGTTCAGAACCATGCGGGAGGAACCTTTGGTTACAAGTTCTCTCCGACAAATGAAGCCCTGATCGGTGCAGCTGTAAAAATTCTTGAGCGTCCTGTATCTCTGGTATTCAATCAGTTCCAGAACATTACTTATACAGGAAAGAGATCTCCTGCATTTATGAATATTAAACTTGCGGCAGATGAAAATGGTAAACTCCTTGCTCTCTGGGGCAACAATTATGTGGATCATGGTCCATATTCAGAATTTGGTGATCTGCTTACCATGAGACTTTCTCAGTTCACAGGCGCTGGTTATGGAATCAATTCTATCCGTAACAAATCTACAACAGTATTTACTAACCATGCATGGGGATCTGCTTTCCGTGCTTACGGTTCTCCGCAGTCCTATATGGGATCTGAGATCGCAATTGATGTTCTGGCAGCAAAGATGGGAATCGATCCGTTTGATATGCGTGAAATGAACTGTTACAAGGAATCTGAAGGAACCACGATCCCGACAGGTTATCCGCCGGAAGTATATTGTGAGGAAGCACTGTTCAAGACTGCACGTCCGTTGTATGAAGCAGCTAAGAAACGTGTTGCCGAGAAGAATGCAGCTTCTGATGGCAAGATAAAATATGGTATCGGTGTATCTCTTGGTGTTTATGGCTGCGGACTTGATGGTGTTGATACATCCAATGCTTTTGCAGAACTGAATCCGGATGGAACTGTTACAATGTATGCTGCATGGGAAGATCATGGACAGGGTGCGGATATGGGCGTTCTTGTATCATCTCATGAAACACTTCGTCAGGCCGGAATCAGACCTGAACAGATCAAACTTGTTATGAATGATACTAAGACATGTCCGAATGCAGGTCCGGCAGGTGGTTCTCGTTCACAGGTTATGTCAGGCAATGCATGCCGTCTGGCAGCAGAAAACCTTGTTGCAGCAATGAAGAAAGAAGATGGAACGTTCCGTACTTATGACGAAATGGTAGCGGAAGGTCTTGAAACAAAATATGAAGGTAACTGGGTAACAACCTTCTGTGCAGATCATCCGATCGATCAGGATACGGCACAGGGTGATCCGTTTGCAACTTATATGTACACGATTTTCCTTCCGGAAGTTGCAGTTAATACAGAAACCGGCAAGGTTACTGTTGAGAAATTTACATGTGTTGCCGATGTAGGTACGATCATGAACAGACTTCTTGTAGAAGGCAACTTCTATGGTGGCCTTGTACAGGGTGTGGGTCTTGCTCTGACAGAAGACTTTGAAGATTTGAACCACGATACCACTCTGAAAAATTGTGGTATCCCATACCCGAAGGATGCGCCGGATGATATTGAACTTCATTTCAATGAAACCTATCGTCCAAGTGGCCCTTATGGCGCTGCCGGCTGTGGTGAGGCTCCACTGGATGCTCCGCATCCTGCAATCCTGAATGCAATCTACAACGCGACAGGTGCACGTATTACACGTGTTCCTGCCCGTCCGGAAAGAGTTCTTGCAGCATTGAAGGAACTTGAGAAATAAATCATAAATCTGATTTTATCATGTGATATAATGAGGGGAGACGGTAAACTGTCTCCCCTTTAGAGACGAAAGAATTGTATTGATCCGGTTCACAGCAACGAAAGGAGTGCAGGCTATGACATATATACAGGAAAGAGGTTCTACTCATGTGTATCATGTAAATCGAATGTCAAAGGAAGAGATGGATCATATGATCAGTCTCTGCGTCCATGATCAGCCGGCGTACTGTGTTGCGGCCTGTCCCTTCAAAGTAGATACAAAAGAGATGCTGTTTTATGCTGCAAAAGGAAATTTTAAGAAGGCTCTGGCAATCTATGAAAAGATCACTCCATTTCCGATGATTCTCTGCGACGGATGCACGGCTCCCTGTGAAGAGAAATGTAAGCTTTGTGAAATTGGCGACGGTGTATCCATACGTGAAGTAGAGCGCGCAATTGTCCGATATGGGGAATCCGGAAAACGGAGCAGTGTTTTTCGTATAAGAAAAAAGAAAAAGGCAGTAATTTTCGGGTCAGGATTATTTCCACTGTTTCTGGCAGGGGAACTGGAGCGGAAAATGTATCCTACAACTATTTACTGTCAGGAAGAAAATTATGAAGAGTATATTGCAGCAGCTGCACATCTGTCGGAATCTGATTGTCGGAATGAAGCGAAACGTCTGAAATTCATGGATCTTGTTTTTGAATTCGGATGCAGTCTTGATCCTGTATTTATCAGAGAAAAGATGGAACTGGCAGATGTGGTTTGTGCATCAGAAGAGATTGCACAAAAGCTGGCACCACAGGAAGAAGCAGATATAGAAATCATGCTGAGAGAACAGGCCAGGATCGTCAGCGGATCAACACAATCAGTGATGGATGCTGCTTTTTCTGCAAAGAGAGCCGCCCTGACGGTAGATCTTCTCGTGCAGAATCTTTCTCCGTACAGCAACAGAGGCAGTGAAGGAGCAGTTACTACCAGGCTTTATACGAATATAGAAGGCATCAAAGGGTCAGAAAGAATCCCCTGTGGTGCAGAGGGATATTCGAAAGAAGAGGCTGTTGAGGAAGCAAAGAGATGCATACAGTGTCATTGTGATGAGTGTATAAAAAGCTGTGTTTACTTAAGTGAATATAAAAAGCATCCGGGGCTTCTGGCCCGTGAAATTTATAATAATACCCAGATTATTATGGGAGATCATCCAATGAATAAAGCGATGAATTCCTGTTCACTCTGCGGACAGTGTACGGTGACATGTCCGAACGGATTTGATATGAGTCAGGTTTGCAGATCCGCAAGAGAAAACATGGTATCCACGGATAAGATGCCATTGGCGCCGCATGAGTTTGCGTTGATGGACATGTTGTTTTCAAATTCAGAAGCTTTTTTATGTAAACCTCAGCCTGGATTTGATATTTGCAGATATGTGTTTTTTCCAGGATGTCAGGCCGGAGCGATTGCGCCGGATGTAGTCATGGATGTATATGAAGACCTGTGCAGAAGAGTTGAAGGCGGGGTTGCACTGATTCTGGGGTGCTGTGGTGCAATCAGTGAATGGGCAGGTCGTTATGAAATGACAGAAAAAGTAAATGAGCAGCTGAAACAGGAGCTTGCAAAGCTTGGCGATCCTGCAATCATAGCAGGTTGTCCGAGCTGTATGAAACAGTTAAAAGAGAGTACTGGTGCAGTGGTCACAGGAGTCTGGGAAATTCTGAAGGAAATCGGACTTCCCGAGACGGCCAGGGGACTGGAAGTACCGGTTGCAATACATGATGCCTGCGGTGCCAGAGGAGATGTACATACACAGGATACGATAAGAGAGCTTCTGACCGAAATGGGATGTACAGTTGAAAATACAGAATATTCCAGAGATCTGTCTCCCTGTTGTGGGTATGGCGGCCTGACGGCATATGCGAATAAGGATATGGCAGCCAAAATGGCAGCAAAATGTCTGGAACGTTCAGATGCACCATATGTGACATATTGCATGGCATGCAGAGATCGATTTGTCAGAGAAGGAAGAGAGTCCAGACATATTCTGGAACTACTGTATGGAGATCATGCCTGCAGTATGCCGGATATCAGCGAGAAACGATACAACAGGCTTATGCTGAAAGAAAAACTTCTGAAAAATATCTGGAATGAGGAACTGATGATGGAAAAAAAAGATTATACCGTGACCTATACAGAAGATGCGATCCGAATGATGGATGAACGTATGATCCTTAAGAGTGACGTTGAGAGAGTGCTGGCAGATTACCGAGAAAGTCAGGAAGCAGTCCTTGATGAAGAAACAAAAGAACTGGTAGCAAGAAGTCGACTTGGAAATGTAACATTCTGGGTGCGTTTTATAGAAACAGAAGAAGGGTATCTGGTACGCAGAGCATACAGTCATCGAATGAATATTATGAAAAGGGTGGGACAATAATGGCAGTTGAGAGAAACTATTATACGATTGATCCGGAAGGAAAGCTGACCTGCAACAAATGCAAGGTTCCACTGGTAAAAGGAAAAGCAAAATTCATGTATCTGGAAAACGGTTTTCCGGTTGAGATGCCGGTCTGTCCAAAGTGTGGTTTTGCCTATGTTCCGGAGGAACTGGCTCTTGGAAAAGTTCTGGCAGTGGAACGTGCACTGGAGGACAAATAAATGAACAGACATCCGGGTGGTGAGGCACAGACACTCCATCTTCTGGAATATGTCAAATTCAGGAAAGGAATGGAAGCCCTTGATCTTGGAGCGGGTGAAGGTGAGACCGTGCGAATCCTGAAATCCCTGGGAATAAATGCACATGGAGTGGATCTTTCACCACGGAGCAGGGATGTACAGAAAGGAGATTTTCTGAACCTTGACTACACAGCAGAGAGTATGGATCTTTGCATCAGCCAGTGTGCATTTTTTGTCAGCGGAGATCAGCAAAAAGCTGTTTCAGAATGTTGGCGTGTATTGAAAAAAGGCGGATTACTCGTGTTGTCAGATCTGGATCAGGGAAATCTTGTAGAGGTTGTTAAATGTACAGGATTCTGCATTCTTCACCAGGAAGACCAGACGGCTCTCTGGAGGGAATATTATCTGGAAGCAATCTGGAATGATTCATTCTGCTGCGAGGAGTATAAGCTTCTGCAGAAGCAGTATAAAGGAAAAAAGCTAAGTTATACGGCAGTGATTGGCAGAAAGGAGTAGCATATGGACCTTTATGAAAGAATAGCGGAACTTGGGAGCATGGGATATCATTGTTCGCAGATGATGATGATCATGACGCTGGAAACCATAGGTGAAGAAAATCCACAGCTTGTAAAAGCTCTGGGTGGTCTTGGCGGAGGAATCGGTTATTGTGGAGATACATGCGGATGTCTGACAGGAGGTGCCTGTGCGATAGGATATTTCCTTGGCAACCTGGCACCGGAGGAGAAAGAAGATGTTCAGATGAAACCGGCTGTGCAGGAACTGTATCAGTGGTTCCGTGAAAAGACGGAAGAAGAATTCGGAGTGTTTTATTGTAAAGATATCACACATCTGGACTGGGGAGTGATCATGGAGAGATGTCCTGCACTCATCGCAGAGACATACATGAAAGTTATGGAAATACTGACAGAACGGGGGATAATTGAAGTTTGATTACAATTGGTAAAACGAAAAGCGTCTGTCCGGTATGTATGAAGGTACTTCCGGCTAAAAAATGTATAGGTGAAGAGGGGATTTATCTGACAAAGGAATGTGATCTTCATGGGAAATTCCGGACACTGATCTGGGAGGGAAGTGTAGCAGATTACCTCTCCTGGGGAAGAGAAAATCTGTCTGCTGAGACTCCTGTAAATCCAAAGAGTAAAGAAAAGGCCTGTCCGAATAACTGCGGGCTCTGCGAGGAACATGAACGAAAAGGCTGCTGTATGGTTCTGGAAGTTACAAAGCGCTGCAATCTTCATTGTCCGGTCTGTTTTGCTTCGGCAGGTGAAAGTCAGGAGAAAGGAGATCCTTCTATCTGTGAAATAGAAAAACAGTTTGATTTTCTGATGGAGCATGGAGGTCCGTTTAATATACAGCTTTCAGGCGGTGAGCCGACGATGAGAGATGATCTTCCTGAAATCATACGTATGGGAAGAGAAAAAGGTTTTACATTTTTTCAGCTGAATACTAATGGGATCCGCCTTGCAGAGGAAGAGGAATATGCCAGAAAACTGAAAAAAGCGGGACTGAACACGGTGTTTCTTCAGTTTGACGGAGTGAGTGATGATGTTTATCGGACGCTTCGTGGACAGGATATGATGGAAGTGAAGAAGAAAGCTGTCCGGAACTGTTCCGAGGCGGAGCTTGGAATTGCTCTGGTACCGGTCATTGCCCCCGGAGTGAATGATATGCAGGCAGGGGATATCCTGAAGTTTGCTCTGGATCATATGCCATTCGTACGAGGGGTACATTTTCAGCCAATCAGTTATTTTGGCAGGTGTTCACAGGAACGCCCGCAAAATCCGATCACGATACCGAGGATGTTGAAGCTGATCGAGGAACAGACAGAGGGACTCATGAAAGCAGAGGATTTTGCCGGAGGCGGAGCTGAGAATCCATACTGTTCTTTTCATGCGAGTTATCTGAGAAAAGGTGAGAGAAAATTAAAGCTTCTTGAAAAGAAATCCGGAAAAGGATGTTGTTGTACAACCAGTGATGATTCCAGACAGTATGTTGAGAACCAGTGGAGCTACAGTACAAAAACTTATGATGAGGGTGAGATGACGCAGACAGACGCACTGGATGAGTTTCTGAATCGGGTTCATAATGAGACCTTTGCAGTATCAGGAATGCTTTTTCAGGATGCCTGGAATCTGGAACTTGACCGTCTGAAACGCTGCTATATCTGTGAAGTGGATTCGGAATATGGTATGGTACCGTTTTGTGCCTACAACCTGACTAATTCGAAAGGAACATATTTATACAGAAAGTGAAACGAACCAATATTGATGAAATGATCTGTAAGCAGGAAGGTATTGCAGAAGTTACGAGAGAAGCACTAAATAAAATACAGCTTGCTAAACTGAATGCTGTTCTGAAAAGAGAAAAAGAACGAGAGGGATTTTACAGGAATCTGCCGGAAAAACTGGAAAATCTGGATGCTTTGAAAACATTTCCGTTTACGACAGAGTCGGAGCTGGCGAAAAACAGTGGAAGGATGCTTCTGTGTTCACAGGGAGAAGTCCAGAGAGTAATCTCAGAACAGACGAGTGGAACAACCGGTGCCGGTAAACGTGTATTTTACACAGAAAGAGACTGTGAACATACGATAGAGCTTTTTATGGCGGGACTTGGTGAGTTTATTTATCCTGGAAGTACGACTATGGTTGCCATGCCGTTTTCCGGTCCCTTCGGTCTTGGAGAACTGATCGCGGAGGCCATCAGGCGTATAGGCGCAAAACCTCTCCTGACCGGAACTGGCAGAACTTACGGCGAACTAAAAACAATTCTGGAAAAAGAGCAGCCGGATACTTATGTCGGTATGCCGGTGGCACTGCTTTCCATGCTCAGAATGTGTGGAAAAGGCAGTATAAAAAGAGCTCTGGTATCTGGCGATGCCTGTCCGGAAACAGTGATGAATGCGATAGAAAAAATTCTGGAGACACAGCTCTGGCCGCATTATGGTTCCAGAGAGATGGGGCTTGGCGGAGCCATCTGCTGTGCTGCTCATGATGGCATGCATATGCGGGAAAATCATTGTATTATGGAAATCATAGATGAAAAGGGAAACGTACTTCCTGATGGAGAATGGGGAGAACTGGTGATCACAACCATTGGAATGGAGGCACAGCCTCTGATCCGGTACCGGACCGGAGACTGTACACGTATTATTCCGGGAAGATGTATCTGTGGAAGTGAAGTAAAGCGCCTGGATTTTGTGAAGCGGATCAGTCAGCCCGGAACGATCAGAGAGATGGATGATGTGTTGTTTCAGATTCCGGAACTGGTAGATTACAGTGTCAGGATCACAGAAGACAAAAAAGAAATTACAGCACTTCTCACATCAGACAAAGGAATGGAATCACTCAGGAATGTTCTGACAGACGGAGATACCATATCTCTGAATTGCAGAAAAGCAGAATGGAAAGATACAGCCTTATATTCTGCAAAACGCGTGATACTCTATTATACCGGATAATATGGACCACCACAACAGGAATTATTTGTATGCTCCATCATCTTACCTCCCAAGGAAAAAATACCGGGCTATCCATCAGGACAGTCCGGTATTTTTAAATTCTAATTATTCACAAAGTTTGGAAAATTCGTCAGCTACAAACTGAACTTTTGGTCCAATGATTACCTGTACGGAAGTTTTGCCAGGTTTGATAACACCAGCAACACCAGCAGATTTGATTACTTTATCACTGACTGCAGTAATATCTTTTACTTCAAGTCTTAATCTTGTGATGCAGTTGTCAATGCTTGTGATGTTTTCTTTTCCGCCACAGCCTTCGAGGATTTTTGCTGCGATTGCTGTGTAATCGTTGCTTCCTAATTCAACTTTTTTCTCTGCTTCAAGATCGTCGTCATCTTCTCTACCAGGAGTTTTCAGATCGAATTTCTTGATTGCAAACTGGAAGGAAAATATTTGAAACTGCCTAAGATGACGGCTGTCAGAATGAAGCTTCATCGTCCGATATCAGAAAAATGGAAACTGAAATTTGTGACAGTCAGCAGGGAGCCATCCGGAAAATACTTTGCCAGTCTTGCTGAGAGCTTCGATGCAGTATGCGTGGAAGATCTGAATCTGAAAGGGATGGCAGGAGGACTTCATCTTGGAAAAGGTGTACATGATAATGGATATGGCCTGTTTCTGTCTATGCTGGAATATAAACTGGAGGAACGCGGAAAATATCTGATCAAAGTAGACCGTTATTTTGCATCCAGTAAGATTTGCAGTGTATGCGGAAATAAAAAAGAAGAATTGTCTTTATCTGATAGGATTTATTACTGTGAATGCGGTAACAGAATGGACCGCGATGCAAATGCAGCAGTTAATATCATGAATGAGGGAAAAAGAATCTTTGCAGAATGTGCATGACAGCACAATAAGAAGTCCGTAACCGGACTAATAAAAATCGCGGGGCACGCGAGGATAGCTTGTAGATACTTGGCTCTGTAGAGCCATTGAGCAAGAAGCCCCCACTTCAAAATCAGAGATTTAAGTGGTGGGAGCATGTCAGTGCGTCCAGCTAAGGGTGAAGCATTTAATGGGTGGAAATCCCATCCGGTAAGGTATTAG
>NZ_QULA01000041.1:24969-26849 GCF_003481595.1 Blautia sp. OM07-19
TGGAAATCCCATCCGGTAAGGTATTAGCCACACCGCCGGTAACGACCTTGAGCCAGCCAGAGCAATCGGGAAGGTTAAGCGTAGGAAGATAGGTAATAGGGATAGTGATTGAGCATCGAAAGACCCTAATCCAGCAGGCCGATGCTGTTGACATAGCAGAAGGCTATAGGTAAGTTTATCGTTATGGCAAGATTTCGTACTCTGCTGCGGTGTCGTAGAGCTATTCATGTTACACAATGATGCTGCATCAACTGGAGAGAACCTGTACGTTCCATAAATACTGCGTATAGATATGGTATGGCAAACAAATAAATAAGGATGTCAGATGACGTACAGGTAGTCGGAGGCCCGAATAGTACCAGTGAAAGCATGAATAAGATAAGTGTTGGAGGGAAGTCGAGAATGAACTATTCCTCATAGTTCAGGCCTGCGGAACTATATCGAAAAGGAAACATTATCTATACTCAGAGATAGGGACAATAATGGAAACAAAATTGGAGAGAATATCACAATTATCCAGAGAAAATCCAGATATGGTCTTTACATCCATAGGACACCTGATTTCAACATCACTGCTGAAAGAATGTCATAATAAGATGGATGGAAATAAAGCAGTTGGAATTGATGGGATAACAAAGAAGGACTATGATAAGAACCTTGATAAAAATATAGAAAACCTTGTGGACAGACTGAGGAAGAAGGCATATAAGCCGAAACCAGCAAGAAGAATAGAAATTCCGAAGGATAATGGGAAAACAAGGCCTCTTAGCATCTATTGTTATGAAGACAAACTGGTGCAGGAAGCACTGAAACGAATACTGGAAGCAGTATTTGAACCATGCTTTTATGATGAGATGATGGGATTTCGTCCTAACAGAGGATGTCACATGGCTTTGAGAAAACTTAACTATATGATTGAAAGGGAAAAGAGCAGTTATATATTAGATGCAGATATCAAATCGTTCTTCAATCATCTTGACCATAAATGGATAATGAAGTTCGTAGAATCAAAGATCAAAGATCCTAATATTGCCAGACTCCTGAAAAGAATACTAAAATCGGGAGTGATGGAAAACTTTCGATATGAGGTGACGGAAGAAGGATCAGGACAAGGCTCAGTCTGTTCACCAATAATATCATGCATATATATGCATTATGTACTGGTATGGTGGTACAAAGAGATAATTGTCCCTAAACTTAAAGGATATAGTGGTCTGGTAGTATATGCGGATGATTTTGTTGTATGCTTTCAATACAAAGAAGATGCCGTAATGTTCTATGAACTACTTAAACGTAGAATGAGACACTTTGGATTGAGCCTACAGGAAGATAAAAGCAGACTGATACAGTTTGGACGGTTTGCAAAAGAAAACTGTGAGAGAAATGGACACAAGCCAGAAACTTTCACATTCCTTGGCTTTACGCATTACTGTTCTTGTAATAAGAATGGGAAATTCAGAGTGAAGAGGAAAACCAGCAGAATAAAATTTAATAAAAAGTGCAAAGAAGTTCGTCAGAAAATTCGGTCAATGAGAGCGAATAAACTGAAAGACATTATATCTAAGCTGAATCAGATACTTGTTGGTTATTATCATTACTACGGCATTACTGATAATGGGCGGAGTCTGTCTGCTTTTAGATACCAGGTCATGAGAAGTCTTCATTACTGGCTTAATAGAAGAAGTCAGAAAAAGAGCTATACATGGTCAGGGTTTCTTGAAATGATTGATACAGCCTATCCTTTAGCGAGGGCGAAAATATATGTCAGTATTTACGGATAATTGTTGAATAATGCGTTTCGTAAAGAGCCGGATGCGGAAAAGCCGCACGTCCGGAATTCTGTGAGGGATACATTCGGTAACGGATGTATCTACTCGACC
>NZ_QULA01000042.1:0-1608 GCF_003481595.1 Blautia sp. OM07-19
GCACATTTTGTTGAAGTTTCTTTATATTTTATTTTATCTAGCACAACAAGTTAACTTAAATAATGGCTTAACAATGAAAGAAAATGAAATATTATTTAATACAGTTTATGTGGATGAAGCAGTACAATTGGTTTTAAAAGGATTGCAATCCATATAACGGAAGAGGAAGATATGAAATGTCAAATATTTATTTCATATAGAGCAGATGAATCATTACAATTTGCAAGACAATTGTACTCATATTTAACGAATTTAAAATATTCAGTATTTTTTGATGAAAAATCTACAAGAAGTGGTTTTTTTAACGAAGCAATTTATAATGCCATAGATGAATGTGAAGACTTTATTTTATTAATGACTCCGGGAACATTTGTTAAAAGGAAAGAAGACTGGGTATATCAAGAATTAGCAAGGGCTTTAAAAAAAGAAAAAAATATTATTCCTATCGCGTTATATGGAGTAGAAAGATTTCCAGAAAACCTAGATAGTGATATAAAAGATGTAAAATACTGTCATATAATAAAATTGGATAAATATGATCAATTTTGGGGGACTATTTATGAAGCAATATCTGTTCGTCCTCATCGGTTTAAAAGAAGACAATTATTAGAAGAAGGTAGTCCATTATTAAAATGGATGAATCGTATTTTTGAGAAAACTTCAGCATTTTTAATTGTTAAATGTATTTTTGATTTAATTATTCACTATATGTTTAACCTGTCATGGAATGTTCCTTTTATTATACGGAGGATTTTTTATGCACTTTATGAATTGTCGGTTTTTAAAATTTTGTGTATAAATATAAGTGGTATATTGATTCTTAAAGTATTTATAGTTGTTTATAAAAGAGCGGATGTTGTTTATTTGCAAAAAGCACAAAGTTATAAAAATATAGATGTTAAAGATTTTGAGTCGCTTCCAGTTTATATACGAATGAAATTAGCGGCATTAAATATAAAAAGATACAAGAAGAATATGAAAAAAGATTTTGGAGGTGATGAACATTTAATAATAGGATGGAGAAATTATGCTGAAATGGATGGGTTAGTTCTAGGATCCGATAATAATTCTGAGACGACATACTTTTGCATGCTCTATAAAAAATGGCCTAGAATAAACGTATGTTGCATAGGAAAAAGAACATTTAGAAAAAAATGCATATATAATTTAAATCGACAAGGATTTGACTATATTGGGTGCAATGAGAACATAATGCATTTTGAAAGTCCGAAAGGTATAGAAATTAATATTTTATACGGAAAATGGTGGCCGGAAGCTATAGAAATAAAAAACAAAGAAATTCCGGGAAGATTAAGAGATTGGTTTTTTTATCAGAATTTTATCTATACAGATGAAAACGGCAAAAGACATGAATGTGAATTTTGGGGAACGGAAGAATATAATCAAGACATGTATATTATAGAATCCATAAATTTAAGAGAAAATGGTCAATTAGTTAAAAGAGCAATAATTATAAAAAAAGAAAAAGAAGATTATATAATGGCCGAATTATCAGAAGCAGAGATTGTATTTAAGATATTTGCAGAAAAACATAAGTAAAAGGTAACCGCCAAATAATCCAGCGGATTTTTTAATCCTCAACTTCCT
>NZ_QULA01000042.1:1618-24591 GCF_003481595.1 Blautia sp. OM07-19
TTTTAATCCTCAACTTCCTGAAAAAGTAACACTCAAAAGTAAGTAGGTAATCATCCGTATCCAATACCGGAAGTTAACAAATTAATGAAATTTCTGCTAATGAGTTGACGAAATGATAACGAAATTAAACTTGCTGTATTTCGCATACAAAGGTATAATAGAACCAGAACTAAACTGGGAGGTGCGTAATGAATTATCTATCCTGTGCAGATGCTGCAAAAGCAATGGGAATTACAGTTCGAAGAATTCAGCAAATGTGTAAAAGCGGAGAAATTCCTGGTGTATTTAAAGAAGGACGTAGCTGGCTGATTCCTGAGAATTCAGTTTTACTGGAGGAAGGTGAAAAGAAAAAGCCCCTGCCAATCGGTGTCTCTGATTTTAAAGTTGCAACGACTAATTACTACTATGTAGATAAGACCTTGCTGATTCGTGACTTTCTGGATACGAAGCCGCTGGTATCTTTATTTACTCGTCCGCGTCGGTTTGGTAAGACATTGAATATGGATATGTTTCGTGCTTTTTTTGAAAAAACACAGGAGAATACTTCTATTTATTTTAGGGATAAGAAGATATGGCAGTGTGGAAATAATTATACTCGGCATCAGGGGCAGTACCCGGTTATCTTTTTGACATTTAAGGATGTGAAATGTCGGACATGGGAAGATACCTTTCAAAAAATCGGAAGGCTGATTTCACTTGAATTTATCCGGCATAGGGAACTGGAAACAAGTTTGGTATTAAGTTCTTATGAAAAAGAGCAATATCATCGACTTGCGAGTGAGAATGCAAATGAAGTGGATTATCAGATGGGGCTTCAGCTTCTGTCAATGCTGCTGCATAAGCATTATAGTAAAGAATGCATTATTATTATTGATGAGTATGATACGCCGATTCAGCAGGGACACAGCTGCAATTTTTATTCGGAAATTGTGAATTTCATGCGTAACTTTTTTTCGGGTGGTCTGAAGGATAATCCGCATTTGGCCTTTGGATTCCTTACAGGAATTCTGCGCGTGGCTAAGGAAAGTATCTTCAGCGGTATGAATAACCTTAAGATAAATTCAATTCTGGATGAAAGCTATAGCGAGTATTTTGGTTTTACAAAAGAAGAAGTAAAAGACATGCTGTGCTATTATGGGAAGAAAGATAAATTTCAGGAAATTTGCGAATGGTATGACGGGTATCGATTTGGCAATACCGAAATTTTTAATCCATGGTCAGTGATTAACTATATTTCGGACAATTGTTTCCCAAAGGCGTTCTGGCAATCTACCGGGAATAATGAAATTATTGGAGAAATCATTGCAACAGCTACGCCAGAGATCACAGAAGGACTTTATAAACTGCTCTGTGGTGAGAAGATAACAACGTATGTAGACACCAGTGTAATCTATCCGGAGGTACAGAATAACCCGTATAGTATTTATAGTTTTTTGCTTGTCGCCGGATATTTAAAAGTTTCGGCTGTCTATCCGCAAAATGATGGAAACTTTATGTGTGACGTTGCAATACCTAATAAAGAAATTGCTTTTGTTTATGAGAAAGAAATTTTGAATCGGACAAATCAGAACGGTGTTTCTGTTTCCATCAGTCAGGCTGTTTTTTCAGGAAATGCACAAAAACTGCAGGATTTGCTGGAAGATTTTATGCTACGAAGTATTTCTTCAATGGATGGAGCAAATGAGGGCTTTTATCATGGTATGATGTTGGGATTGTGTGCTGTTCTTGGAAATCGCTACCGGATACGTTCTAACCGTGAAGCTGGACTTGGTCGTTTTGATATTCAACTGTCTCCATTGGTATCTGGAATTCCAGGCTTCCTTTTTGAATTTAAGCACACCAAAGATGAGCGTGTAAATCTGGCAGTTTTGGCAGACAGTGCGCTTCAACAAATTAATGAGAAAAAGTATGATACGGGACTGCGTAATGCAGGTGTTAATTCTATCATTAAAATCGGCATTGCGTTTCGAGGAAAGAATGCGGTAGTTAAACGAGGGTAGATGACATTACCTCTGAACAGCAACTATACATGCTTTACCAGAAAAATAAGTTGCTGATTAAGTATTACTTATAATATAATGAATTAAACTATAGCAAAGTACACTGGGAGGTGATAATATGCCGTTACTGAAAGAAGAAACCTATACCATAGATGATATATATGCTCTGCCAGAAGGTGAAAGAGCAGAACTGATTGATGGTCATATGTATATGATGGCTCCACCGAGCAGAAAACATCAGCGTATTTCAACAAGGCTTGTCAGTATTATTGACCGTTATATCGAAGAACATAAAGGAAAATACCAGGTCTATGCGGCTCCATTTGCGGTTTATCTGGATGAAAGAAGTAATACTTATGTAGAACCAGATATTTCTGTGATTTGTGATTCTAATAAACTTGATGATAGCGGATGCAAAGGTGCGCCTGACTGGGTTATTGAAATTGTGTCACCTGCAAGTAAGCAGATGGATTATTATACAAAGCTATTTAAGTATAGAACAGCAGGTATTCGTGAATACTGGATTGTTGATCCATCTAAGAATCTGGTTGTAGTATACAACTTTGAATTAGGCGAGACAGAGCAGTATACCCTACAGGACTCTATTAAAGTAGGAATATATGATGAGCTTGTGATTGATTTTGGAAGTATAGAACTGTAGAAGGTGCGATTAACTTTCTGACCAAAATCCAAAAAGAATGGATGGAACGCCGGATCAAAAAGCAGATTTCAGCAAAAAGATGCGGCTTCATTCTTATCAGGGAGGATACTCTGCCAATGTATTTACTGGCGTTTAAAAGATGCCAGTAAAAAAATAACACAGTGCTTTAATGAAGTAAAGCGCAAAAGCGTAGTATATTATTTGAAAGAAGGCGAGATATAAAGAAAAAAGAATTTTTAATAATACTGCTAGAAAAATAGCAACATATGTCGAAAGAACGAAAGGGTAGTTTGTTATAACAAATCACAAAATGCTTAGAAAATATGGTAAAATTTATTAGGAAAGTACCAAATTCAAGGTAGACAATATAGAGTGTATCTGTTTGCTGTTATATAAGGATGAATAATTCGATATAACGAATAAAAATGCAAGAAAAATAAATTTTTTTAAATTCCCGCGTGATTTTTCGCGATTTCCCTCGTATTTATTATAGAGGCTTTTTTATGCTTCTTAATGATACAGGAGAGGAAGGGAAATCAATTGAGCGAAAAGAAGATTCCACAAAAACACACAGAAAAAAGATCGGGAAGATACAATCCGGAGGAAAAGAGCAAGGAACTGATCCAGAATGTTGATAAGATCTGTAAGATGAGAGGAATTTCAAGGTATACTCTGGCGAAAGGGGCAGATATATCAACTTCAACAATTCATTCACTTCTGGCGGGCAAGACAAAGCCATATATGTATACGGTGTACAAACTGTGCAATGCACTGGATATTCCTATTTCAGATTTACTGATAGAACCATGTGATGAAACCATAGAAAATATAAGCAAAGAAGAACAGGAATTGCTGATGCTCTACAGAAAATGTACACCATCCAAGCGGCATTTGCTGAAAGTTTACCTGCAGATGTTAACTCAGTTTCAGGAGAAGTTCTGACAGGAAAATCTTCAACAGCACATGCATAAAATGCAATCAAAACGGTTAATAATGTAAAAATGATTGAATTATCGCCTGTTGTATGTTATCATAGAGCAAAAACTGAATTTATCAATGCAAAAGTGAAATGAAAAAGAGGAGATATATTTATGTGTGGAATTGTAGGGTTTACAGGTAATCATCAGGCGGCGCCGATTCTGTTAGATGGTCTTTCTAAACTGGAATATCGTGGTTATGATTCAGCAGGAATTGCTGTGCGTGATGGTGAAGGTGAGACCACAGTTATTAAGGCAAAGGGACGTCTGAGGGGACTTGCTGAGAAGACAAATGGCGGTGAGGCTGTTCCGGGTACCTGCGGTATTGGTCATACACGTTGGGCAACTCATGGAGAACCTTCTGAGAACAATGCACATCCGCATGTCAGCGATGATGGAAATATCGTTGCCGTACATAACGGAATCATTGAGAATTACCAGGAACTGAAGGATAAACTGACACGTAAAGGATATACATTCTATTCAGAGACAGATACAGAAGTAGCCGTGAAACTGATTGACTACTACTATAAGAAATATGAGGGAACTCCGGTAGATGCAATCAATCATTCTATGGTCCGTATCCGTGGATCTTATGCACTTGCTATCATGTTCCGTGATTATCCGGAAGAAATTTATGTCGCAAGAAAGGACAGCCCGATGATCCTTGGTGTGGAGGATGGAGAAGCTTATATTGCTTCTGATGTTCCGGCTATCCTGAAATATACCAGAAATGTTTATTATATCGGCAATATGGAGATGGCCCGTGTACGTAAGGGTGAGATTACTTTCTACAACCTTGATGGGGAAGAAATCGAGAAGAAGATGAAAGTGATCGACTGGGATGCAGAAGCAGCAGAAAAAGCTGGATTCGAGCATTTCATGATGAAAGAGATCCATGAGCAGCCAAAAGTTGTACAGGATACACTGAACTCTGTTCTGAAGGATGGCAGGATCGATCTGGCAGAAGTCGGTCTGGCAGAGGATGAGATCAAAGATATTTCCCAGATTTATATCGTTGCCTGTGGCTCTGCGTATCATGTAGGAATGGCTGCACAGTATGTGATCGAAGATATGGCAAGAATTCCGGTTCGTGTGGAACTTGCGTCTGAATTCCGTTATCGTAATCCGATTCTGGATCCTCATGCACTGGCGATCGTGATCAGCCAGTCCGGAGAGACCGCAGACAGCCTTGCAGCACTGAGACTGTGTAAGGATCATGGAATCAGAACGCTTGCGATCGTAAATGTTGTGGGATCTTCTATTGCCCGTGAAGCAGATAATGTATTCTATACACTTGCGGGACCGGAAATTTCTGTTGCGACAACCAAAGCTTACAGTACACAGATGATGGCATCTTATGTACTGGCAATCCAGTTCGCGCTGGTAAGAGAGCAGATCACAGAGGAGCAGTACACAGGATACATCAAAGAACTTCAGACTCTTCCGGAGAAAATCCAGAGAATCATTGATGACAAGGAGCGCATTCAGTGGTTTGCGTCCAAGCAGGCAAACGCACATGATACTTTCTTCGTAGGTCGTGGAATCGACTATGCAATCAGCATGGAAGGCAGCCTCAAGATGAAAGAAGTAAGCTACATCCATTCAGAGGCATATGCTGCAGGTGAGCTGAAACACGGAACGATTTCTCTGATCGAGGATGGAACACTGGTGATCGGTGTCCTCACTCAGCCGGATCTTTATGAAAAAACAGTCAGCAATATGGTAGAATGCAAGAGCCGTGGAGCATATCTGATGGGAATGACTACTTTTGGAAACTATAACATCGAAGATACTGCAGATTTCACTGTTTATATTCCAAAGACAGATCCATACTTTGCAACTTCTCTTGCTGTGATCCCGTTACAGCTTCTGGGATACTATGTAAGTGTTGCAAAGGGTCTTGATGTAGATAAGCCGAGAAACCTTGCCAAGAGTGTTACAGTAGAATAATAGTAAAAAGAAAAACAGAGGGTACAATAGTCACAAATGGCTGTTATACCCTCGATTTTTTATATTCATGACCCGGAATGCTTCTCCATCCACCGTCTGATATAATCCATCTGTTCCTGATCGGAAATTTTCTGGGATGCGGGATCGTTCCCGGCGGCGAGGCAGCAGAAGAGTACGAGCGCCTGCAGCAGAAAAAAGAGTACAAGAAAGAGTATCAGCATAAAAAAGCCTCCTTTTATTTCCTATGGCTTTCAGTATTGGCATTTTTTCGAAAGTTATACATGGAATTGGGAGAAATGCTTTATTGCGAAGCAATCCACAGATATCCGGAATACACTAAAATAAGCCCATTTATAAGGAGTATATTCATGAAGCAGTCAGCTTATACCGGAAAAGGGGTTGGTGTGGCACTTTTTGATACGGGAATTTATCCTCATATGGATTTTGGTGATCGTATTTATGCTTTTGCAGATTTTATATCATACAGGAAATTACCTTACGATGATAATGGTCATGGAACGTGTGTGGCGGGGATCTTAGGAGGCAGCGGAGCGGCTTCTATGGGAAAGTACAAAGGGATGGCACCGGGATGTTCGCTGATCGGGCTTAAGGTGCTGGATCGTTTTGGAAACGGCAATAAGGAGGATATCCTGGCGGCGTTTCAGTGGCTTATGAACCATCGGGAGGAGTACAGGATCCGAGTGGTGAATATTTCTGTCGGCACGACATATCGTACCAGGAATGACAAGGATGTTCTGGTGCGCGGCGTGGAACAGCTCTGGGATCAGGGACTGGTGGTCGTTGCGGCAGCGGGAAACCAGGGACCGGAGCCGGGCAGTATCACTGCTCCGGGGTGCAGCAAAAAGGTGATCACGGTGGGTTCCAGCGATATGCTTATGGGAAAAGAGGGAATCTCCGGGCGAGGGCCGACGTTTGAGTGTGTCTGTAAACCGGATCTGGTGGCACCGGGACGCCGGATCATGTCGTGTGCGGCCGGGGCGGGAAATACGTATGGAATGAAAAGCGGTACGTCGATGTCCACGCCAATGATCTCCGGGGCGGCGGCACTTGCACTGGAAAAAGATCCCATGCTCACCAACGTAGATATCAAGATGATGCTCCGCGACAGCGCAGACGACCTCGGTCTTCCGAAAAATCAGCAGGGATGGGGAAAATTTAACTGTAAAAAGTTCCTTTCGCTGTGATTTTCAGGAAAATTCACAGAATTTACTTTGGTAAAGCCTGAAAGTATTGACGGGAATGATTTTTTTCGTTACAATGGAACAAATCGTTGCTGTAAATAGCGACAGCAAACCAGTGATATGCAGAGAGGAGAACATTATGAAAAAAATTCAGATGACAACGCCATTAGTCGAAATGGACGGAGATGAGATGACCAGAATTCTCTGGAAGATGATCAAGGACGAATTATTACTTCCGTATATTGATCTGAATACAGAATACTATGACCTTGGTCTTGCACACCGCAATGATACCGATGACCAGGTAACCATCGATGCAGCAGAAGCAACCAAGAAATATGGTGTTGCAGTTAAATGTGCGACCATCACTCCAAACCACGCACGTATGGAAGAATACGACCTCAAGAAAATGTACAAGAGCCCGAACGGAACAATCCGTGCGATTCTGGACGGAACTGTATTCCGTGCCCCGATCGTAGTAAAGGGAATCGAGCCATGCGTACGCAACTGGAAGAAACCGATCACTCTTGCACGTCACGCATATGGGGACATTTACAAGAACACAGAGATGTACGTTGACAAACCGGGTAAAGTAGAGCTTGTCTATACTTCCGAGGATGGAGAAGAGAAACGTGCTCTGGTACAGGAATTCAAGGCTCCGGGAGTTGCCATGGGTATGCACAACATGGAAGCTTCTATTGAGAGTTTTGCAAGAAGCTGCTTCAACTATGCACTGGATACCAAGCAGGATGTATGGTTTGGCGCGAAGGATACCATTTCCAAGACTTACGATGCCAAATTTAAACAGGTCTTCCAGACAGTATTTGACAATGAGTTCAAGGAGAAATTCGAGGAAGCAGGTCTTACTTACTTCTACAGCCTGATCGATGATATCGTAGCCCGTGTCATGAAAGCAGAGGGTGGATTTATCTGGGCATGCAAGAACTACGATGGAGATGTTATGAGTGATATGGTATCTTCTGCATTTGGTTCTCTTGCGATGATGACATCTGTTCTTGTTTCTCCGAACGGATACTATGAGTATGAAGCTGCTCACGGAACGGTACAGAGACATTATTATCGTCATCTGGAGGGCGGCGAGACTTCCACAAACTCCGTTGCAACCATCTTTGCATGGACAGGAGCACTACGCAAACGTGGGGAACTCGATGGAAATCAGGAACTTGCACAGTTCGCAGACAAACTGGAAGAAGCAACTCTTTCCACCATCGAATCCGGAAAGATGACCAAAGACCTGGCACTGATCACCAGCATTGAGAATCCGACCGTACTGAACAGCGAGCAGTTTATCCTTGCGATCAGAGAGACTCTGGATACATTACTTTAATTTAAAAATACATCAAAAAATAAAAATGGGAAACCCAAGGCATTACGCCAGGGTTTCCCATTTTTCGTAGAGTTCTTCAAGTTCTTGTTGGATTTTGTCTTTTTCGCGGCTGAGTTCTGCACAGCGTCCGACGTTGGTGCAGACATCCGGGAGAACCAGTGTTTCATCGATTTCTTTATCGCGGGTTTCGAGTTCTTCGATCCGCGCTTCTGTTTTCTTAAGTTCTGCTTCCTGCTTACGCTTACGTGCCTGTTCTTCTTTCTGCTGCTGCCAGGTGAGCTTTCCTTCAGATGCTGTGGCTGGTGCGGTTTCCTGCACAGTTACAGTTTCCTGCTGCACCGGAGCGTATTTCTCAGTGAGTTCTTCTTTTTTCTCAAGGTAGTAATCGTAATCACCGATATAGTTGACAACGGCCTGATTGGTCAGTTCCAGGATCCTGGTCGCGGTCTGGTTGATGAAATATCGGTCATGAGAAACATAAAAGACCGTACCGGTGTAACTGTTCAGCGCTTCTTCGAGGATTTCTTTGGAAGCGATATCAAGGTGGTTGGTCGGCTCATCGAGGATCAGGAAGTTTGCCTCGGAGAGCATCAGCTTCGCGAGGGAAACACGGCCGCGCTCACCACCGGAGAGAGAGGAGATCACTTTGAAAACATCATCACCGGTAAAGAGGAAGGCGGCGAGCATGTTTCGAATCTCTGTCTCGGTAAGTGTCGGGTAAGTATCGGAAATTTCCTCAAAGATCGTCTTCTCCGCGTGGAGTACATGGTGTTCCTGGTCATAATATCCGATCTGAACCTTGGAGCCCAGGGAAAAAGTTCCTGAGTCTGCCGGGATAAGATCGTTGAGGATCTTGAGCATGGTCGTCTTGCCGGTACCGTTGTTTCCGATCAGAGCAACGCGCTCACCACGCTTGATCTGGAAAGAGATATCGGTAAAAAGTGTCTGCTCCGGAAAGCTCTTGGAAAGTTCTTCTACCGTGAGAACATCGTTTCCACTGACAACTCTCGGTTCCAGAGAAAGCCGCATCTGGCTCTGGACCTCGGTCGGTTTCTCGATCCGCTGGATCTTACCGAGCATTTTTTCACGGCTTTCTGCGCGGCGGATGGATTTCTCACGGTTGAAGGATTTCAGCTTGACGATGACGGCTTCCTGATGCTTGATGTCTCTCTGCTGGTTAAGGTAAGCCTTGTACTGTGCGTCACGAAGCTGTGCTTTCTTTTCGGCGTAAGCGGAGTAATTGCCACTGTACATGCGGACCTGGGCGGCATCGATCTCAATGACCTTCGTTACAACTTTATCAAGGAAATAACGGTCATGGGAGACGATAAATACAGCACCCGGATAATTCAGAAGATAAGTTTCCAGCCAGGAAATACTCTCCATGTCGAGGTGGTTGGTCGGCTCATCGAGGAGAAGAATGTCCGGCTTGGAGATCAGGAGTTTACCAAGAGCGACACGGGTCTTCTGTCCACCGGAGAGGGTTTCGACCTGTTTGGCAAAATCTTCGTCCGTAAAGCCAAGACCCTTGAGGACACCCATTAGCTCGCTCTTGTAGGCATAGCCGTTTTCCAGCTCAAATTCGTGGGTCAGGCGGGTGTAGGTGTTCATCAGACGGTCAAGTTCCTCGCCGGAAGCGTTTTTCATCTGGACTTCGATCGCACGCATGCGGTCTTCCATGTCGATGATGTACTGCTTGGTTGTGAGCAGTTCCTCATAGACGGTGCGGTGTCCGCTGACATCCTGATACTGTGCGAGATAACCGATCTTCTTGTCCTTCATCAGAACGACCTGACCGGAATCCGCAGAAATTTCATTCATTATAATACGGAGAAGGGTTGTCTTACCTGCTCCGTTGTTGCCGATGAGAGCGGCTTTTTCACGCTCTTCTATATGAAATGAGGCATCGTTCAAAATGACTTTTTCGCCAAAAGATTTGCTGATGCCCTGACACGATAAAATCATAAATATTCCTCCAAAGTCAATATACGCTATGATTATAAGGTTAAATGATGGCTTTGTAAAGGAAATTTCCTCAAAAATTGTATAGATTTGACAACATTGATTGACAATAAAATAACATTTCGGTATAATTAACAGGAAAGTATAAGGAGGGGACAACGGTGGAAGCAAAACAGATATCAAAAGCTGTAATTAAGAGACTGCCCCGGTATTATCGCTATCTTGGCGAGTTACTGGAAGACAATGTTGAACGTATATCTTCCAATGACCTTAGTAAGAAAATGCGTGTCACAGCATCGCAGATCCGCCAGGATTTGAATAATTTTGGAGGATTTGGGCAGCAGGGATACGGTTATAATGTGAAATATCTCTATACAGAAATCGGTAAGATCCTTGGACTGGATGAGGTACATCCGATGATCATCATCGGTGCCGGTAATCTTGGACAGGCACTTGCCAATTACGTTGACTTTGAAAAACGTGGTTTTAAGCTGGAAGGGATTTTTGATGTCAATCCGGTACTGGAGGGCATCGCGGTCCGTGGAATTGAGATCCAGATGATCAGTAATCTCCCATTCTTCCTCAGAGAGAAGAATATTGAGATTGCGATTCTCACATTGCCGAAGAACAAGGCGAAGGATATGGCAGATATCCTGATCGAGAATGGTATCAAGGCAATCTGGAATTTTGCACATATCGATCTGGAGACTCCGGAGGATGTCATTGTAGAGAACGTACATCTTTCTGAGAGTCTGATGACGTTATCTTACAATCTCAGTCAATATCGTCAGGAACACGTGGAAGAGCAGCAATCATAACATGAGGACAGCAAGAGGCTGTTACCCGGCTCCTTAATGAAGGCGGCTGCGTAACAGCTTTTTGCTTTGTATCGTATATCGAGGAGATATCAGATGAAACGAATTGTAGGCGGATCGGAAATGAAAGCACTGGATGGCTGCACCATTACCGGAATGGGAGTTCCGTCCTGTGTGCTGATGGAACGGGCGGCACTGGCTGTTGTGGATGCAATGGAAGGACATTTTGCGGAAATGTCACAGAAACAGCGGATCTTGTGCGTCTGCGGAGGCGGGAACAACGGCGGAGACGGAGTCGCAATCGCCAGGATCCTGCATCTGCATGGATATAACGCGGAAATCTATATGCTCGGAAATCCGGATCACCGCACAAAGGAAACACGCCGCCAGCTTAAGATCGCAGAGAATTATCAGGTCCCTCTGGTGAATAACCTGGCAGCAGGAGAATATACTACTATAGTAGATGCCATCTTCGGCGTTGGGCTTGACCGCTCGATCGAAGGAAAATACAGAGAAGTCATTCAGGCTTTGAACGAGGTTTCTGCATGGAAAGTGGCGGTAGATCTGCCGTCCGGGGTATGCAGCAACACGGGCAGAGAGCTTGGAATCGCATTTCGTGCGGATCTGACGGTGACGTTTGCATTCTGTAAAACAGGCTTGTGTTTTTATCCAGGCAAAAATTTTGCGGGAAAAATTGTTGTAGCAGATGTCGGCATCTACGAGAATCCGGATCTTCCGACACAGAAAGCGGCACTTGAGAAAAAAGATCTCCAGAAGCTTCCTCTGCGCGCCGCGAATGGGAACAAGGGTACGTTTGGCAAGGTTCTTGTCGTTGCCGGAAGCAAAGGAATGTGCGGGGCAGCGTATCTCTGTGCAGAGGGCGCCTTCGCTGCCGGAGCCGGGATGGTCAAGATCCTGACGGATGAGGAGAATCGCATTCCACTGCAGACGCTTCTTCCGGAGGCGATGTTTGCAGATGATGCTGGCGGCAACGAAGCATGGGTTAATGCAATGCACTGGTGCGACATTGTGGTGATCGGACCAGGACTTGGACAGTCTGAGAAAAGTGCACGGAAAACAGAATTTTATCTTGCCCATGCGCAGAGAATGGGGAAACCTGTGATCATGGATGCGGATGGACTGAACCTGCTCTCGAAACATCCGGAGTGGAAGAAATATCTTCAGCACAGCCAGGTGATCTGTACGCCGCATCTTGGCGAGACGAGTCGGCTGAGTGAAAATTTTATGACTTCTAAAAATAGCGGATTGTTTTCAGAAGCAGCGGATCGGGCACTCTCCATACCGGAAATTCAGCAAAATCTCATTTGGACAGCATCGAATTTTGCAAGGGAAAATGGCGTGGTCTGTGTGCTCAAAGATGCAGTGACTGTTGTTGCAGATCCGAAGAGGGATTTTTGCTGGATCAATCAAAGCGGGAATCCAGGAATGGCGACTGCGGGAAGCGGGGATGTCCTGTCGGGGATCCTGGCAGGGGTTCTGTGTGCATTCCGTTCAGATCCGGAGAATACGGTGGATCTGGCAAAGCAGGCGGCTTTTGGCGTATTCCTTCACGGGCTGGCAGGAGATAAGGCTGTCGAGGAAAAAGGCACTTACGGAATGAAAGCCGGAGACATTGCGCGGGCAGCGGCGAAAGTTCTTAAAGACAGAGAAACTATGCAGGAACTCTGATAAGTTTCAAAAATCCAGATAAAAATAATTGCATTACGCAGTAAGGAGATAAAGATCATGAAAAAATTCGAAAGAGTAAAGGCCGTCGTATCCCTGGATGCGATCGCACATAACTTTGCAGAGATGAAGAAAAACATTGCCAAGGGTACCAAGATCGTTGCTGTCATCAAGGCAGACGGATATGGACATGGCGCAGAGGCGATCGCACGTCTGATCGAAGACTATGACTATATCTGGGGATTTGCAGTTGCGACACCGGAGGAAGCATTGCAGCTTCGTACCTTTGGTGTGAAAAAACCGATTCTGATCCTTGGAATCGTTTTTGAAGAATATTTCACACAAATGATCGCAAAGGAGATCCGTTTAACTGTCTGCACCTATGAGATGGCACAGAAACTTTCAGAAGAAGCGCAGCGTCAGGGAAGAGATGTACATATCCATATCGGTCTTGATACCGGTATGAGCCGTATTGGATTTGCAGACAGACAGGAAAGTGTCGAAGAGATCAAAAAGATCTCCCAGCTTCCAAATCTGAAGATCGAGGGAATGTTCACTCATTTTGCAAGAGCAGACGAGACAGACAGAAGCCCGGCGATCGACCAGCTTAACCGTTATCTGAATTTTGCAAAACTTCTGGAGGATGCAGGCATTCAGATCCCGATGAAGCACTGCTCTAACAGCGCAGGGATCATCCGTGTGCCGGAGGCAAACTTAAATGCAGTCCGTGCGGGTATTACGATCTATGGAATCTATCCTTCCAATGAAGTGGAGAGAGATATCGTGAAACTGATCCCGGCAATGGAACTCAAGAGCCATATTTCTTACATCAAAACCGTGGAACCGGGAGCGGCGTTCAGCTATGGCGGAACGTTTACTGCCAAGAAAGAAATGAAAGTCGCAACGATCCCGGTGGGATACGCAGACGGCTATCCGCGTTCTCTTTCCAATAAGGGATGGGTTCTGATCCACGGCAAAAAGGCACCGATCCTTGGAAGAGTCTGCATGGATCAGTTCATGGTAGATATCACAAAGATCCCGGACGCAAAGGCCGGAGATGAAGTGACTCTGATCGGAAAAGACGGCAAGGAGTTCATAAGCATTGAGAAGTTTGGTGATCTTTCCGGACGTTTTTCCTATGAATTTGCCTGTGATATCAGCAAACGAGTGCCGAGAGTCTACATCAAAGACGGCAAAGAATGGGGAGAGCTGACCTTCTTTAACTAGATAACAGCGTAAAATACCACACATGTATACACGAGAAAAAAATGGAAATACTAATTTCTGAGAAAAAGAATGGAGCTGTCATAAACAGACAGTAACAGAAGAATCGGAGCGTGAATTGTGTGGTAATTAAAAGAGGGGATATCTTTTATGCAGATCTGCGGCCTGTGGTCGGAAGCGAGCAGGGCGGGATCCGTCCGGTGCTGATCATTCAGAATGATGTCGGCAACCGGCACAGCCCGACTGTGATCTGTGCAGCAATTACATCAAAGATGAACAAGGCGAAGCTGCCGACACATATAGAGATCGATGCGTCTGCGTATGGCATTGAGAGGGATTCGGTGATCCTTCTGGAACAACTGCGGACGATCGACAAGCGGAGACTCAAGGATAAAGTCTGTCATCTTGACCAGGCGATGCTTGATAAGGTGAACCATGCGCTGGAAATCAGCCTGGAGCTTACTTTTTGAGCAGTTATTCTTGACGAATCCGAAGGAAAGTGCTATATTTTATCAGTAATTATGCAGGTTTACCGGCTTTTTAGCAGGGTTTACAAAAAGATAAGAAACAAAAGGAGAACGAGAGAAATGTCAGGACATTCAAAATTTGCGAACATCAAGCATAAAAAAGAAAAAAATGATGCCAAAAAAGGTAAGATCTTTACCGTGATCGGTCGTGAAATCGTTATGGCAGTCAAAGCTGGCGGTTCGGATCCGAACAACAACAGCAAACTTCGTGATGTTATCGCGAAAGCAAAAGCAAACAACATGCCGAACGATACGATCGACCGTGGTATCAAGAAGGCAGCAGGTGCTGATTCTGCTGACAACTACGAGCATGCTACTTATGAAGGTTATGGTCCGAACGGTGTTGCGATCATCGTTGAGACTCTGACTGACAACAAGAACCGTACAGCAAGTAACGTAAGAAACGCTTTCACCAAGGGATATGGAAGCATCGGAACACAGGGATGTGTATCCTTCATGTTCGACCAGAAAGGTCAGATCATCATCGACAAAGAAGAGTGCGAGATGGATGCTGACGATCTGATGATGACTGCACTGGATGCAGGCGCAGAGGATTTCAGCGAAGAAGAAGACAGCTACGAAGTACTTACCGCTCCGGATGATTTCAGCGCAGTAAGAGAAGCACTGGAGCAGGCTGGCGTACCGATGCTTGAGGCACAGGTTGCCATGGTTCCACAGACATACGTAGAGCTTACAGACGAGAAGGATATCAAGAACCTTCAGAAGACTCTGGACCTCCTCGATGAAGATGATGACGTCACAGATGTCTGGACAAACTGGGACGAATGATCTCGTACAACGTATAAAAATCCATATGTTTACACAGAATACCTCCATGAACAATCACATGGAGGTATTTTTATGTCCGAAAAAAATGACGAAAAACAGAAAGAGCTTGACCGGAGAGAGCAGGAGAATAAAGAGATCAAAGAGACCGGAGAGGTGACGCTGGATCAGAACAGGAGAAATCATAAGATTGAACTTCTGACGATCATCGGTGAGGTAGAAGGGCACGATGCGGCTCCTTCGCAGAGCAAGACGACCAAGTATGAACATGTGCTGCCAAAACTTGCGATGATCGAGGATGATGAGGAGATCGAGGGCCTTCTGATCCTTCTGAACACGGTCGGCGGTGATGTGGAGGCAGGACTTGCGATCGCGGAGATGATCGCGTCTTTAAGTGTTCCTACCGTTTCTCTTGTACTCGGAGGCGGGCATTCCATCGGAGTTCCGATGGCTGTATCTGCGGATTATTCTTTTGTCGTGCCGAGTGCGACGATGGTCATCCATCCGGTCCGTTCCAGCGGCATGTTCATCGGCATTGCCCAGACGTACCGTAATATGGAAAAGATCCAGGACCGTATCACCAGTTTTATTGCTTCACATTCCAGAGCGTCACAGCGACGTCTCGAAGAATTGATGCTGGATACCAGTCAGCTTGTAAAAGATGTCGGAACGCTTCTGGAAGGGGAGGAAGCTGTAAGGGAGGGCCTGATCGATGAAGTCGGCGGAATCCGCGAAGCACTTGGGAAATTGCATCAGATGATAGAAGAAAAAAGAGGCTTAAAAGGGCTTTTTTTGTAAAAATACTATGAAAAAGCATGCATATTTAGTATGTTTTTGAATATTCCCCTTGTAACAGAAGCAATTTTAGCGTATTATTAATAGAGGATTGAATGAATATACGCTAGGAGGGGAACAATGTATAAGATTTTAAAAGCCGAAACACTGGCAGCCAAGATCCATCTCATGGTCGTACATGCACCGCGTGTAGCAAGCCATTGTCAGCCAGGACAGTTCATTATTGTTAAGATGGACGAGAAGGGTGAGAGAATTCCACTTACCATCTGCGATTACGATCGCGAAGAAGGAACTATTACCATCGTGTTCCAGGAAGTCGGAGCATCCACAATCAAGATGTCCGAATTAAAAGCAGGAGATTCTTTCCGTGACTTCGTAGGACCTCTGGGATGTCCTTCTGAGTTCGTTCATGAAGACATCGAAGAACTCAAGAAGAAAAAAATGGTATTCGTTGCCGGAGGTGTTGGTACAGCACCTGTTTACCCACAGGTAAAATGGCTCCATGAGCACGGAATCACCGCAGATGTGATCCTTGGCTCCAAGACTAAGGACATGGTGATCCTTGAGAAAGAACTTGCGGCTGTTTCCAACCTTTATGTTACAACAGACGACGGATCTTACGGCCGTTCCGGTATGGTAACCAAGACTCTCGAAGACCTTGTTACAAATGAAGGTAAGAGCTATGATGTCTGTGTTGCGATCGGACCGATGATCATGATGAAATTCGTCTGTCTCCTTACCAAGAAGCTTGGTATCCATACCATTGTCAGCATGAACCCGATCATGGTTGACGGAACAGGTATGTGCGGTGCCTGCCGTCTTCAGGTTGGCGATGAGATCAAATTTGCCTGCGTAGACGGACCGGAATTCGACGGACATCTCGTTGATTTCGATCAGGCTATGAAGAGAAGCCAGATGTACAAGACCGAAGAGGGACGTGCATTACTGAAGCTTCAGGAAGGCGATACCCATCACGGCGGATGCGGACAGTGCGGAGGTGACAAGTAATGGCAGATGCAAAAATGTTAAATAAAGTTCCTGTAAGAGAGCAGGATCCGAAGGTACGTGCAACAAACTTTGAAGAAGTTTGTCTTGGATACAATCAGGAAGAAGCAGTAGAAGAAGCACAGAGATGTTTAGGCTGCAAGAAACCGAAATGTGTAGAGGGATGTCCGGTATCCATCAACATTCCAGGATTCATCGAGCAGATCAAAGAAGGCAACATCGAAGAAGCATACAAGGTGATCGGATTATCTTCCGCTCTTCCGGCTATCTGCGGTCGTGTATGTCCACAGGAATCCCAGTGTGAGGGACAGTGTATCCGCGGTAAGAAGGGCGAGGCTGTTTCCATCGGTAAACTGGAGAGATTCGTTGCTGACTACGCTCTGGAGCATGACATCAAACCAGCTGGAGCAGAAGTTAAGAATGGACACAAAGTTGCAGTTATCGGTTCCGGTCCGTCCGGACTTACCTGTGCAGGAGATCTTGCAAAAGCAGGTTATGATGTAACTGTATTCGAGGCTCTTCATGAGCTCGGCGGCGTTCTTGTTTATGGTATCCCGGAATTCCGTCTTCCAAAACAGAAAGTCGTTAAGAAAGAAATCGAAAAAGTCAAAGAACTTGGCGTTAAATTCGAAACAAACGTTGTCATCGGTAAATCCACAACCATCGACCAGCTGATCGAGGACGAAGGATTTGAAGCTGTATTCATCGGCTCCGGTGCAGGTCTTCCGATGTTCATGGGAATCCCGGGAGAGAACGCAAGCGGCGTATTCTCCGCAAACGAATACCTGACAAGAAGCAACCTGATGAAAGCATTCGATGATTCTTATGATACACCGATCGCAGCAGGCAAGAAAGTTGCCGTTGTCGGCGGTGGTAACGTAGCAATGGATGCTGCAAGAACAGCTCTGAGACTTGGTGCAGAAGTACATATCGTATACAGAAGAAGTGAAGCAGAGCTTCCTGCACGAGCAGAGGAAGTTCATCACGCTAAGGAAGAGGGAATTATCTTTGATCTTCTTACCAATCCGAAGGAAATCCTTGTTGATGAGAGCGGACATGTAAACGGTATGAAGGTTGTCAAGATGGAACTCGGCGAGCCGGATGCTTCCGGAAGACGTCGTCCTGTAGAAATCCCAGGATCTGAGTATGACATGGATGTAGATACTGTTATCATGTCACTTGGTACTTCCCCGAACCCGCTGATCTCTTCTACAACCAAGGGACTTGAGATCAACAAGAGAAGATGTATCGTTGCTGAGGAAGAAACCGGTAAGACATCCAAAGACGGCGTATATGCCGGCGGTGATGCCGTTACAGGTGCAGCTACTGTTATCCTTGCCATGGGAGCAGGTAAAGCTGGAGCCAGAGGTATCGATGAATATCTCAAAAATAAATAATATTTAAATGCAGGAAATCCCGGTCAACTCCATGTTGAGCTGATCGGGATTTTTTTGTTTCACAAACAAATGTTTGGAAACTTGTAAGTTAAAAAAAAATATGTTATACTGACCAGTGTTGATGTGTCGCAACAGTAACAATAAGACACAGACTGTATGAAAAGAAAAGGAAAAGAGTATGACAGTTTTATATGTTATTTTATTAGCTATTGTACAGGGAATTACAGAGTTTCTTCCTGTAAGCAGTTTCGGACATCTCAGTATTCTTGAGAATTTTTTTGGAATGGATCATAATGCTGGTGTTTTGCTGGAAGCCATGCTGCATGTGGGTACTCTCGGTGCTGTGTTTATGACTTTTCAGAAGGATATCAGGCACATTCTTTACGAGATTCTGGACATGACCATGGATATCGTAGGAAATTTTCATTTGTATTTCTACAACAAAAGAACCGGCAAGCAGCTTCATTATGCCAGAATCATCAGCAATACATATCGTAAGTTTGTCGTGCTGCTTCTTGTTTCCATGATCCCGACGATGTTTCTGGGATATACGTCAAGGAGACTGGTTGTGCTGGTCGCAGATTCCACTCTGGTTTCAAGTGCAGGACTTCTGATCACAGGAATTGTCCTGCTTGTGATCGACCTCAGCCGGGCAGGCGGTACGAAGGCTGCCAAGGATGCAAGTCTTTCTAATGCAATGTGGATTGGAATCAGCCAGGGACTTTCTGTCTTTCCGGGACTTTCCAGAAGTGGTCTGACGATCAGTGCAGGACTGATGAGCGGGTTCAGCCGTACTTTTGCAGTGAAATATTCTTATATTTTATCTATTCCGGCAATTCTGGGATCACTGGTTATGGAACTGGGACAGTTTGGTTCGCCTGCTATGACAGTAGGGCTTGGTTTTACTTATGTACTCGGAATGGTTATTTCAGGTATTGTGGCATCTTTTGTGATCCGTTATTGTCTGAAGCTTGTTCAGAAAGGCAGATTTCGTGGATTTGCTATTTATTGTTTTGTGATCGGTTTTGTGACACTGATCATGAATTATGTGGTTACTATTCACAGGTAGTATTCCGCGAGGCGTTTTGCCATGAATATGGCAAAATCCCGAGACATACAGGGCAAAATGCCATCACCGAAGGTGATTTGGAATGCATTTTGACCAAGTTACTGTGAACGGAGTGAACAGTAACATTATATGCTTTAGGCAGCCGGGGCTTCAGACTTCGTGAAGCTATAGCTGTGAGTTGAAATAGTAGGAGGGTGCCCGAAATGGCAGCAAAGAAACAAAGTAACAGAAGAGGAACCACCAAGGCCACTTCCAGGAGAAAAACCGCCGGAAAGAAAGCAGCTGCAAAGAAAACGACTACAAAGAAGCAGGGAGTTACCAGTGGATTCCAGACAGAGATTATTCTCTGGATTTTCTTTGCGGCTTCAGTGATTCTGATCATCAGCAATCTTGGGATGGGAGGAACTGTTGGAGGCAGTATCAGTAAGGCATCTTTTGGAATTATGGGGCTTCTGGCATATCTTTTTCCGGTTTTGCTTTTTGGATGTGCAGTATTTCTTATATCCAACAGGAAAAATCTGCTTGCATATAAGAAAGTTCTGGCAGGAATTATATTCTGGATCTTCCTGTGCGGTCTGATCCAGCTTCTGACAGAGGGATATATGGCAGACACTACCTTTTCGGAATATTACAGAATTTCGTCCGAATACCATACGGGAGGCGGTGTGATCGGAGGCGCGATCTGTATTTCAACCACTTCCGCATTTGGTGTGGTTGGCGGATGTGTGATTATTCTGCTTGTATTGTTAATTACGATGATCCTGGTTACGCAGAAATCTTTCTTCGGATTTATCTTTCGCGTCTGGGACGGGATCTGTGAGCTGGCAAGAGGCGGTCACGAGCGTTATATGGAAGGACAGCCGGAAAGAGATCTCAGGAGAGAACTCCGCCAGCAGGAAAGGAAACTACGCAGGGAACAGAGACAGGCAGAGCGTATGAAAGCTCTGGAGGAAGCACTTACAGAAGAAACAGATGATGAGGACGAGCCTGAACAGAAATCAAGGAAACATGAATTCCTTGAGGGAACCAAACTGACACCGCCTGCGAAGCCGGAACTGACACCGCTTCCGGCAGAGGAGAAGCCACTTCCGCAGGAATCTGTCAAGACGGAGGAAAGCAGTCAGGGACAGCTGGAATTCAGGATTCAGAGAGCAGAAGCGGTCAGAGATTCTGAGGATGAGAATTCAGCTCCTGCTTTTCCGGATTTTTCCAGACAGGAAGCACCGATGGAGAAAGAAGAAATTCCTGCTGCATATCAGGATGAACCAGAAGAAGAAATTCCAGAAACCATAATACCGGAGATTCAGAGCGAACCGGTAGAAGAAACGCCAGATGAAGAAGAGGACGCATATCAGGAAGCTGACTGGCAGGAACAGCTTAAGAGAGAGGTTCGGCCGGAACATACGGCAGAGGTGCAGACAGCAGAACAGCCGGCCGCAGAATCTACGACATCTCAGAAAAAGAATCCGAAATCTTCTGAGCAGGAAATCCAGAGTGGTATTACCAATATTCGGAAAGAAATTACTTCCGCACCTTCAGAAATTCCAAAGGAATACCATTATCCACCGCTGAAACTTCTGAAACGTGGAGATGGCAAATCGCAGGGAGATTCTGATGCACATCTTCGCAAGACAGCTAAGAAACTACAGGAAACCCTGCACAACTTTGGCGTGAATGTCACAATCACAAATGTGAGCTGCGGTCCTACCGTAACCCGTTATGAATTACAGCCGGAGATGGGAGTCAAGGTAAGCAAGATCGTCAATCTCGCAGATGATATCAAACTGAATCTTGCGACTCCGGATATCCGTATCGAGGCTCCGATCCCGGGCAAGGCTGCTGTAGGGATCGAGGTCCCTAATAAGGAAAATCATGCGGTCATGCTCCGGGAGATCCTGCAGTCCCAGGAATTTCAGGGGGCGAAATCCAAACTGTCCTTTGCTGTAGGTAAGGATATTGCGGGCAAACCGGTAGTCACAGATATTGCCAAGATGCCGCACCTTCTGATCGCAGGTGCGACCGGTTCCGGTAAATCTGTATGTATCAATACACTGATCATCAGTATTCTGTACAAAGCATCGCCGGAGGAAGTCAAGCTTATCATGATCGACCCGAAGGTAGTTGAGTTAAGTGTCTATAATGGCATCCCGCATCTGTTCATCCCGGTCGTCACAGACCCAAAGAAAGCTGCAGGAGCACTCAACTGGGCAGTGTCCGAGATGATGAGTCGTTATAATACTTTTGCTGAGTACGGCGTTCGAAATCTGGGTGAATATAACCGCAAGATCAGTAACATGGCAGTTCCGGAGGGTGGAACCCCGCAGAAACCGATGCCGCAGATCGTGATCATCGTAGACGAGCTTGCGGACCTTATGATGGTCGCACCGGGAGAGGTAGAGGATGCGATCTGCCGTCTGGCACAGCTTGCACGTGCAGCAGGCATCCATCTGATCATTGCGACGCAGAGACCGTCTGTCAATGTCATCACAGGACTGATCAAGGCGAATATGCCGTCGAGGATTGCATTCTCTGTTTCCTCTGGCGTCGATTCACGAACGATCCTCGATATGAACGGTGCAGAGAAGCTGCTCGGAAAAGGTGATATGCTGTTTTATCCGCAGGGATATCAGAAACCGGCCAGACTGCAGGGGGCTTTTGTCTCCGATGAGGAAGTCAGCAGCATTGTGGAATTCCTTGCGGATAAGAATCCGAAGGTGACATATAATCCGCAGATCGAGCAGCAGGTAAATACGATCAGCCTCTCAGGCGGTTCTTCCGGTGGAAATGATGAGAATGATATCTACTTTGTGGATGCAGGCAAATTCATCATTGAGAAAGAAAGAGCTTCGATCGGTATGCTGCAGAGAATGTTCAAGATCGGCTTTAACAGGGCAGCAAGGATCATGGACCAGCTTTCTGATGCCGGCGTGGTCGGTCCGGAGGAAGGCACGAAGCCACGTAAGGTCCTGATGTCCATGGAAGAATTTGAAACTTATATAGAGGAACATAACGTATAATGGAAATCCGTATTTTAACAGTTGGTAAGATCAAAGAAAAATATCTGAATGGCGGCATTGCTGAGTATGCAAAGCGTTTAAGCCGTTACTGCAAACTGACATTCTGCCAGGTTCCGGATGAGAAGACACCGGATAAGGCTTCTGATGCATTGAACGAACAGATCAAGGCGACAGAGGCAGAGCGTCTGATGAAGCACATCCGTGACAATGACTATGTGATCGCGCTTGCGATCGACGGCAAAATGCTGGATTCTGTACAGCTGTCACAGAAGATCGGACAGCTTGGAGTAGAGGGAAAGAGTTCGATCGCGTTTGTGATCGGCGGTTCTCTGGGTCTTGGAGATAAAGTCCTTGACCGTGCTGATTTTAAACTGAGCTTTTCCAGGATGACTTTCCCTCATCAGTTGATGCAGATGATCCTTTTGGAGCAGATCTACCGGGGATACCGGATTCTGAACCATGAGCCTTATCATAAATAATTTTTTACAAGAAAAGGAGCTTCTTGTATAATTCAAATATAGGGAATTCCGAGAAAGAAGGTTGAGAAAA
>NZ_QULA01000043.1:0-24310 GCF_003481595.1 Blautia sp. OM07-19
GTATGGTGCCCAAAATATAGACGAAAAGTATTAACTAATGGTGTAGATGTCCGGCTGAAGGAGCTGCTCACAGAGTATGCTGCAAATCTTTCTGTAGACATTCTGGAAATGGAAATCATGCCAGATCATGTTCATATGCTGCTGGAAGTAGATCCTCAGCTGGGCATCCACAAAGCTGTAAAATCTTTCAAAGGCTATACGTCCAGGATCTTAAGACAGGAATTTCCGTATCTTAAAACCAAGATGCCGACCCTGTGGACAAACAGCTATTTTGTATCTACCGTGGGCGGTGCCCCGCTGGAAACAGTAAAGCAGTATATTGAGAACCAGAAAACATCGCAGAGACAAAAGGACAAGATGGGATAATGCAAAAAGGAATCAAATTCAGGATCTACCCGAACAGAGAACAGAAAAACCTCATCCACAGAACACTGGGATGCTGCCGGCTCATCTATAACCGGGGGCTTGCCATGCGTAAGGAAGGCTATGAAAATGGGAAAAAGATCGGCTATACCCAGACGTCCGCCATGCTGACGGAACTGAAAAAACAGGAAGAGTTTGCTTTTCTGAAGGAAGCTGATTCCATTGCATTACAGCAGTCTTTACGGGATCTCGACCGGGGATTTGTGAATTTTTTTCAAAAGAGGGCGTCCCATCCAATCTTCAAAAGTAAACATAACCGGTTCCAGTCATACAGGACCATAAACCAAAAAGATAATATCCGCATTGTGGGAAGATATATCAAACTTCCAAAACTTGGTTTTGTCAAAGTGCGTCAGTCGATGGAAATTGGAAAGATCCATCATGTGACCATTGAGCATACGCCGTCAGGGAAATATTTTGCGGTCCTGAATGTTGACTTCGAACCGGACTCACGTCAAAATAATGGCGGAATGATCGGGATTGATGTTGGGATCAAAGAGTTCTATTCCGACAGTAATGGTAATACAGTATCAAATCCCGGATATCTGGAACGCTCTATGCGAAAACTCATAAGAGAGCAGCGCAGACTTTCCCGGAAGCAGAAAGGTTCCCAGAACCGCGACAAACAGCGGATCAGAGTTGCCAGAGTACATGAGAAGATAACCAATCAAAGGAATGATTTCCTGCAGAAACAGTCAACGCTGCTGGTGCGTGAAAACCAAACCATCTGTATCGAAGACCTGAATGTGAAGGGGATGCTCCGTAACCATAAACTGGCAAGATCCATAGCAAGTGTTTCCTGGGCAAAGTTTTTCAAAATGCTGGAATATAAGGCAGTCTGGTATGGAAATGAGATCTGCAGAGTACCAACGATGTATCCGAGCAGCCAGACCTGCAGCTGCTGTGGCTGCCAGAATCCTCTGGTAAAAAATCTGCGTATTCGTATCTGGGAGTGCCCAGAATGTCACGTGGTCCATGACCGGGATATGAATGCAGGCATCAATATCCTGAAAAAAGGACTGCAGATGCAGTATGCATAAAGACAGAAAACTGTACCGTAGGGCATACGGGAACAGTATAATCCAGCTTGTGGACACTGTGTAAGACATTGCAGTACCGTAAGGTATTCACCAATGCAGTAGTGGTAGAAGCAAGAATCCCTCTGCTTTAGCTGTGGGGAGTGTCAAGCCTGTACCTGCATCGATGAAGTCGGCAAACTGCCCTGGGTGCTTCAACATTTCCGGAAGTATAAGTGGGTGAAGGACCTGACACATTGAGAAAATGCTTATTAAAAAAATCCTTTTGATTTTATATCAGAAGGATTTTTTTGTGGAAATCAGGCATCCTCAATTGTATAAAATAACTAAAAACCAACGCAGCAAATTATCAAAAAGCAACGAAATATCGAAAGCACTTCTAAAAAAAGACATGTGTCCTATGAAAAAAGGACCAACGCCGCTTATACTTTGAACTAACAAATGCGGATGACAAAATCAAAAAAACATGAAGGGAGACGCCATAATGAAACGGAAAATAATGGCAATATTATTAGCAGCAGCGATTACTGGATCGCTGGCAGGATGCGGAAGTACACAGGACAAAAATGCGGCTGATGCTTCTGAACAAAAAATGAAAGTAGCAATGGTAACAGACTCTGGTGATATCACCGACCAGAGCTTCAATCAGATGACTTACGAGGCATGTAAGGCATGGGGAAAAGAAAACGATATTGAATTCAACTATTACAAACCACAGAGTGACTCCGATGAAGCAAGAACAGCAAGTGTGGATCAGGCAGTAGCGGATGGCGCGAATGTGATCGTATTATCCGGCTACGTATTTGCCCCGACTGTGATCGATGAATCGGATCTTTATCCGGAAGTTAAATTTCTGGCACTGGACGTAAGTGCCGGTGATATCTGCGAAAAAGGTATCGGAGAAGGATATGACTATAATCCGGATCACTACAATGTGACCGATTACTACAACGAAGATAACGTATACTGCTGTACTTATCAGGAAGAGCTTTCTGGATTTATGGCAGGTTATGCGGCAGTAATGCTTGGCTACCGTCATCTGGGATTCCTCGGAGGAATGTCTGTTCCGGCGGTCAACCGTTATGGATACGGATACGTACAGGGCGCGGATGCAGCGGCAAAAGAACTTGGAATTACCGATGAAGTGCAGGTCGAATATGTATGCGGCGGACAGTTCTATGGAGATGCAGATATCACAGCTTACATGGATACCTGGTATGGATCAAAAGGTGTAGAAGTCGTATTTGCCTGTGGTGGAGGTATCTATACTTCAGCGGCAGAGGCGGCAGTCAAGACCGGTGGAAAAGTAATCGGTGTTGACCTGGATCAGTCGGTCATTTTTTGCGGACAGTTCATACATGCTATCCTTTTCTGTTCTCTGCTCCTGCGTTTGCTCTCGTTTGATTTCTCCCTCCGTATCTTCTTGGCACAAGCAGGACAATACCTTGATGCACCAGAGCCCGGGACATATTCAACGCCGCACACCGTACAATTTTTAGCGGGCATTGCTGCCCACCGTTTTGTAGGTATGATATGTAATTCATCGACAAAGCCGATGAATTTATAGTAAATCTTGATTTCCTGCTTCACTGTTCCGTCTGCCATCTTCTCACGCTCCGAAACAAGTATCTTGTCTATGAGTGCGTTTATAACTGTTGCATCCAGTTCTTTTAAGCCTTGATAATTTCGGATAAGGGCGAGGAAGTCACGGATTCCCCGTGATTTCTCGTAGCTTTCATTAAGAGTTTCCGTCACCTCTTTCAGCCTTGCTTCAATTTCAAGCTGCTCTTTCTGGTATTTCCCCGACATCATCTCAAAATTCCGCTCGGTAATACGCTCCATGACCTTATCCTCGTAGAGAGAGGAAAACAGCCTGTCCAGTTCCGCAAGGCGTTTGTTCAGCTTCTTACGTTCTTTCTCTAATGCTTTCGCCCTGCTCTGGTCTGTTTCCGTGAGCCGCTTTTCTATGGCCCTGACCGCCTTTTCATCATTCACTGCCATATCCGCAAAACAGTTGATGTCGGCAAGAACGGCATTGAATAAATCCCTTGCTTCTATATTGTGGGCACTACACTCGCTTCTTCCGTTTCTTGCATAATTATTACATGAATACTGTACACAGTCGATAATCTCTGGGCGTTTCCTCCTGTGTACGTTCATTGCCCGCAGAGCACATCCGCAGTCCACACACTTGATAACGCCTGCAAAAATATTTACAAATCCTCCCTTGTTCTGTGGAAGCCTACGACTTGTAATAAGCTGTTGGACAATATCAAATTCCTCCTGCGTGACTATTCCCTCATGGGTATTGGGTATCACTTCCCATTCTTCGGGCAGCTTAGAGGGGCGTTTCTTGCTTTTCATATTGGCGGCAATCCGTTTGTAGCCTACAAGATTTCCCGCATATATCGGGCTTCTTAAAATGCTCCTCACGCTGTTCCCACTCCAAATATAGCGTTTGTCCTCGTTCCCCTCAAAATGACGTTCAAAGCCTGTTTCGCCACGCTCCGCCGCATAAGCGGCAGGGCGTAGGATATGCTGTTTATTAAGATGTCTGCAAATTTTGGCAACTCCATTCCCTTTTAATGCAAGGTCGAATATCTCTTTTACAACATGTGCCACTTTATCATCTATCAGCAGATGGTTGTGGTCGGCAGGGTCTTTGATATAGCCATAAGGGGCGGTAGTTCCCATGAATTTCCCCTGTTGAAACCTCGCCCGATATGCCGATTTTATCTTAACAGATATGTCAGCGGCATACATTTCGTTTAAAATGTTGCGGAAAGGCGTGATGTCCATAGCAGATTTATTCAAGGTATCTACGCCGTCATTGACCGCTATATACCTCACGTTATGCTCTGGGAAGAAAACTTCCAGATATAACCCACAATCAAGATAGTTTCTCCCCAGACGGGATAAATCTTTCGTAATCACGCAGTTTATCAGACCGCTTTCAATGTCTTTTATCATATTCTGGAAACTTGGTCTTTGGAAATTTGTACCAGAATAACCATCGTCCACATACGTTTTTGCTATGTGCCATCCCTGCTTTTTCACATAATCCGTGAGGATGGATTTCTGTGTCGCAATGCTCGCACTCTCGTTATCCGTACCATCGTCTTTAGATAAGCGGCAATAAATGCCGACTAAATAGATTTTCTTTTCTTCTTTGATTCCTGCCATACTGTAAAACCTCCGTATCTGTCCTATCTGTTTTCATGTCCCATTGCGTACATTCTAAGCGGACAGCCCCTCATTGTCGAAGGTGTCGCCCTCGGCAATCTTCTTCCGAATATCCTCGGAGATAATCGGGACAAACGCTTCTGTAACGGTCTGTGTGCCGACATATTCACGGCTGATTATCATCTGCACTGGTGCTTTTGGCACGATACGCTTTCTCTTTTTATCTGCTTTCTTATCCTCGCCCATACTTAAATCTTCCTTTCCAGACAGGGCAGGGAAGAGTTTGGAAATGTCCCCGCCCTGCCAATCAGATACCATTAATCCTCGCTGTTTAATTCTTTCTGTAATGCTTTAAGGAGTGCCGCCGCTTCATCAGCGTTCAGCGTGATTCCCTTGCCGCACTTTTCACGGTTCGGGGAAAAGCTGCGGATGTCATACTTCGGCTCTTTCCCATTCCATGAAATGAGATTGATTTCCTTTGTGTAGCCACTGTCGCCCGTAGACAATACTGCGATTTCCTTTACGATTTCATACTGGATTTCTCTCATTCTCCATACCTCAACTCTCTGTATTTACTTCCCGAAAAAAGAAGATTAGCGGCTGTCACGGTTGCGTTTCCTCTGCAACTCACGCTCCAAAAGTTTGATGATGGTTTCCTCCATCTGCTTCGGCGTTGTGTTCTTCGGAAAGTATTTTTTCAGCTTGCTTGTGTTGATTTTCAAGGTTTCTTTCTGGTTGCCCTTTTCCTCCGTCATAATCGCAAATATCGTATCCATGTCAAGCCGCCCGCTCTGGCTTAACTGTTTCATCCGCTGTGCCTGTGAGAGTGAGGGCGTTGCTTCTTCGCTCTCCATCGTGGCAAAGAGGTTTTCCTGCTCGTCTTTCTTCAAGAAGGACAGTTCCACCGCAGGCGTGAGGGCGATTTTCCCCTCGTCCACCATCTGCAAAATCGGCGGTATCAGTTCCGTCAGGCGGATAAAACGCTGCACGGTCATCCTGCCCACGCCGAAGCCCTGTGCCACCTTGTCGTCCGTCCGCAACTTCGTCACAACTTGTGACGAGGTTAAGTCTGTGCGGAAACCCTGCCGCTTCATGGCTTCGGATTTCATCTTGTAAGCAAACGCCCGCTCCGATGGCAGGATATTCTCACGCTGCAAATTGCTGTCTACAAGGGTGATGATGGCTCGGTCACGGTCTAAGGGCAGGACAAACGCAGGCACGGTATTTATCCCTGCAAGTTCAGAAGCACGGACACGCCGCTGTCCTGCAATCACTTCATAACCGTCCCCGTCCTCTTTCGGGCGTGTGATTATCGGCGTGACAATGCCAAATTCCTTGATGCTTTCCGCTAACTCTGACAGTGTTTCATCTTCTGCCACATGAAACGGATTGTCGGGGAACGGGTACAAGTCTTTGGTCTTTAACACCTTAAAATCCTGTTTCTTCATTCACATATCTACCTTTCTTTCGCTCTGCTTCTATGATTTTTCTGCAATTCTTCCAACACTTCGGGCGGTATTTTTGACAGCAGCCGCCCCATCTGCTCGTTGGTTCTCTGCAATTCAAATATCTTCTGATTCGCTTTCTGCACCTTTAGTTCCTGCTCGTACTTTTCATCACGCATACGCCCCGCATAGTCTGATTCCTGCCCAATTCTCTCTTTCAAACTGTCGATATACGCCTGCTGTTTCCCGATTTCCTTAGAGAATTTCTCCACGTCTGGCAGCCATGCAGAGAGTAAATCTAACGCTTTATCCCTTTTCTTCCCTGCGTTAAAGGCGTTGATGTCGGATAGGGCAGACACGATTTCTTCATACTGTTTATCAAGCCTGCCGCCTAATTTATAGAGCCATGTGGGGACGTGTTTCCGCTTGGTTTCCATTGAGGACTGCCCCCGTTCAAGCTGATTCCACCGTGAGGACATCCGCTCATGGTAGGCGGTCTGCCACTCGGATAATGATTTCTGGTTGCCTAAGATAGCTTTCGCTGACAGCTTATTGTCTGGCGTAATCGGCACAAAGCAGAGGTGCATATGGGGCGTTCTCTCGTCCATATGGACGACAGCGGAGAGGATATTCTGCTTTCCAACACGCTCCGAAATGAAGTCAAGAGCCGTCTGGAAATACGCTTTTTGTTCTTCGGGCGGTAACTGGTTCATAAATTCTGGTGAAGCTGTGATGAGCGTTTCCACCATCATCACGCTGTCTTTCCTTGTCCTGCACCCCGCTTCGGCTACCATGCGGTTAATCTCTTTCTTGTAGGTGTACTTTGGTGGTGCTATGAGATGGTAATTGTTTTTAGAGCGTTCCATATCTATATCTGGGTTGCTTTTGTAGGCTTCTTTCTTCCGCTCGTTGTGGCGTTCACAAGCCGCAACGCCGCCCGCTTTTCGTTTCTGGAAACGCAGGATTGCATAAGGCATAGGCGGATTCCTCCTTTCTTTCGGCGGGTGACCGTCCTTTGGGGTGACAGCGGTGACGGTGGTGACAGCAGTTTTGGGATACCCCCTGCCGACTGCCGCAACTGTCACCCTCACCCCCTGCATGACGGTCATGTCGATGATGACGGTGTTTTTGGGATACCCCCCTCGCAAGAGCCGTCACCGTCATGCCGCCATTCTTTTATCCGAAGCCGTAAGGCGTAGGATAGCAGGGCACAGCCCTGCCTTAAGGGAGTCCAGAGGGAACGTCTGGCACACGACTTTGCAGGGCAAAGTGTAGTGTGTTACACCCTGTAAACGCAGTCGGAAAAATCGGAATGATTTTTCTGACCGCAGGGGTGGTTTTACACGACCGAAAAGGGCGAGTAAATCTCACGCCTGCATTTTGCGTTTACGGGGTGTTCTCCCGTAGGGATGACAGCGGCAGGGTATCCTAAAATCACTGTCACCACCGTCACTGCTGTCACCCGCAGGGCAGAGCCGCCAGCTTTACATGGCTTTAAGCGTCAATGACAGTAACAGGGGGGTATCCTAATATCGCTGTCACCACCATCACCGCTGTCACCCGCCCTCCTTGCAAGGGCAATCCGCCTGCCGTCTTTCCTGCGGCTGTACTGGTAGCAGATACGGTTCTCGCTTAAAAATGTGGTGCGGTATTCATTCAGCCATTTCGTAATCACCGTGGGTATGGTTTCCGTTTCCCCCATAGCGGCTAACAGTTCCGTTGCCGTGCCTATCCATTCTTCCTTATCCCTCATAAAATCCACCAACCGAAAAAGGACATCTGGTATCGTTTCTTTCGCAAGCTGCTCCTGCGTTTTCCGCTCCACAAGCTCCCAACGGCAATCACGGAAACGCAGCGTGTATTCCTGATAAGGCGTGTCCCTGCCCGTCACATACAGCTTGGCGGTGTCAGACGCACGTTTCTCCTTTTCCAGAACAAAGGTAGCGTCCGCACTCCCCGTTAATCCTGTCGTCCCAGACACCTTGTTGAACACGTCGCTGTCATTCTGCTTTCGGATGTGGTGTACGACAATGACCGCCAGAGAGTGCCTGTCGGCAAAGTCTTTGATGAGGGAGATGTCCCCATAGTCGCTTGCATAGGCATTGTCTTTTGAAGCTGTACGGACTTTCTGCAAGGTATCAATGACAATGAGCCTGCTGTCTGGGTAATCTTTCAGATAATCTTCAAGCTGCACGATAAGACCGTCTGACAGCTTGCAGCTTGCCACGGCAAAGTGGAGCCGCCCGCTTGCTTCGTCCGTCAAACGAAATAACCTGTCCTGTATGCGGCAGAACGTGTCCTCAAGGCAGAGGTAAAGCACATCGCCCTCCATTGTCGGCATATCCCATAAAGGGATTCCCTGCGACACGCATAAGCATAGCTTCAGCATGAGCCAGCTTTTGCCTATCTTCTGTGAGCCGCAGAACAGCGATAAGCCTGTCGGGATAAGGCTGTCCACCACAAAGGATGGTTTCTCAAGCGGTTCATAAAGGAGCGTTTCGGCGTTGACTGTCTGTAACTTCTGCATGGCTTTCCTCCTTTCGGGCGGTGTCTTTGTTTTCGTTGCACATAGGCGTTGACCTCCTTAAAAATAGATTTACTCCCACGGAAAAAAGTGAGAGTATGTAATGCCGCCAATCCCACACAAATAAAAAACAGATTTCTTTTTCGGGCGGTGTCGGTCACGGTTGGAGATATTTCTTCAATTTCCGCCTTTACTTTCTCCTTTGCAATCGCAACAGATTTCTGTATTGCCGAAGCGGTGCAATGCTCCATAGCGGCGATTTGGTAAAAATTGAACTCATACTCGTAGTAGAGCAGGAAACGCCGCCTTTGTATCTCTGGAAGGCTCCCAACCGCCTTATAGAGCGTTTCATTCCGTTCTTCCTCAACCATGCGTTCATCAAGGCTCTTAGGCACACGCAACGCCCGTCTGTAAAGGGTTTCGTCCCATACCTCGTTAAACTCCCTGTGCCGCTCGTCCCATTAGAAAAGATTCCTGTTCCTGCGCTCCATCTGCCGAAACTCCATAAAGAACTGTTCCGACACTTCCAACTCGTGGGATTTGCCCTGCCCGTCCTTAAAGCTGATAAAATACCTTGTGCCGCTTTCCGTGGATTCCTCCCGAAGCGTGTATGCCTTAACCCTGTATGCCATCCTGTTGTCCTCCTGCAAAAAATGAGTGAGGGGATTTCCATCCCTCACCCAGTAGCCCGCAGGATGGCAGGCTGTTTTAGAAGCTATAAAATTTTCCGCAGCTTCTTCCGCAGATGGTCTAACCTCGCATAGATGGCACCAGTCGTCAAATGCACAAGCGGGGCAATCTCCTTTGTGGAATACCCCTGCATTTTCAGCAGGACGATTTTCAAGGTACGCCCGTCCACCGTGACTAATACTTGATAGAGATTTTCGCTCTCAATCTCTTCCAGTAACTCCGCAACCGTACCCACTTCCGCCTGCCGCTCCCTGCCTGCCATGTCCTCAAGATATTCCGCAACGTCATTCGTCCATCGGTAAAACCGCCTGTTGGAATTGAAGTCTGCCCTGTCCGCCATGCGTATCTGCTCAATGGTCGCTTCATCAACGCCGCACTCACGCAGCAGCTTTTCCTCCGCTTCTTTCCAGATACGCCATTTCCTGTCCTCCCGTCCGTGGTTGTATGCCATTCTTACTTCCTCCAATCAGAATTGATTGAGAGGGCAGAGAAAAGCCCCCTCATCTTCCCAAAGGAAAAAACAAGGGGGCTGAACGCCTTAAATTTTAATTTTCTATTATCTTTCTTAGTTTTATTAGGATTCTGGCTTTGCGTTTGTTTACAACGCTCTGGGTTATGCCCAACCTCGCCCCGACTTCACGCTCGGAAAGTCCGTCAAAAAAGATTGCCTGTATCAGCTCCTGTTCACTATCCGACAGCAAAGGCAGGGCGGCTTTCAGCCTGTCCACCATGACCGCATTGACAACGGTTTCTGCAATGTCCACCGCTTCATCAGTGATAAAGTCCAGAGGATTCCCCTCGCTGTCCGTAAATCCGTCGAGAGATAGCAGTCTATTCTTTGTATCTAATTTTTGCAGATAACGCCACCGTTCCTTGTCACGGTAGAAGTCTGTGTATTGCTCCCTCACGACTTCAAGCAGACAGCCTTGAATGGGGATAAACAGCTTGTCCATATAGGTCTGGTCGGATTCCCTGCAACGGCAGAACTCCGTGTAGGATAATTCCACATAGCCGCCACTTTCTCTGATATATACCTTTCTTGGTGCATATTTCACCATAAATACCTCCCATCTGAATTTTTGAAATGTAAAAAATCCAGATGGAGAGGCGGAGAACGACACCGCATATCAGAAACAGCCCTACGGCACTTTCCAACAAAAATCGACAAAAGAAAAACCGCAAAGGCTCTGTGACCTTTACGGTTATAGGAAATAGTAATTCTATTGTATGGAGATTGTACTTCTACTTTCAAGGTGAGAAGTACCGTTGCACTGGCAGAAATTTTTTTAACTGGTTTCCTGCCGTTCTCTGATATGCTATGTATTGATAAATTTTGCTTCGTATGAGCAGATAGATAACTGCCCGAAAAAAGGACATAAAAAAATCCCTCCAAATTTAAAAACAAATTCAGAGGGTAATTTAGGGTATAACAAAATAACCCACCCGAATATCGTTTTTTTTATTTGGTGAGTTTGTTCTTTCAAATACGAAACAAAAAGAGCCGATGATTCGTGAATTGTTCCACAATTTCATCGGCTCTGCGTCTTAAGCGTCTGGCTCTTTGATGACAGTTATCTTCAAGTTGTCAACTTTAATCAATCTTTCTTGTCTGCATTTTGGACAATAAAGGGGATAATTCTCCAAAACAGTGTCCTTCCTAATTTTATTACGGGTTTTGCTCCCACAAACAGGACACAATATCCATTCGCATTTCATCATAATTAGTCTCTAATCCTTTCAAATCTCATTTTATATGACTTTTGCAAGCTGTTAAGCTAACTTGTGGAACATATGCCGAACCTTATCTATACGGCTATTCGGGCGGCGGGGTTGGCAAATAAATTTACCAATAGCTGGCTGGTATCCTTTTAACTCTGTCAAGCAGACTCCCTGCCCATTTGTGAAATAAGTTAAATCGTTCCTGTATTCTTGAATACATCTAGCAGGGATTTCTCCTTTCAGAATGACCTCGTCATTCTTTATCTGAGTACTTACAATATCTGCACAATACCTTGGAGCATCATGATACGCCCGTGAGAGATATTCCTGCGGTGCATAAATTTCAAAGTGGAGATATGGCTCTAATAGTTCTGTCCCTGCTTTTTTTAAAGCCTGCTCCAATACGATAGGGGAAAGCAGCCGAAAGTCTGCGGGGGTACTTACAGGACTATAATACAATCCATATTCAAAACAGATTTTACAGTCTGTCACTTTCCATCCATACAGCCCCTGCTCGCAGCCATAAAGAACCCCCTCCATAACCGCATTTTGGAACGATTGATTTAAATATCCAAGTGAAACTCTGCTTTCATACTGCACTCCGCTTCCAATAGGGAGCGGCTCTATGGACAACCCGACAGAAGCCCAGAAAGGATTTGGCGGGACTTCTATGTGGATGGTATATTCTGCTTTTCTAAGCGGTCTTTCCATATATATAACAGTAGGCTCTTTTATTTCTGCCTCCACATGATATTTTTCCTCAAGGATGGCACAAATGACTTCCATCTGCACATTCCCCAAAAAAGAAAGTATAATCTCATGCGTTGTAGTATCCACATAATATTTTAAAAGAGGGTCGCCATCTGAAATTTCTGTAAGTGCCCCAAGCAATATTTCCCGCTGTTCAGATTTCTTTACTGCAATCGTTGTTTGGAGCATAGGGAGAGGATTTTCAATAAATTTTCTCTGCGGCAACAGTATTTCGTTCCCCAAAATACTGTTTAGCTGCAAAACATCATTTGGTAAAATTACAATATCACCAGAGCAGGCTGTATCGGATGAATATAATTCACCGTTTGTCGGAACATACATCTCTGTGATTTTTATTTTCTCTTTTTCAGATATTCTAATAACATCCCTCAAATGCAATGTTCCGCTATATATACGCACATAAACAAAACGCCGCCTTTTCTCTGAATATTCAATCTTAAAAACCTGCCCGCATAGTTCAGATTGACCTTCAGGCGTTGATGAATAAAATTTACTGGCAATTACTTCTATAAGCTGCCGAATCCCCAGATTGTTTTTAGCGCTTCCGTGATAAACGGGAAATAACGTTCCGTTTTGGAATCTCCTGTTTTCTTCCTGTTCCAGTTCTGACATTTTAAACGGTTTCCCTGACATATATTTCTCTAATAGTTCATCGTTTCCCATAATTACCGCATCCCACTGTTCCATATCGTCATTGTCCGTTACATTTATATGGGGATGCTGCCCAACCTTTTGCTTCACTATAATTTCCGAAGAAAGCTTTGCTTTCATTTCCCGATATACCATTGGCAAATCAATCCCCTCTTGGTCAATTTTATTGATGAAAAAAATTGTCGGAATCTTCATTATCTGTAGTGCATGAAACAGTATACGGGTCTGTGCCTGTATGCCATCCTTTGCAGAAACTAATAATACTGCTCCGTCTAATACGGATAAAGAACGGTATACTTCCGCCAAAAAATCCATATGGCCTGGCGTATCTATAATGTTGACTTTTACATCCTCCCACTGAAAAGATGTCACTGCTGTCTGGATAGTGATTCCCCTTTGACGCTCCAAATTCATTGTATCTGTCCTTGTTGTGCCTTCATCTACGCTCCCTAGTTCTGCAATTGCACCACTGGTATACAATAAACTTTCCGTTAATGTTGTCTTTCCTGCGTCAACGTGAGCCAGAATGCCTAAGTTAATTATTTTCATGTGATTTTCCTCCTATCAACACCCAAAAAAGGGCATAAAAATACCCAGTGATAAATACTCCTATCACTGGGTAAATAACTCCAATAGCCCCAAAACACTTATATGTTTTCGGGCATATAAAATTACATGATAAAAGTATTCTTAAACTGGGTACAAAAAACTAAGCCCCATATTAAAAGTGAAACGGGACTGCTACTTTTTGTTCCCACTATCAAATTGACAGTTTATTTAAGAATACCTTGCCGCATATTTATTAACTCCTTGTATAATACTGAATCTAATTATATTCCTTAACCCTTTATTTGTCAAGCTGACAAACTAAAGCAGAAAAAGCGGCAGGATTTCCCCCTGCCACTAATCATCTGTTTATGCAAAAATAATTTCCTTTTCCACAATCTCCCTCGCACAAGCCCTTATGTTATTGAGGCATCCTGTCCATTCTAAGGCGTTTTCTGCCTTTAGCTGTTCCGTTATGCCCTGTGCCTGTTTCATACCCTCTATGAGCCTTTCAAAGCGTTCCTGTGCCTGTCTGTTGATGTCGGCAAGGTAGGCGTTTAGCCTGCCGCTTGTAAGAAGATTGGTGTATGTAACTTTACGGTACTGTTTTAGATAATCTAAATGCCGTTGCCCCCAGATGCCTATTGCCTGTTCTTCTTCGGCGGGTACAGTTAAGCACGGTATCAAATAATCCCCTTGCCTTTCGTATTTGCCGCCCAGTTCCTCAAATAATGATTTTGCCATTGTCTGTTACCTCCACATTCTTTTTTATTTTGAATGTCCGCAAAATCCGTCCTACATCAGTCAGTAACGATCAATGAGTACAAAGACGGACTGACCGTGACATCTGCGATGAAAGGCCTGCAGGTCACCATTGACAATGTACTTGATGCGATCCTGAATGACGAATGGGATGAGTACGTAGGAAAGATCGAAAACCTTGGAATGGAATCACCGGACCCGGCTGAAAACTATGTACAGCTTCCGGAAGAGACGACACAGTGGGATGATACTTTTACAAAAGAAGATTATCAGAAACTGGTAGAGAGAATGTACAACGGAGAATATGAAGTCTCAAGTGACAGCACAACATTCCCGGAAACAGAGATCACAGCGACCGATTACGGCAGCATTAAATAACAGGAATAATAAGCGATGAAATAAAGGAGGAAAATAATGAGCGAGTATGTTATTGAGATGTTAAATATAACAAAACGCTTTCCGGGTATTGTAGCGAATGACAATATTACACTTCAGCTAAAAAGAGGTGAGATCCATGCACTGCTTGGAGAAAATGGTGCCGGAAAATCAACGCTGATGAGTGTTTTGTTTGGATTGTATCAGCCGGAAGAAGGAGAGATCCACAAAGACGGTAAAAAAGTTGAGATCCAGGACCCGAATGATGCCAATGAACTTGGAATTGGTATGGTCCATCAGCATTTTAAATTAGTAGAATGCTTTTCTGTACTGGATAACATTATGCTTGGAGTAGAAACTACGACAAAAGGTGGCTTCCTTAAGAAAGACGAAGCAAGAAAAAAAGTAGTAGAGCTGTCTGAGAAGTACGGACTTGCCGTTGACCCGGATGCAAAGATCGAAAATATCACCGTGGGTATGCAGCAGAGAACGGAAATCCTGAAAATGCTGTATCGTGATAATGAAGTCCTGATCTTTGATGAGCCGACAGCAGTACTTACTCCGCAGGAAATCCAGGAGCTCATGGTGATCATGAAAAATCTGGCGGCAGAGGGAAAGAGCATTTTGTTTATCACTCATAAACTGGCTGAGATCATGGCAGTAGCAGACCGCTGCAGCGTTCTTCGAAAAGGAAAATACATCGGAACCGTAGATATCAAAGATACTACTCCGGAAAAACTTTCCGCAATGATGGTTGGAAGAGATGTAAACTTTATTGTCGACAAAAAGCCGGCCAAAACAGGAGATGTTGTATTAAGCGTAAAAAATATGACGGTTGCATCAAAACAGCATAAGAATAATGCTGTAAATAATGTATCTTTTGATGTCAGAAGAGGAGAGATCGTATGCATAGCAGGAATTGACGGAAATGGCCAGTCAGAACTGGTATACGGTCTGTCCGGACTGGAACCGTTAAAAGAAGGAACGATCACAATGAATGGTCAGGATATTACCAATATGCCGATCCGCAAACGTATCACTTCCGGCATGAGCCATATTCCGGAAGACAGGCATAAACATGGCCTGGTACTTGATTATTCACTGGAAGACAACATTGTTCTGGAACGTTATTTCGAACCACAGTTTACAGACCGCTTCGGTTTCCTGAAGAGAAAAGAAATCAGAAAGTATGCGGATCGTCTGATCAAACAGTACGATATCCGTTCCGGTCAGGGACCGATCACAACAGTACGTTCCATGTCCGGAGGAAATCAGCAGAAAGCGATCATCGCGAGAGAAATCGACAAAGATCCGAAATTCCTGATCGCAGTACAGCCGACCAGAGGATTGGATGTCGGTGCGATCGAATACATTCACAAACAGCTTGTGGCTGAGCGTGATGCAGGAAAAGGTGTATTACTGGTAAGTCTTGAACTGGATGAGGTCATGAATGTCTCAGACCGCATTCTGGTCATGTATGAGGGCGAGATCGTCGGAGAATTTGACCCGAAAAAAGTATCCGTGGAAGAGCTTGGATTATACATGGCAGGTTCGAAGAGAAAGGGGACAAAAGAAAATGGATAAAAAACAGAAATTTCTGAGAAATAATGGATTTCAGACGGTACTGGCATCTCTGATCTGTATTATCATAGGTTTTATCATTGGATTTGTCGTACTGCTGATCATTTCACCTGCCGGAGCAGGAAAAGCGATCACTGCGATCTTGAAAAACTTTTTCTATTATCCGAATGCCGCAGCGGCGACGAAATATTTTGGAACGACGTTGATAAAAGCATCTGCACTTTTGATGTGTGCATTATCTGTTATATTTGCCTACAAAGTAGGCCTGTTCAATATCGGTGCTGCAGGCCAGTATGTGATCGGTGCAGGCGGATGCCTGTATATGGCATTAAAGTTTAACATGCCGTGGTATGTATGCCTGATAACAGCAGTAGTTATGGCTGCTCTTATAGGCGGGATTTCAGGCGCATTAAAGGCATATCTGAATGTAAATGAAGTAATTTCCTGTATTATGCTAAACTGGATTTCTCTTTACAGCATTAATATGTTATTATCACAGGTAAAGGATGGTTCTACACCATATACAAAATTATTATTCAGCTACAACAAGAGCGCAATGCTTCCGACAGCCGGATTAAATGAACTGTTTCACAATAAATATATGACGATCGGTGTACCGATGTCAGTTATCGTAGCGATCATTGTATGGGTCGTGCTGCAGAAAACAAAATTCGGTTTTGAATTAAAGGCAACAGGAATCAATAAACTGGCTGCAAAATACTGCGGTATGCGTGAAAAAAGAAATATCATCGTTACTATGATGATCTCCGGAGGTCTTGCAGGCTTTGGTGCAGGAATCTTCTACTTAAGCGGAATTGAACAGTGGATGGTGCAGCAGACGAGTGTGCCGGGGATGGGATTCAATGGGATCGCAGCGGCATTTCTTGGAGGCCTGAACCCGATCGGAACAATTTTTGCATCTTATTTTATCCAGCATATTACCAGCGGTGGTACTTATGTAGATACAACAACATACTGTACACAGATTTCTGATCTGATCTCAGCGTTTATTATTTATCTGTGTGCGTTTGTATTCTTCTTCAAGATCTGGTTTAACCGTTACCTGGACAAAAAAGAAGAAAGAAATGCAAAAGTAGAGGAAGGAGGCCGGAAATAATATGACATTATTAGTTCAGTACACATTGATCTTTGCATCCGTTCTGGCTCTGGTTGCCCTTGGAGGCTGTTTTTCTGAGCACAGCGGTGTAATTAATATCGGTCTGGAAGGTATTATGGTAATGGGAGCACTCGGTGGTGCTCTGGCAATGAAATTTATTCCGGCATCAACACCAGGAATCGTTTTATTCATCCTGATCGTGCTGACAAGTGCTCTGGTCGGAATGGTGTTTTCACTGTTCCTTGGAGTTGCGGCGATCCACTTCAATGCAGATCAGACACTGGTTGGAACAGCATTGAACTTAATGGGAACAGCAGCGGCAGTTGTTATCGTAAGAGCAATCAATGTGGCAGAAAATCCAGATAACGTATCTTCTACCGTAGTATATCGTCAGGCGAAACAGGTATTTCTGGTAAAGATCGGAGATTTTGAATTTAATTGGTTTATGCTGCTTGTTGTACTGGCAATCATTGCCTCACATGTAGTATTATATAAGACAAAGTTTGGTCTTCGTTTATGTGCATGTGGAGAGCATCCGCAGGCAGCAGATTCCGTAGGTATCTCTGTTTATAAGATGCGTTATGCAGGTGTACTGATCTCAGGTGCACTTGGCGGTCTTGGCGGTCTGGTCTACATCACTGCAGGTGTAAGTGAATGGAAATTTGAAAATGGTGTAGCAGGATTCGGTTTCCTGGCACTGGCAGTTATGATCTTTGGTCAGTGGAGACCGGTCAACATTGGACTGGCAGCACTGTTATTTGGATTTTTCCGCGCACTGTCAAATGTGTACACCGGATTTGCACCACTTGTAGCATTAAAACTTCCAAGCAGCTTATATAATATGCTGCCATACATTATTTCTCTTATCGTGCTTGCTTTTATTTCACAGAAATCAAGGGCACCAAAGGCAGAAGGAATCCCATACGACAAGGGACAGAGATAAAACAAAAAGAAATGAAAACAGGATATATAGTTACCGGAAAGAGAGGAAAAAAACATGAAAAATTATTCAGAAGACGCAAGCAAACAGTATCATATCCAGGTAGGTAAGGGAGAAGTCGGACGTTACGTTATTTTACCGGGAGATCCGAAACGCTGCGAAAAAATCGCAAAATATTTTGATGATCCGGTTTTTGTGGCAGACAATCGTGAATATGTGACTTATACCGGAACTCTGGACGGAGTAAAGGTAAGCGTGACTTCCACCGGAATCGGCGGACCGTCTGCTTCTATTGCAATGGAAGAACTTTATCGCTGCGGTGCAGATACTTTTGTACGTATCGGAACCTGTGGTGGAATGCAGCCAGAAGTAAAGAGCGGAGATGTTATCATTGCAACAGGTGCTATTCGTATGGAGGGAACCAGCAAAGAGTATGCACCGATCGAATTTCCGGCGGTAGCAGACCTGGAAGTGACTAATGCCCTTGTGGAAGGAGCTAAGAAAGAGGGCTGCGAATTCTATACAGGTGTAGTTCAGTGTAAAGATGCATTTTATGGACAGCATGAGCCGGAAACAAAACCGGTCAGCTATGAACTGATGAACAAATGGGAAGCATGGAAACGCCTCGGCTGCCTTGCTTCTGAGATGGAATCCGCTGCCCTCTTCGTAGTGGCAAGCCATTTAAGAGTACGTGCAGGCTCCTGTTTCCTGGTACTTGCAAATCAGGAAAGAGAAAAATTAGGACTGGAAAACCCGGTAGTACATGACACAGAGAAGGCAATCCAGGTTGCAGTACAGGCGATCCGTGAACTGATCCGTGCAGACAAGGCGAGGGAAAATAATAGACCGGATAAGCTGATACAGATCTGAGCCGTACAGGCAGAAAGGAGTATTTATGGAAACTTATAAGAGAGTATTTGTGATCGTTCTGGATTCACTTGGAATCGGCGCAATGCCGGATTCTGAAAAATTTGGTGACAAAGGTGTGGATACTTTTGGACATATCCTGGATAAGATGGGAAAACTGGATATTCCAAATCTTCAGAAACTTGGAATGCTGAATCTGCATAAAGGTGGAAATATGGAAGGTGTAGAGAAGCCACTGGGCCGCTATATGCGAATCAGCGAGACCAGCAATGGCAAGGATACCATGACTGGACATTGGGAGATGATGGGAATTTACACAGAGAAACCATTTATCACTTTTACAGAAACAGGATTTCCAAAAGAACTGATCGATGAGCTGGAGAAGAGATGTGGCAAGCGTGTCATTGGAAATAAGAGTGCCAGCGGTACAGAGATCATCGAGGAACTTGGTGAGGAAGAAATCAATACAGGAGCGATGATCGTCTATACTTCTGCTGACTCTGTACTGCAGATCTGTGGAAATGAGGAGACTTTTGATCTTGCAAATCTGTATCGCTGCTGTGAGATCGCCAGAGAACTGACCATGAAAGATGAGTGGAGAGTCGGCAGAGTTATTGCCAGACCTTATGTCGGAAAGAAAAAAGGCGAGTTCAAGAGAACCAGTAACCGTCATGATTATGCACTCAAACCGACTGGCAGAACAGCGCTGAATGCATTAAAAGATGCAGGACTTGATGTGATCGGTGTCGGCAAGATCAATGATATTTTCTGTGGCGAAGGAATCACAGAGACGCACCATTCCGACAGTTCTGTTCATGGTATGCAGCAGACGCTTGAAATCTGTAAAGAAGATTTCCACGGACTCTGCTTTGTCAATCTGGTAGATTTTGACGCCCTGTGGGGACACAGAAGAAATCCGGAAGGATATGGCCATGAGATCGAGAAATTTGACAAAGGCCTGGGAGCTCTCATGGATGAACTGAGAGAAGATGATCTTCTCATCCTGACAGCAGACCATGGAAATGATCCGACTTATACCGGAACTGATCATACCAGAGAATATGTGCCGTTTGTTGCATATTCAAAGAAGATGAAGGAAACAGGTGCAATCGAGAACCAGGATACTTTTGGGGTGATCGGCGCGACTATTGCAGAGAACTTCGGCGTGGAGATGCCAGAGGGCACAATTGGAAAATCAATTTTGAAAGACTTGGCGTGAACCATTGGGGACGGTGTTTTGTGGCACAAACACCGTCCCTGTGGCTCTGATTGGAGAAAAGAACATGGGAGAACGGTATTTATATCAAAAGTGTCCTTTTTTGAAAGCCTTAAGCCAGGAAAAGAGGGAGCAGTTTGAAATATATTTTCAAACTGCTCCTGACTGGCTTATTGATTCATTGGTTGTAGAGAAAATAAAAAAAGGGACAACATTTATCAGAGAAAACAATCCGGCAGACACGATCTATTTTATCGTAGAGGGACTGATCGTAGCCACAGATTATCGCGTGCTTGGAGTCAGCTACGATTTTATGCAGTTCCAAAAAATGTATGCATTTGGCGGAATGGAATTCATCATGGACCTGGATGTGTACAAAACATCACTTCGAACTGTGACCGACAGTATTGCGGTGAAGATTTCAAGAGCAATGTTTGAGAAGTGGATATATTCAGATATAAAGGCTTTGAAATACGAAAGCAAGTTGATAGGCGAATATCTGCTGGAACAGGCAAGAAATGAGCGCATCGTTCTCCTGATGAAAGGGACGGATCGTTTATGTCTGCTGCTTGTTTACCATTATGAGCAATATCAGAAAGATGGAATTCTTTGTGTAAAAGAAGGCCAGAAGAGCCTGGCAGATAAAACCGGAATGTGTCTGAAAAGCATAAACCGCGCAGTCAAAACACTTTCAGAACAAGGCCTGATCCGGAAACAGGGAAACAAAATCCTGGTGGAAAAACGACAGTACGAAGAAATGAAAGCACTGATCTCTGAGAAAACGGATATAGGATAGAATGCCATGTAGACGTAGGATGCAAAAAAAGCTATACTGTAGAAAAAGTACCAGAGGTGGCTGCGGGAATGAAAAATAAAATTTTGGTGATTGAGGATGACCGTGCAATTTCAGAATTGTTGTGTATGAATCTGGAAGCGGCAGGGTATGAGACTGTGGCAGCTTATGATGGGGAAGAAGCTCAGCGGCTGCTCTTATGGCATGAGGATGCAGATCTGGCAGTGGTGGATATCATGCTGCCGGGGAAAGACGGGTTTGCACTGATGGAGGATTTTAAAAGGAGGAATCTTCCGGTAATCTACCTGACCGCAAAGGATGATGTTGCGTCCAAGGTAAAGGGATTAAGGCTGGGTGCAGAAGATTATATGGTAAAGCCATTTGAGATGCTGGAACTTCTGGTACGCATGGAGAAAGTGTTGGAGAGGACCGGAAGAGCCAGAAAAATATTGACGATTCGAAATATTATGGTGGATGTGCAAAGTCACCAGGTTTTAAAGGATGGAATTCCGGTAGGTTTGAAACCAATGGAATACGACCTCTTTGTGCTGCTACTCCAAAATAAAAACATTGCGCTTGGAAGGGAAGAACTGTTGAAACGGGTCTGGGGAGAAGACTATCTGGGAGAAAGTAGAACAGTAGATGTTCATATCGGACAGCTTAGAAAAAAACTGGAACTTTATGACGAGATCAAGACAATCCCGAAGCTTGGATATCGTCTGGAGGAATAGGTATGAAGCTGTGGAAACGGACAGTACTTCTTATGCTGGTAACTTTATTGTGCGCGCTGATCCCGGTGGGCGCACTAAGCGTTTTTGTCACAGGAAAACGAAGTTTAAATAATGCCGCTGAGACATACGGGAGACAATTGGAAAATGGGAAGGCGCTACTGGAACAATTTTGGGATAACAGCAAATATGAACAGATGTCAGAGACCGGAAAGAAAGCCTATATGGGATTTCAGTTTCAACGATGCTGTGGGGCTGGCATGGCGTTGATCGATAAGAAAAGCAATGCTGCTATTGAAAATCTGACAGATTATGAAGTTGTAGGAATTGAAAATCTGGGCTTGAAGAATGAAAATGATCCATATGCTTACAAGATACAGAAATTGGGGAAGAAGTACCTTCTTCTTCAAAAAGTGGCTTTATCTAAACCAGAAGGATATGATGTCCTCTCTGTCCGGGAAGTCACGGAACTCTTTACAGAGTTGAGGCAGACAGCGGTCTGGTTTGCGGGTATCTATATGGCAGTGTTTCTGATTGCCGGTCTTTTTATTTACATGATGATGAAAAGGACTGTGGAACGGATGGAGAAACTGCAGGAGGTGGCAGAGAAACAGGAACTGCTTATGGGAGCACTTTCCCATGAAATGAGAACACCGTTAACATCCATTATTGGTTATTCAGATACCCTGCGTCATGTAAAGCTAAAAGACGAACAGAAAGATCGGGCACTGGAACACATTAACCGTGAGGGGAAACGTCTGGAGGCTCTTTCGGGGAAAATGCTACAGTTGCTGGGACTTTATCAGAACCACACCATACAGATGGAAATGACTCCGGCAGGGGACCTTTTAAATCATGTCATTGATATGGAAAAGGAACAGGCAGAGAAGAAAAAGGTGCAGCTAAAAATGGAATATGAAGCATTTTCCATGAAGATGGATCCTGCCTTGATGGAAAGCCTTCTGGTAAACCTGATCGATAATGCCCTAAAGGCCACGGATGCCGGCGGAAGTATTCTGGTAAAGGCATATGAAACATCTGGAAAAAAGATATTTGAGGTGTCTGATACAGGAATAGGAATTCCGAAGGAAGAACTGGGAAAGATCACAGATGCCTTTTATATGGTGGACAAATCACGAAGCCGTAAAGAAGGCGGCTCCGGGCTTGGACTGGCACTTTGTGTGAAGGTGGCAGAGATCCATGGTGGAAAGCTGAAGATTGAAAGCCAGCCAGGAGAGGGGACAACGGTAAGGGTTGTCTTCTGATTTACAAGTTGTTTACATTTTGATGAATACATTAGAAAGGCAATATGGTACTCTTTTCCTACAAGAAGAGGGTACCTTTTTAATATGGATAAGAAAGGATGGGGAAGTGATGAAAAAAATAAAAATGTTCATGGGAGCCGTTCTGTGTATGAATCTTTTAGTGGTATCAGGATGTGACAGTGTTGTCCAGTCTGCTGTTGTGGAAGAAAAGGATAAAACAGACCAGAAAAAAGAAGAAAACAAGGAAACAGTTCAGAAAACAGTTGCAGAACAGGTAGGGGCACCGGAAACTTATCAGGCAACGATCCAGGCAGACTTAAGATCAGCGGAGCGGGAGGATAAAGAAAATCCGATGAAGTTTACTTTGACAGCGGATGCACCGGTAAAAGTGCCAGATGTAGATGCAATCTGTTTAAAAAAAGTAAAGAGAGTGCTGATTTCTGAAGAGGAACAGAATAAGATAAAAGACACATTCGGCAAAGGACAGCCCGTGCAGGAAGAGAACAATGAGAATGAACAGGCAGGGACGTATACAGTAGATGGACTGACCTATCGGTACTCTTATACAAAGAGTGAACAGGAATCTGATGTGAAGGAACTTGGATTTCGGATCGCAAAGTTTATCTTTGACGATTGTGGAGATATGACCCTGGCACCGAGTGAGAAAAAAGAAAGGGAAGAACGTTTTCAAAATTATATAAAAGCAGGAAGCGGCAAAGTGTCTGAAAAAGAAGCAAAAGATAAGGTACCAAGTCTTGTTTCCGGGGACTGGGAGATATTTGAAAGCTTCTCAAAAAAACTTACCGAAGGAAGTACTACTTTGGAAAAAGATGATTTTATTTTTGAACGGATGATAGACGGGATCCCGGTTAATTATGTGAGAGAGACATCTTTGCCTGTTAATGAGCAGGCTCTCGAATGGGAAAACGAAGATGGAACACTTCATGAAGGACAGTCCGAAGGATGGGAGAGTGAAGTACTGACGATGGATTTTTGCAGTGGGACAATTCAGAGCTTTTTACACAGAAATCCTATTGAAACATCGAATATTTCAGATGAAGGGCTGTTTTTACTTCCTTTTGATGAGATTAAAGACATTTTTGAAAAAACGATCACATTGCAGATCATGACAGAAGACAAGAACAGACTGATTTCTGTCGATGGAGGAAGTGACTATCGTTATCCATCCATCGATGCACAGAGTGCGGAGATGACCATAACTAAGGTTCAGCTGGGCTATATGCGTATGCAGAGCGGAGACAATGACACAGAATCAATCCTGATCCCGGTGTGGGATTTCTATGGAACATGGACATCCGAAGAACCGGAGTATGAGTATGGAAATGGAGCAGGGGATGGGCCTGTTATAGGAAACGTGACTATGGATGACGCTGGCGTTCCACTTCTTACGATCGATGCACGCGATGGCAGTGTGATACAAAGAGTGCAGGCTGGATGGGCTGTCTCTACGAAAAGCAAAGCTGCTACATGAAATGGATTATGAAAGTGAAAAAGTTATTTGTAGCATTTATGTTATGTGAAATAAAAACAAAACAAACAACAAAACAAAATTTCCTCTTGACCTAAAGTCAACTTCAGGTTGTAAACTATAATCAAACTTGAATAACTGCGTGTCGCATTCTCGTTACTTTCAGTGATGAGTTAGACACGCAAATT
>NZ_QULA01000044.1:0-24046 GCF_003481595.1 Blautia sp. OM07-19
GTTTTAAAAGAAAAATGGTGCTGGGCATAACACCCAACACCAAGTTTGTCTACAGTCTGTAACAACCACCGTTTCAACCGGTGGTTGTTTATCAGCTCACCTTCAGATTCCCAGAACAGCAGATATCTTAATCTCTTTTTCCGTTTCACTGAGATCAAAATCTCCACTATCTTCCACAGTCATATGTACCTCATACAGTACGTCTTCGGATAATGTATCCGGTGTTTCACCATCTTCTGTCTGAATATGCCAATTCTCTGCCGGAACTTCTTTCAAGGTACCATCTGTACCATATGCATACAGCTTCAGAGAACCTGTTTCCCCGGAGATTCCTTTCATACGTATTGCAACGGTTGTATTCGGATGTACGTTCTCAATTGTGATCGTATTCAGCCATCCTTCCACATCTCCCTGTCCACCGTCTGCCGCAAATTTCTCCTGACTTAACACATTGCGCATTGCCTGATCCAGATCAACCTTACGATAAGGCATTTCCGGCAGATAAACAAACCTGTCCTGAAGCCTCAGAAGTTCCAGATAACCGGTCGGACAGTAAAGTGAATTTCCGCTGTTTCCAGCATACATTCCAATAGCCATATTGTTGTATCCCGGTTTGTCAGAAATATCCATGGTAAATGCAGTCTCGCCTGTCTCAAAATCAAGCATAATATACTGCCACATACCAGTTTCCATATCCTGAACATATCCGTAAATATATCCTGTTGCAGTGGACAGCTTCATCATGGAAGTGTCAGACAGATCACTTCTGCACCAGATACTCTTCATCTCATATCCGTCCTCCGTCTTAACTGTATCCACACGTTCTATACCCGGTGCGATCATTTTATTGCCCTGTCTCAGCCAGCCCACATCATAAATATTCTCATAGCTTTGTATTGAGGAATCATTATCTGCTTCTCCAAGCTTCGCACTTCCTGCACCAAACCAGTTACATACGATCGTGCTTACTGTTCCCTCTCCATCATCATATACAATTGCAGAATTTTCCACAGACACCTGTGTACCTTCCGGAAGCTCATCTATAACAGGCATACTCGCAACCTGTTCTCCTGTTTTCATATCCACCGCAATAAGATTTACCGGATCCTGATTATCTGTAAACATAACCAGATCTTTGGTTAGAGACGGGGAACATCCACCTCCCCATGCAAGACCGCCACCTGTCGTCTCATCGCCTTCTTTGCTTTCCTTGGCACCCACACTTTTATAGGAAGTTTCCCAGACTTTTTTTACACCATTATCCGCCTGGAGCAGATAACACTTCAGATTTGTCAGAATGACCGCACCCTCCTTAGATGCCGCAATACCATTCTCTGCACCCTCTCCCGGTTCCAGTTCATATACAAACACTGCATCTGACAGATCCACATCTTCTCCATTCAAGATCTTATCGATAGCTGCACGTGAAACATAGCCAAAGGTTCCCTGCTGTTTTCTGTCAGGATAAATGCGGAAGCCTCCTGTTGCAAACCAGAGATTTCCCTCATAATCAAAAACTACAGATAACAGATTCTGATCCAGTGTTTTTCCAAGTGCAGCCTCTGCTGCCGCTTTAATATCAATATCCAGCACTTTCTCAAATTCCGGAAGTACATTTCCCTCCTCATCTGTAGCCTTAAGCATAAGTACCCGATTATCGTTCGTCGGACACACAATGCGATTGCTCTCATCTACAAAAGAATATGAACTCTGTATCAGATAGCTTCCATTGTCATGCTGTTTTGGTGAAAAATAGCCCAAGGTCTGTGCCTCATCTGCATTAATATCACGGATCGCCAGGCCACCCAGAAGCGGAACCACAGAATGTCCATAGGAATCAAAAAAGACTGCCGGGGAAGCATTGGGATTAACTTTTTCATAAGAAACATTGATCTCAGAATAAATATCAACAGGCAATACCTCATCTGTTGAATCTGTATTATAGCAGTCATGATGAATATTGGAATCACTTGCTGCCATATAAGGATTCACATCCATAACCTTCGGTGTAAGTGTCTTTATAGGCAGTTCTGATGTCTGACCTGCATTTTCCTCTGTCTGTGTTTCTTCTACCTGTGTTTCCTCTGCACGTACCATATTTATTGACGGTTCAGATGTTGTAGCTGCTATAAAAGCGATCATTGCAAGAATTAAAGCTCTTTTCTTCATAATTGTTTTTCCTCCTGAGTGTTTTTGTCATATTACATTTCTGTGTTCAAACCAGATGGAGAGTCCTTCTTTTATTTTCTGCTCTTCCACAGGTTTCATAAAAAAATATTCTATCCGCATCCTGAACGCATGAAGCGAAAAATCAAGATCACTGCACCAGATAATCCCACATTTCGGATACAGGGAACGGAGATGTTCTGCCGCATTCAGCCCGGACACACCTGGCAATGCAAGAAACACCACTGCCGGTACTGTTTTTCGTGTCCGCCCCAAAAACCGTTCCTGATCCTGATAGATTTCAATCAATGGAAAAACATTCTTTTCTGTACAGTAATTTCTGATGTATTCCGCACAGTTCTGTCCTTCCTGTTCCTGATCAGTCAATATGGCAATACAATACACGACATCCCTCCTCTTCCATTTGATGTACTCCCATTTGTTATCCTCATTATAAAAAAGTCAGAAATTTTTTCAATAATTCTGTCACGAAACGACAGAAAATGACACGAATTGTAAATCTATGGTATTGTTTTGTGATATACTTATAGCAGAATTTTATAAACATATAAATAAAGGAAGATTTACTATGAGAATTGCAATTGTTGATGATATTTCAGAAGAACGGACACTGCTTCGCAACAGACTGGAATCTCAATTTTCCAGGCGCAATGTCCACATAGATATATTTGAATATGAAAATGGAGAAACTTTCCTCACTGCGGCAAAGGAATGTCCTTTCACTGTAGTGTTTCTGGATATTTATATGAATGGTTCTAACGGAATTGATACAGCAAAAGAACTTCGCAGATCAGATACTGACTGTCTGCTGATCTTTACAACAACTTCCACTGACCATGCATTAGAAGGATTTCAGGTCCGGGCTCTCCACTATCTTGTAAAACCCTACAGTGAAAATGATATTTCCGTACTGGCAGATGAAATCCTTTTCCGCATCCCGGATTCCGGGAAATACATAGATGTAAAGGTAAACGGCAGTAATATTCAGATTCCCTTCCGGAAAATAATCTACGCAGAGCATTTTTCCCACATGATCCACATCTACACTGCCGGTGAAAGGGAATTGGTCACCCGACAGTCCTTTGACTCCTTCATAACCTCCCTGAAAATGGACTCACGTTTCTATCAATGTAACCGGGGCGTTGTGATCAATCTGGAGCATGCCGTTGATTTTGACGGATCAGGCTTTCGCCTTGATAACGGAAGCAATGTCCCGGTCAGCAGGAAGCTTATTAAAAACGCCAGACAGACATTTATGGAATTTCTGTTCCAGAGGAGGTCCTGAAATGACTGACATACTTTGCCCTGTACTTGAACTTTCCGTAATCATTCCCGGTATACTGCTGGCATATCTGCCTGTAAAAAGCTATCTGAGGCAGACACCGCTTAAGCTGACAGCATGGCTTCTTCCCCTTCTTCTGGGAATCTGTATTTTGGGAGGGGCAGTTTGCTGTGCCCTGCAAATTCCCACCAGATGGTTCCTGTTTCCTCTGCTGCCTGTCATTATGCTCATTTACCATAAAACATTAAAAATCTCTGTCTGGAAATCCGTCAGTATTTTTCTGGCAGTCTTCGCAGTTTTTACATGTATCAAAAGTCTGTCCCGGGCACTCAATGCCCTTATGACTGCTGACCTGCATATTGCAGAAAACGAACTGTGGTTGCACACTGGTGCCGGAATTTTTTATAACGTCATCTGTCTGCTGTTTGTTCTGGCAGTCTGGTATCCTGCCTGCCACTATGTACAGACAATGATCGCAGACGAGAACTTTGCCCAGACCTGGTATGTATTCTGGATTCTTCCGGTGATCTTCATAGGAATGAATCTTTTTATGATTCCTAAATACCGCAGTACTTTATATACCGGGCGGGTCCTGCAGTGTTATATTGTTTTAAGTCTTGTACTGCTCATAATCCTGCTTCTGTTTTATGTCATGTTTCTTATGATGGCAGTCAGCCTGAACAGAAATGCCAAACTTCAGCAGGAGAACCTTTTTCTTTCTCTTCAGCAGGAAAGGTACGAGAATCTCTGCATGGCCATCGAAGAAGCAAGACAGGCCCGTCACGATGTCCGCCATCATTTTGTCCGACTGTCCGCTCTGGCAGAACAGGGTGACATGGAAAAAATTAAAGAATATCTCTCCGCTGCAACCGGAAAAATCTCTGACTTTAACCTGCATTTCTGTGAAAATCAGGCTGTTGACAGTATTTTCGGATATTATTCCGCCCTTGCAGAAAGAGAAAACATTTCTTTTCATGCAGTGGTTTCCATGCCTGCTGAGCTTTCCTTAGATGAGATTAATCTGTGCCTTGTGTTTTCCAATCTGCTGGAAAATGCCATCCAGGCAAGTGTAAAAACAGCGCCCGCCCGCAGAAAGATTAACGTGGAAGTTTATCCCCACCATAATCATCTCCTTCTGATCCATGTGGAGAATACCTTCGATGGCAAAATACAGCAAAAAAACAATATTTTCCAATCCTCCAAACGCTCCGGAAACGGCATAGGAATCGAATCCGTCCGCCACATTACCGACAAAAATGGCGGTACCTGTGACTTTACCTATGAAGATGGTATTTTCTCCGCCAAAATAATGCTCCGGATATAATCAGTTACTGATTATATCCGGAGCATCCACGTATCAATAAAAAACACAATGACATTATTACCTCCTGCAAGTCTGATTTCTGCTTTTATTTCATTTTATTGCAATAAGCCCCGTCGGGGGATATTGATATATTCCGTTTTATACCAGACATATTCCGTTTTTATATATCTTTTTATAAAGAAAAAAACACAGTACAACAGAGATGCCCTGTCATACCATGTTTTTTAGTTATTGTGGACAGTTACTTTACTCTGTCCTATTCTGCCAGCAATCCTGCTGCCCGCATATTTGCAAGCAGAAGATTAAACTGATTTACCACATCTTCCGCACTTGTCGCATTTGCGACCGCTGCTGCAGGAGTTATGGTACCTGCGGGGCCTGTGGGGCCGGTTGGACCGGTTGCTCCTACTGGTCCATCTGCACCAACCGGACCGGTTGCACCTGGACTCCCCTGTGGCCCGGCTGGTCCTGTTGCTCCGGGGCATCCTCTTGGTCCCATGGGACCGGTCGGACCCGGACATCCACAGTTGCAGCAGCCCTGACTCTAACAGTCAGCTTCTCTGTTTTTTCTGAAAAACTCCATATATTGATCCCTGCTAAAATATTTCTCTCTTTAGGATATGCACAGTCAGTCTTTCCTGTTCCCTTTACTTCAGACAACAATAGTCAGATGTACATCGGTGATCTGTATTTACTGTTTGACTGAGATAAAATACTGCTGATTTTTCAGAAATTCTCTCCCGTAAGGTTTATACGTGCCCGCCTGACAATGATACTGAAACGCTTTTTCAATATCGCCAAGATAATACCAGCAGACACTCAGCTGAATGCATGGAATATAGCCATAGCACTCTTTTTCCACAAAACCTCCTGTCTTTGCATTCTCAGATACCTGCAGTGCATTTCTGTACCAGAATACTGCCTGTTCCCATTTCTTTCTGTCAAAGAAATGTTTGCCTATATCACAGCATAGTTCTCCCGACGGTGTCCGGTATGTCAGTCCCCTGTACAGAAACTCCAGTGCCATTCCATTTTGTTTCAGTTCATAACAGCATCGTGCTGCCACTCTGCATGCCTCCACCTGGTTTTCCACAAATCCCTCCGGTAATTGCAGAAATTTCAGGAGGTTATCCACCGCCTCCACATACTCCCTGTGATAAAACAACTCTCGTCCATAATAAAATCTGTCTCTTGCCGATAATACTTCTCCATCTGATTCCATCTTTTGATATATCTCGAGATTTCTTCTTGAGTATTCCGTTTTTATGCTGTGATGTTCTATCTCACAGTCCAGGTATTCCGTCCTGCCTCTGACGGCTAACGTCTCATGCACCCGTCCCTGCCACTGAAAGTCCTTATCTCTTTTTACTATTCTTTCACGATAATAGACTAATGTCGGATTTCTTTTTTCATCAAAGCCTGCCACATATCGGATCATTACCACATCCGATGATCCGTCTGTTTCTTCTTTCCATCGCTTCAGTTTCAGCACTTCACTTTTCGTAATAATATCATCTGCATCAAGCCACATACAGTAGTCCATCTCTGCCTGAGAAAAAGAATAGTTCCTCGCTCTTGAAAAATCATCCTGCCATTCCTGTTCAAATACTCTGGCATGGTATTTTTCTGCAATCTTTTTTGTCCGGTCTTCAGACCCCGTATCAACTATGATAATCTCATCTGCAATCTCCTGCACAGATTCCAGACATCTGCCAAGCACTCTCTCCTCATTTTTTACGATCATGCAAAGACTGATTGTAACCATCTGCGTCCTCTCTGCCTATAAAACGGAAGATTTTCTACTCTGCTCTTATAATACTTTATGAGATTTGTAATGAACTATATACATGCATTCCACCAAAAAAGGAAGTCGCTATTTGCGACTTCCAAGTCTTCCCTTAAAATCCCCGTATCCAAAATCCGTAAGCTGCTGCATAGTACTGTCAGCACGTCTGAGCCAGATATCCGGTAACGGCATCCCGTTAAATGTATTATTTTTACAGGTAGTATAGATGGCCATATCTCCAAACATAAGAAGATCCCCATATTCCGGAAACTGTCTGAATTTATAGTCTCCGATCACATCTCCCGACAGGCAGGTTGGCCCTCCAAGGCGAACTGTGGTTCCTCTCTCTTCTATATCATCTGCTCCAAGAAGCGGCGGAAGATACGGCATTTCCAGTACATCCGGCATATGGCAGGCCGCACTGGCATCTACGATCGCAATTTCTGTCTCTCCGTTTTTCAGAACATCCAGCACACGGGTCAGAAGGAATCCTGCATTTAATGCCCATGCTTCTCCGGGTTCAAGATAAACCTCTACCTTCCATTCATCTTTTGCCATCCGGATGCATCGTTCCAGTCGTTCAATATCATAACCTGGTCTTGTAATATGATGACCGCCGCCAAAATTGATCCACTTCACTCTGGAAGCCAAATCTCCAAAATGCTTCTTTACAAAAACAAGAGTTGTCTCCAGATCATCGGAATCCTGCTCACAGAGAGTATGGAAATGAAGTCCATCGAGTAAATCCAGAAGTTCCGGGTTTTTCTGGAATGCTTCATCCCACTGTGCTCTTGTCGTTCCCATTCGGCTTCCCGGTGCACAGGGATCATAAATCTCATGTCCATCCTGTGTAGAACATTCCGGATTGATCCGAAGTCCCACGCTCTTTCCCGCTTCTTTTGCTCCTGGTCCGAAACGAAGAAGCTGCGTTGGCGAATTAAACACTATATGATCCGCATACTGAAGAAGTTCCTCAAATTCATCTGCCCGATAACCGGCACAGAATACATGAACCTCTTTTTCCGGCATTTCCTCAGCTCCAAGTCTTGCCTCAAACAGTCCGCTGGCCTCTGTACCCGCAAGATACGGCTCAAAAAACTGATAACAATCATAATTGCTGAACGCTTTCTGCGCCAGGAGCATCTTACATCCTGTCCGCTCTGCCACTTCACCGAGCAGTTTTGCATTTTTTATAAGTGCTTTTTCGTCCAGGATATAGCAGGGTGTTTTTATATTCCTGAATTCCGGCGGAATGATTCCGCCGGTGGCTGTAAATGGTGCTCTTTTATCCAATCCTTCCATCAGTCTACCAGCTTCGGATCGTGGCTTTCACTGCGCGGCAGGCCATAACGGTCGAGTGCATCCAGGAACGGATCTGGATCAAATTCTTCAACTGTATACACACCTGGTCTGATCCACTTTCCGGTCAGCATCATAAGCGCTCCGCACATTGCCGGAACACCGGTTGTATAGCTGATCGCCTGACTTCCAACTTCGTGATAGCATTCCTGATGATCGCATACATTATAGATATAGTATGTCTTTTCTTTTCCGTCTTTTACACCTGTAAAGATACAGCCGATATTTGTTTTTCCTTTTGTACGTGGTCCAAGGCTTGCCGGATCCGGAAGCAGTGCTTTCAGGAACTGAATTGGAACAATCTCCTGTCCGTTGTACTGGATCGGTGTTGTGGAAAGCATTCCTACATCTTCAAGACAACGCATATGATCCAGATAGCTCTGTCCGAAAGTCATAAAGAAACGAATACGTTTTACACCCGGGATTGTTTTTGCAAGAGACTCGATTTCTTCATGGTGGAGCAGGTACATATCCTTGTCTCCTACCTGGTCAAAGTTATATTCTCTCTTGATATCCATCGGCGGGATTTCCACCCAGTGTCCGTTTTCCCAATAGCTTCCCGGTGCACTTACTTCACGAAGATTGATTTCCGGGTTAAAGTTTGTCGCAAATGCATATCCATGATCGCCGCCATTGCAGTCCAGGATATCAATCGTATCAATCTGATCAAATTCATGCTTTAATGCATAGGCACAGTAAGCCTGTGTAACACCCGGGTCAAATCCACATCCGAGAAGTGCTGTAAGTCCTGCATCTTCGAATTTTTTACGGTATGCCCACTGCCAGGAATAGTCAAAGTATGCAGAAAATCCTTCTTCTTTGCAGCGTTTTTCATAGATTGCACGCCACTCCGGATCATCGGTATCTTCCGGCTCATAGTTTGCTGTATCCATGTAATTTACACCACATGCCAGACATGCATCCATGATTGTCAGATCCTGATATGGAAGTGCGATGTTCATTACCAGATCCGGTTTATAGCTGTTGATCAGCTCGATCAACTGGTCTACGTCATCTGCGTCCACCTTAGCTGTAGTAAGAACTGTTTTTGTCTTTCCTTTCAGTTTTTCCACGAGTGCATCACATTTTTCCTTTGTGCGGCTTGCAATACACATTTCTGTGAATACCTCGTCAACCTGGCAACATTTCTGAATTGCTACACTGGCTACTCCTCCGCAGCCGATTACAAGTACTCTGCTCATAATTTTTCTCCTTTTATGATAACTGGCTGTTTCTTCAACAGTCTTATTTTATAATATTATTTTTATGGTGTCGGGGATGACCCTGGTATCATTTTATTTTGCAACTGCAAGAAGCAGTTCACGTAGAACCTTGCAAGCCGTTGCAGTTGAAACACCGCTTGCATCCAGCATAGGTGCAAGTTCATTGACATCTGCCCCTACCACGTTCGCCTGAGAAACGGTACGGATAGCTTCAAGAAGCTCTATAAAGCTCACACCTCCTGCCTCCGGAGTTCCTGTTCCCGGAAATACCGACGGATCCATACAATCCAGATCAATCGTAAAATATACCGGAACCTGTTTCTCTTTCAGTTCTCTGACGGTCTCTTCCAGTCCGTCAAAAGTAAACGGATGAAAGTCTGTATGTTTTCTGGCAAACTGAAATTCTTCTCTCTCACCGCTTCGGATGCAGAACTGATGAATATGTCCATCTCCCAGAATCTCATGACATCTTCGAAGCACACAGGCATGACTTAATTTTGCTCCGAGATAATCATCTCTTAAATCTGCATGTGCATCAAAATGAATAATATGAAGCTCCGGATATTTTGCAGCTACGGCACGCACCGCTCCCAGTGTCACCAGATGCTCGCCTCCCAAAAGCAGTGGAAATTTTTCTGCGTTCAATATCTCTTCTGCTCTCTTTTCAATGTCTGAAAGTGCCATTTCGCTGCTTCCAAAACAAAGTTCCAGATCTCCGCTGTCAAATACACGGATATCCATAATGTCTTTATCCTGATACGGACTGTAGGTCTCCAGACCAAAGCTCTCATGTCGCATGGCTGACGGACCAAACCGGGCACCCGGACGGAAACTTGTTGTAGAATCAAAGGGTGCACCGTAAAGAACAATAGATGCCTCCTCAAAACTGCTTTCACAGCCAATAAAAGTTTCTATATTAGGCAACATCATAAATTAATCCTCCACTTCTTTCAGCATATCTTCCAGAAAAGCCGGAAGATAAAATGCTCCTTTATGGAGTCTGGTTGTATAGTAACGTGTGCGAAGATTTAACGCATTCCATGCTTCCGGGTCAAGATCATCAACCGGATGATATTTTTTACTTGCAAATCCAAACAGCCAGTAACCTGCAGCAAATGTCGGAATGTGTGCCTGATAAACACGGCTGATCTGAAAAGTGCTGGCAATTCTCTTATGGCTACGCTGCATGGCATGTGCATCTTCCGCATAGAACGGGCTTCCCTGCTGGTTTACCATAATCCCGTCATCCTTCAGTGCGTTGTAACAGTTTCCATAGAATTCACGGGTAAACAGCCCTTCCGAAGGACCAAACGGATCAGAAGAATCTACAATGATGAGGTCATATTTTGCTTCACACCGACGGATAAATCTCAGCGCATTTTCATAATGAAGATGTACTCTTCTGTCATCCAGTCTGCAGGCATTTCCCGGAAGATAGGCACGACAGGCTTCCACAACCATCGGATCCATTTCTACCAGATCAATATGACGTACTCTGTCATATCTGGTCAGTTCACGAACAACACCACCATCTCCGGCACCAATCACAAGAATATCCCTTGCTTCTTTATGTATTGCCATCGGCACATGCGTGATCATCTCATCATAAATAAACTCATCACGCTCTGTCAGCATTACATTTCCGTCCAGAGTCAGCACACGGCCAAATTCTGGTGTCTCAAAGATATCAATTCTCTGATAGTCGCTCTGCTTCGAATAGAGCTGACGATTTACCCGGATACTGTGCTTGACATCCGGTGTATGAAATTCCGAAAACCACATTTCCATTGTCATTCCCTCCCTGCCAGTACATTTAATCTCAAAATATCCGGATCTTCGGGGCCTGTCATATTGCAACCCTTTGCTTTTGCATATTCAATATAATCCAGAATCTCTGCTGTGATCCGTTCTCCGGGTGCAAGAATCGGAATTCCCGGCGGATAACACATCACAAATTCACTGCAGACCTTTCCCTCCGTTTCTCGAAGCGGCAGACTGCATTTATCTGCATAAAAAGCTTCCTGTGGACTTGTCACTACCTGTGGATCAATATACTCCTGACTGAGAAGTCCTGATCCATCTGTCTGAAAACGTCTGCGGATTTCCGCAAGCGCACTTACCAGTCGTTCTATTTCCTGTGCACGGTCTCCGATGGAAAGATACGCAAGAATGTTTCCAATGTCACCAAATTCTATCTGAATATCATATTCATCCCGCAGAATATCATAAACTTCGATTCCTGCAAGTCCAATATCCAGTGTATGTACACTTAATTTCGTAATATCAAAGTCAAAAACCGAATTTCCATTTACCAGTTCTTTTCCAAATGCATAATAACCACCGATCGCATTGATTTCCTCTCTGGCATATTCTGCCATATCTGCTACCTGGTGAAAAATCTGACGGCCACGCTGTGCAAGATTTCTTCTTGAAATGTCAAGACTTGACATCAGAAGATAACTTCCAGAGGTCGTCTGTGTCAGATTAATGATCTGGCGCACGTATCCTGCGTGGACGTTCGGACCTGTAAGAAGAAGACTCGACTGTGTAAGACTTCCACCACTCTTATGCATAGATACCGATGCCATATCTGCACCTGCTGCCATAGCCGAAACCGGAAGACCTCCGCCAAAGTAAAAATGCGTTCCATGAGCCTCATCCGCCAGACACAGCATTCCTGCATCATGTGCCATCTTGACAATCGCACGCAGATCACTGCATATTCCATAATACGTCGGATTATTTACCAGAACCGCAACTGCCTTCGGATGTTCCTTTATTGCTTTTTCTACCTGCTCCCTGCGCATTCCAAGTGAAATTCCAAGTCTCTGATCCACCTCTGGGTTTACATAAACAGGAATCGCGCCACACAAGACAAGTGCATTCAAAACACTCCTGTGAACGTTACGGGGCAGTATGATCTCATCTCCGCGTTTGCAGGCAGTCAGGACCATGGTCTGAACGGAACTGGTCGTGCCTCCCACCATCAGAAAAGCATGTGCTGCTCCAAATGCATCTGCTGCCAGTTCTTCTGCTTCCCGGATTACAGATACAGGATGACAGAGATTATCCAGCGGTTTCATGCTGTTGACATCCACCCCTACACATTTTTGTCCCAGAAATTCTGTCAGTTCCGGATTGCCTCTTCCCCGCTTATGACCGGGAACATCAAAGGGTACAACTCGCATTCGTCGGAAAGTCTCCAGAGCTTCATGTATCGGTGCATGATTCTGGTTCAATTTAAAACGACTTCCTTTCATCATTCCTCCATTTCCAGTTTCCTTTGTCTCAACCCTCAAACCACATTCCACAAACTGAGCAAAATAAAAAAACGCAGATTAGGGCACTAAGCCACAAACCTGCGTCTGATCTGTATTCGCATGCGTGTCAGAGTCTATATAGCAATCATACTTTTACTACTCTTATTGATCGTTTCACAAGTCTGCGCTTTGGGCGCATCTCGGTTATCAAAGGAACCTACTTATAAAATTTGAGCTTCTAACTCAATCAATAAGGCAACCAAAGTTACCATAATCGGCAGTGGACCCGGCTGTCCGTATGGCCTTAACCCTGATGGGTGATCCAAAACAATTGCTTTGAAAAGACTCTGTCTGTTACTCTGCATCTTCGTCTCTCAAAATCGACTTTATCATAACATGTAAAAAAAACACTGTCAATAATTTCTTATTTTAACACTTCGCTGTGTTTTACATATATGTTACTGTTCACTCCGTTCACAGTAACTTGGTCAAAATGCATTCCAAATCACCTTCGGTGAAGGCATTTTGCCCTGTATGTCTCGGGATTTTGCCATATTCATGGCAAAACGCCTCGCGGGATACTACCTGTGAATAGTAACAATTCTATTCGAACCGGGTCATAAATCATCTTATGAGTATCCTGATCAGCATTTTTATCTCAGGATACCATGGAAAAACCTCGGATTTTGCTAAAAACAGCTCCTGCCACAGAACTACGATCGCTCATTTCCTTAATTCCGGGAAATGGAATGATTCATTACTTTCAGATACATTAAAACAGTCTATCATTGAGATTATTTATTCAGAAGCTGCACGTACCGGAAATCCTGTTTTCTGCATTGTGGATGACACAATAGCTTCAAAGACTAAGCCTTTGTCACGGGCTTTACATCCAATCGAAGATGCGTATTTTCATCAGTCCCATTTAAAGAAAAAACAGGATTATGGACATCAGGCAGTTGCTGTCATTCTTTCCTGCAATGGCATTGTCCTGAATTATGCTTTTGTAATGTACAATAAATCAATTTCTAAAATTGACATTGTTCAAAACATCGCAAAGGAACTGGCTGCCGAATTGTCCGTTACACATAATGGATTTGACCTTGCGACAGTCAAAAAACGAAAATATTATGTGTACCGATATGAGGGAAACCTCAACGGCATAGAAAATGCGGTAGTTCTTTTAAGTTATCCTGAAAAAGCATTTGGTAATCCCAAAGCACTGCGTGCATTCATCAGTACGCAGGAACTGGTGAGTTCTGCTCTTTCGAGACCGGATATCACAAAATCTGCGGCATTGTTCAGTCGGAAAAGTATCGATATCTTTTCCAATGTGCAAAGGAAAGCGATGATTTTGACTCATTTATAGTTGTAAAGTAAGCACAATCCTGTACCATAGTTACCTGGAAATTACTGTGCACTTCATTCTCATGGACAAAATACATTCCAGATTGCCTGTTATTTTGTTAATACTTTCCCCGCACAGAGTGCCGCTCCACACGCCGATTCCTGTTATCATTCCCCGGCGGGACGGATCACTTCTTGTCCCGGAAAATGCCGTGTCTACTTTCCATACAGCTTCTTTTCCATATTTTTCAAGAAAATCTTCTGCCTGTTCCTGCATCCGGGAATACATCTTTGCCCCGGAATCTGTTCCGGAGACTTCTCGGTAAAACTGTTCCAGCATCGCATAAGCACGACCACCGCACAAAGAAGCCCCAACAAGGATATAACTGCTTTCAGTACATGGACGAAGTTCTACACTGCCTCCGCATTCTACAAACTCTTCTGATACAAAAGAAATCTGACTTCCGGTTCCCACATTCAGAAGAACGGTATCCTCAAGATCCCGGACAGAGCCAAACAGGCTCGCCTGATTATCACCGATCGATCCCATTACCGGTACACCATCTCTGGTTTTTCCGATCAGAAAATGTCCCTTTCTCACTTCCGGCAGATAAGAAGCGTCTACACCCGCATGCTTCAGAGCCTCATACAAAAACTCCTGTCTCTGCAGGTCAAAGCATCCCCAGCTTGCCGCCATGTCAAGTCCGATAACAGGGATAGTATTTCCACACAGGTCCTGCCGTCTTCCAGCGGGATCTCGCCACTTCCATCCTGCCATGTATACAGCGGACTTACTGCCATTCCAGAAGCATCCACATACAGCATCCCATGCATCTGTCCCGTAAATCCAATCCCATCCGGCAGTCCATGTTCTCCCTGCATCTTTGCGAGAAGTTCTCTGACGATCTCATAGATCTGCCCCGGATCCTGTATCTTCTGCTCCGGCCTGCTGCTCTGCAGAAAAGAATTATGTTCCACCGTCTCTCTTGCAAGCTGCTTCCCCGTTTCTGTATCTGTCAGCACGATACTGACTGTTGTCGTGCCGATGTCTATTCCCATGATCTTCATAATTTATTCCGCCTTTTCCAGCACTTCCACCGTAAACGCTTCCAGGCTTTCATAAATCCCATCAGCAATCTCTTTGATCTCCTCTGACGGTACCAGAACATCCGGGATCATGATCGCGGTACATCCTGCTGCTTTTCCGGCGTGGATGCCGTTTTCGCTGTCTTCAAAGACATAGCAGGTTTCCGGTGTACAGCCGATCCGCTCTGCTGCAAGGAGAAAAATATCCGGTGCCGGTTTGCCATGTTCAACCTCTTTGCCGCTGACAACTGCATCAAAATATTCTCTCATTCCTGCCAGTTTCAGATTACTTTCTATCTGTTCCGGATAACTGCTGCTTGCCACTGCAAGGTGCATACCCTTCTCACGAAAAGCTTTTACGATTCGCTCTGCACCCGGTTTCTTCGGCACATACACCTTAAGTTTCTGCCGCACCCGCTTCATGCACTCTTCCATAATGATGCTTCCATCGGCAACTCCATAATGCTTCTCGATCACCCTGCACATATACGCACCGCTGGTTCCACAGATATCGCCAACAAAATCAGCCCCAAGAGTCACACCATTCTCTGCTGCCAGTTCATTCCATGTTTCCTGATAGATGTTCTCTGTATCGAACAGCAGACCATCCATGTCAAAAATCGCACCTTTCATTTCCATTTGCTATCTTCCGCCTTCTACTTTCCAGTTCTTCTGTCATTTCGCTTCTCAGGCTGTCCAGTTTATAAAGCCAGGTCAGCACAGCGATTATAACACACAATACAACCGGTATCCAGATAAAGCAGACTTCAATGTAGGACAATGCTTTGTCCGTCTGTACTGCATTGGCTACATAGCCGCCATTCTTAAGAAAAGCACCGATCACAAAACTGGTAAGTCCCATGCCGCCTTTTACAAAAAATCCCTGGAATGCAGCGATCAGTCCCGCTACGCTGGAATTTTTCTTGTATTCTGAATAGTCGATCACATCTGGCTGCATGGCAAAAGTAATGCCAAAGATTCCATAAATCCCAAGTCCTGTGATCACCAGTCCTGCAAGGAGAAAAACTGCGAAATTTTTTCCAAGGAAGATCATCAGGTCTCCCGCTATGTACAGTGCCACACTTACAAACATCAGGTTTCGCTTGCTGAATCTTTTTTCCAGTGCCGGAAGCGCCAGAAGCATCGGAAAACCGGATAAAATGCCAAGGATTCCAACCAGTGACAGCCATTCTGTTCTGCCAAGGTTATATTTGAAATAATACAAAACAGTTGTGTTTCTTACTACATACAGTGAAAAATAAAACAGATTCAGGAGAAAAAGAATCCATGCCTGTCCGGTGAGCCCTTTCAGACTTTCCAGTAAAGTTGTTTTTTCATTGCTGACAGTTGGCGGTACGACTTCTTCTGTGCTCGCAAAAGTCACGAAGAAAATCAGCATAGCTGCAATTCCATAAATGGTCATAGTTACAAGATAGCCCCTGGCTTCATTTCCTTTACCGAAAAATTTTACCATTGGTGCTGTAATCGTCATGACGATCGCGGTTCCGATCATCGCACAGATCATTCTCGTGGAAACCAGGATATCTCTTTCATGTACATCCGAAGTCAGTCTCGGAACGATCGTATTCAACGGGATATTTACAACTGTGTATGCTGTACAGAGGAGACAGTACGTCACATTTTCTCCTGAGTAATATCCATATGCCAGGAGTCCGCCACAGTCCGGATTACCATTCAGAGAATTTGTATATAATTTACTGAACAGTTCTCCTGTATCTGTCTGATATCCCATAAGCTGTGCAAACTCTTCAAAAAGTCCAACCCAGGCATTCAGGTCAGAAGTCCCGTTGTTGGCATGCGACATCGCACATGGAAAACCTGTCGGCGTTGTGACCATATCAATCTCTCGGTAAATTTTACTAAGCTGTTTTTCCAGAACGATCATGGCAAAAGTGCTTGTTCCCGCTGATACATTGCCTGTCCGTGGAGCCACGGAATTTGTCGCGGTCATGCCAGTGCCGGCATCTCCCTCCGGCGGACATAACGGAATTCCCGCTTCCAGATTTCCGCTTTCATCAAGGAAAGCTGCACCTTCTTCTGTCAGAATTCCTGCACCATATCTTCACAGTAATCGTGCGTACCAGAGTTCACCGGAAACATTCCTGCTGCATCTCCGATACCGATTACCCTGTTTCCGGTCAGTTTCCAGTGAATATATCCACTCAGAGTGGAAACATAATCCAGTTCTTTCACATGTGCTTCCTGATCCAGAATCCTCTGATAAAGATGTTCTCTGTTCCCTGTCTGCCCTTCTTGATGACACAGAAACGCTGGATACTTTTTTTGAAAAAGTCCATGATGGACAAACCAATGCCGTAAATCGCTGGCACCAGTATCTCTCTCATCTGGCAAGATCCATCAATCTACTGCATCTGATCTATGATAAAGATTTTATTCTCGGCGGCTATCTTGCTCCTTACCTCCAGGAGAAAGATCTCTCCTACATCCATGAAGAGATCCGGCGCATGACTCCATTCCCGGAAAGCCAGGATTTCCTGCATATCAGCAAGATGCCGAAGCACAATATCACGATTGGCGCGGCACTGCCGTATATTAAGGAGTTTCTTGGAATTAAATGAAGGAGGACAAGCTCATGCGACTAGCATTAATACAGATGTCGGATTCCGGCAGTGTAGAATCTAATATAGAAAAAAGCTTAAATGCAATGAAAGAAGCCGGCGACACATGCAGAAAAAATCAGATCATGGCTGTCCCGAATATCTACCTTCTGGAAAATGAGCGCCCATACGATGCAAGCATTCTGATCAACAAAAACGGTAAAATTCTGGGAATTCAGAAAATAGTACACATCGCTCAGGCTGATAAATTTTTTGAACAGGACTACTATACTCCGTCTGATGACGGATTCAAAGTTTTTGAAACAGAATTTGGAAAACTAGGAATTGTCGTCTGCTTCGACCGCCACTATCCGGAAAGCATCCGAACCGAAGCTTTAAAGGGTGCAGATCTGATCTTGATTCCGACCGTAAATACCAAAGCGGAACCTTCAGAAATGTTCGAATGGGAGCTTCGTGTACAGGCATTTCAGAACAGTACCATCATTGCCATGTGCAATCGTGTCGGTGCAGAGGGAGATATGGATTTTTCCGGTGAATCGATCGTTGTTGATGCGAATGGAAATGTACTTGCAAAAGCAGATGATAAAGAACAGATTTTATATGTTGATATCGAGCTTAAAGCCGCATCTGCCATAAGAGCAGCGCGACCTTATACTCAACTTAGAAGAACTGAATTTTATGAATAAATGGATTTATTTCTTACCCCAATTCGCCATGCTGTTTCCCTGCTGTTCGGAGAATCCTCTGTGTCCATGGACAGGGATTTTATCAAAGGCTGTTTCCAGTGCCTGGAATTCTGCATCGGACAGCTCTACGTTTCAGGAACCGAGGTTTTCGAGGATTCTTCCCTGGTTCTTGGATCCAGGGATCGGGACTACATTTGGATATTTATGCAGCATCCAGCTCAATGAGATCTGGGCTTTGGTTGCAGCTTTTTTCTCTGCGTATTCCTCAAGCAGTGCAAGCACCGGCTGGTTTGCTTCGATATTTTCTTTGCGAAGCTGTGGAACGAATTTGCGGACATCGTCGCTGTGGGAAAAATCAGAATTTACAGTCACTTTTCCGGAAAGAAAACCACTTGCTGTTGGGGAGAACGGAACAAGCCCTATGTTGTGTTCCATGCAGTATAGAATTACCGCCTCTTCTGCGCCTCGCTCTACCATGGAATAAATATTCTGGATCGCGGAAAGTGGGGTTTCTTTATTAGCTCTGTCGATCACATCAACATCAACCTGGGATAATACACATCTGCATAGTCTGTCTGCAGGTTTCTCAGAGATCTTTCCAGATGCTCCCGCATAGTGGCTTCCACACCTTTGCTCTTTGCTTCTGCTGTTTCCAGATGGAATTTCGTTCCAATGACGATATCTTTACGAAAATCTTTCACTGCTTTTCCGACAATCTTTTCGTTATGGCCTTTGTTTTCCGGAAGCATGTTCGGTCCATAAGCTTCTGCCGTATCAAAGAATGTACAGCCGAATTCATATGCTTTGCGGATCGCTTCAATGCTGTATTCCTCCGTCGGGATCTCACCATATCCGTGACTGAATCCCATACAGCCAATACCGATCGGAGATACTTCAATATTTCTTAATCTACGCTTTTCCATCGTTTTCGTCCCCTTTCACCAAAAAAATTTCTCTTATAAATCTTACAGAATAGACATAAACCACTCTACTGTTTTTGGATCATAATGTGAGAAGAACAGGCTTTCTCCACCATCCAGTTTCTCAATAGCAGCCATCTCTTCTGCTGTCAGACTGAAATCAAAGAGGTCAAAATTCTGCTGCATTCTGTCCTTATGAACAGATTTCGGAATAATGACCACATCGCTCTGGAGCAGGAAACGCAGAGCTGTCTGCGCGGCAGTCTTTCCGTATTTCGCACCGATTTCTGTAAGAACCGGATTAGTAAACATATCCTTGCGGCCTTCTGCAAACGCTCCCCAGGATTCAATCTGGCAGCCGTATTTTTTCAGATATTCTTTTGCAACTTTCTGCTGCTGGAATACATGTGTTTCGATCTGGTTTACAGCCGGTTTTATTTCTGCAAAATGCTGGATATCAAGGTAACGGTCCGGCCCGAAGTTGGATACACCGATCGCACGGATCTTGCCTTCTTTGTAAAATTCCTCCATTGCACGATAGGTTCCGTAGTAATCACCAAATGGCTGATGAATCAGCAGAAGATCCAGATATTCTGTCTGCAGTTTTTTCATGGATTCTTCGATAGAAGCTCTTGCTTTCTCATAACCGGCATTTGTGATCCATACCTTGGTTGTCAGGAAAAACTCTTCTCTTGGCAGACCGCATTCACTGAGTGCTGCTCCTACATCTTCTTCGTTATAATAAGCCTGTGCGGTGTCGATGCTGCGGTATCCTACCTCGATTGCATCCAGTACGCAGCGTTTTGTATCTTCCGGCGGTGTCTGATAAACACCATATCCAAGTTTCGACATTTTGATTCCGTTGTTCAGAGTAACATATTCCATGATCTTTACCTCCAATTTTCTGAAATGTGATTGTTCATTTTGCTTACTGTAACTATATAATTTCTAATTACGGTAAATCCTTTTTCAATTTCTACTTTACAGTTTCTTCCCAAAAATGCACACTATTTATATCGCAATCTGCTTTTCATAAAATGAAATGTAAATCAGGAGGACGAGTATGCTGGATCTGTACGAACTGGAACAATTTGTGGCTTTCGCAGAGCTCGGAACGCTGTCCCGTGTTGCAGAGAAATTCCATATCTCAACACCAGCTATCACACGTTCCTGCGCCCCGGCTCCATTATGGAAACTGCTGCCAAAACTAAATGCCGAATATCCGGGAATGATGGTTTCCTCTGTCATCTGCCAGAATGAGGAAGTTCTCGCTGCCCTGAAAGACGGTTCCTGTGATATTGGAATCCTTCCATTTCCACTGAAAAACAGCTTTAAAGAAATCAACGGATTCAATTTTCTTCTCCGCACAGAACTTGGCTTCTGGGATACCCTCTGCCGCGAAAAAATGCCCGCCTCCAAATTCCTCGTACAGACAGATGCTGAGGCACTTGTGACATTTTATATTACCAAATGTTCCCCAAAATAAGGTGCAAAAAGCTGCTGACTTGCATGCCAGCAGCTTTTATGCTTTACTCTATCGTTTTCTTTTTTAATCAGAGTTTTCCGCCATACACAGGGAATCCACTGCTTGCTCCATAACTCTCAATCTTTTTGAAGTTCTTGAGAATCTCCATATCCTCCGGGCTGATTTCGAAATCAACTTCTGCATTTGCCTTCATATGATCTGGATTTGCTGTCTTTGGCAGGGAAATCGTTCCAAGCTGCAGTGTATAACGGATGCAGAGCTGTGGAACAGATACTCCATATTTCTCGGCCATTTCTTTGATTTCCGGCTGATTCAGGATCTCGCCATGTCCATTCGGGGAATATGCTTCTACTGCAATTCCGTTCTTCTGGCAATATCCGACCAATTCAAGCGGAGTATTGCTGATATGAAGCAGGATCTGGTTGACCATCGGTTTGATCTCTGCGGTTTCCACCAGGCTCTCAATATCTCCGATCTGGAAATTGGAAACACCGATCGCTTTTAATTTTCCAGCTTTATATGCGTCTTCCAGAGCTTTCCATGCTGCACGGTTTCCTTCTACATAACGATTCTCTGACTGGTTAACTTCTACCCATGGCTGCGGGCTGTGAATGATCATCATGTCCAGATAATCAAGGCCCATTTTTTCCAGAGTTTCATCGATACTTCTGGCTGCATCCTCATATGTCTTGTGTTCTGCAGCAACCTTGGATACAACAAAAAGTTCCTCTCTCGGAATTCCACAGGTTCTGACACCCTCTCCAACTCCACGCTCATTTCCATAAGCCTGAGCAGTATCTATATAGCGATAACCAATTTCTACCGCCACCATTTTCTCTAGTGTACTGTCCGGAAGCTCCACATTTCCTACACCACGCTCTGTGCTGTAAGTACAGTTTTCAAAATTCACGCTGAAACCGTTTGTGCAGGAGCAGTCTCCCAGGATTCCTCCCATACTTGGTTTCCAGTATTCCGCTTTTGCTTTCTGGAATTCTTCTTCTGTCACACCATCACCTTTCTGTGGCTCTTCATAACTCAGCGAGCCAGTATTGGTACAATTGCTGATCATAACGAGGGCGTCTTTTTTGTTGATCTCACTTTTGGAGGGCTTATCAGCATCAACCGATAACAGTACGGATTCCCCTATTCTGCCAACAATTCCTCCTCCCATAACAGACAGAGTGAACAAAGAAGCATCTTCTTTTTCTCCCTCATCATTTTCTGTTTTCAGATCTGCTTCTCCCATGACCCACTGTTTTGTGAATGAAATATTTCCACTGTTTTCGCATCCGTCGATTTCTGTTTTGGTAAGCATAAAACCATCAACTGCAAGAATGCCGCCCATATAACCATTCGTAGTCGGAGAAGAAAGATTTCCGCTATTCTTACAGTTCCTGATTGCAAAAGATGTATTTGCATTTTCCTCAGTCTTATAATAAGCTGTAAAACATGCAATTCCACCTGCCTCTACTTCACTGCTGATGTCTCCTGTATTTTCACAGTTTTCAAGTTCCAGATTCCAGTCATTTCCCATATTTGTTGTATAACAGAGAATACCTGCTGCATTTTGTCCGAATGAAACAATCTTTCCATGATTGACGCAGTCAGACAGAACCACATTTCCTTTCTGCATTGCCAGATGATGAACGATCCCGGCACCTTCTCCTTCTGTAAAGTCTACTTCATTCGTACATCCCGAGACAGTAAGTGTACTGTCTGTTTTTATACATGCATCTGCTGCAATGCCAGCATAATAATGATTTGTCGAAAAAACTTTTCCTACATTTTTGCAATTTTCAATCGTAACGGTATATCTCGGATCTGACAGATACACAGAACCTGTGATTCCTCCTGTATTGGCATTATCAGATATAACAGTTCCATTATTTATACAGTCACTGAGAATCCCATCCTCTCCCATGACCACCACGGAAAAATCTCCCGTAATTCCGCCTGCTGATAATGAGGTTCCTTCTGAGTCCTCTTCATTCACCTTAGCTTCAACCGTTCCCTCGTTTACACAACCTGTGATCCTGGCAGAATTCGAACCTGCAATTCCTCCCAATGCATGGGCGGAAGCACTTCCTTTTTCTGCTTCTATGTTTCCTTTATTCACGCAATTCACAATCCCTGCAAAATCTTCTGCTTTTTCATCCCTGTCACTTTCCACAGCAGATACTGCTGATGAAAAATCTCCTGTAATTCCACCCAGGTAAGCCAGCCCGCTTTGCCCGTTCTTCAAATCTTTTACTGCTTTTACAGTTCCATCAAACTCACATCCACTGATCGTGCCAGACGCGCTTCCGGTAATTCCTCCGTAATATCCATCATATCCAATCACAGTCCCATTTACTGTGCAGTTCAGAATCTGTGTTTTAGCTGCATTTCCGGCAATTCCTCCCGCTTTGGAAGCATCCCCTGATACTTCAATATATACATCTGTCAGATTCAGATTTTTTATCGTAGCACAATATACATCTGCGAATAAACCACTATGATCTGATGAAGCATCTGCGTTGTCTTCCTGAAGATCTTTATTCTGATACAGACCACTGATCGTATGTCCGTTTCCGTCAAATACACCAGTAAACGTCGCTTCTGCTCCGATCGATCTCCAGTCATACTCCGGTCGCTCTGTGCCCCAGTTTTCATAATCAGAAGCATCATTAAGACTGATATCTGCTGTCAGGATATAATTTTGAGTACGATATTCCATACTTCTATTCTCCGGATCCGAAAGGAGTTCTGCCAAATACTGCAGTTCCTCCGCAGAACTGATCTCATAAGGTGAGTTCTCAGTTCCATCTCCACCCGCAAATGCCCTGGCAGCCTCTCTGTATACCGACTCCCCGACATCTCTGTGCTGATGTTCGTACGGCTGTACGATACTTTCTTCTTCCTGGACTTCATCATCCGCTTTGACAAAATTTCCCGTCATAATGCCCAGCATACTGACACCAAGTGCCATAAATAAAAACTTCTTTTTCATCCTCGCTCTCCCCTGCATGAATTTTTTATTCCTGTAATTTTATCATAACATATAGTAACGAAAATCTGTTGTTTTACTGAGTTTTTTATAGCAAAAACACAGGGAGACTGCAATCTCCCGATTCTCAGTCTCCCTGTCGATCATTTTATTTATTCAGATATCTGCAGACAGCTTCTTTCATTTTCTGGATATCCAGCGGTTTCACCAGGTGTGCATTCATACCTGCTTCCATACACTTCTTCTCATCCTCATCAAAGGCATTTGCAGTCATGGCAATGATCGGGATGGTTCCGGCATCTTCACGGTCAAGTGCGCGGATCGCTTTTGTTGCGGAGAGTCCATCCATCTCTGGCATCATGATATCCATAAGAATCGCATCAAAAGTGCCCGGTTTATTTCTGGAAAAAATGTCTACTGCCTGCTGTCCATAATCCTGTTTTTTCTTTAAATGAGACTGGTGAAAGTACGCATCTTCAATTGGATGTAATGCCCGTGACAAAGGCTTAGTCTT
>NZ_QULA01000045.1:0-19023 GCF_003481595.1 Blautia sp. OM07-19
CTTGCTTATCGAAATTATCTTGTATAAATATGGGTCAAGTTAAGAGCTAAAGCAAGGGGTTTTACGACGCATTGAATAAATGCATCTGCAACAGCAACCAGTGCCAGCATCAGATTCTGCAGCACGATTGGCAGCATCAGCCCCCATAATTTGCTATAAAATATTTTCTTCATACGCAATCCTTTTATCTTTTACTTCTTCAATGATATCATCCAAAAGTACAGGCTTCATTTCATGTGCGTCTAAACACACACAATACATATAAGGGTGTTCTTTATAAAAGTGTTCTTTCTGGTGAGTATGACCATATAAATTAATAAGAGCGGTTCTTACAGGTTTGAGCCTCTCATGGGCAACTAAAGTTGGATAGTGTGACAGATAAAACTGATAGCCTTTAACTGCCGGATATTTCAGATAACATGCAGCTTCACCTGCTTTGATCACGTTTTCGCAGGTTTCGTACTTTTTGAGCTTGCTCTCACTGTCGTGGTTACCTCGAAATATAATAAGCTCACCATTTAATTGTTTTAATATATTCAGGGCATATGAGAATTCCTCATCTTCGAGATCTTTTTTTAACATCACATCTCCCAGAACATATACAACATCATCTGGGCTGACAAGTTCATTCCAATTAGAGAGCAATGCGCTGTCATGCTCTTCAATTGATTGAAACCCACGCTCTTTGTATACAAACTCTTTGTTATGACCAATATGCAGGTCACTGGTTACCCATATTCTACGCATACGTGCTCCTTTTATGTCCTTTTATATTACTGCATCTCATGATCTTCCTCCGATCACCTGTGCTACGGTTTCTTTCAGTACTTTCATATCCACCGGTTTTGCCACATGTGCATCCATTCCGGCGTCCAATGCGTCATGGATATCTTCCACAAAAGCATTTGCAGTCATGGCAATGATCGGAATTGTCTCAGCCATCGGATGACCTGAACTTCGGATTGCTTTCATCGCCTCGTATCCGTTCATCACCGGCATCTGTACATCCATCAGGATCAGATTGATCGTGTTTTCTTCCGATGCGGTAAATGTCTCTACCGCAAGCTGTCCATTTTCACAGACAGTACATTCTGCGCCTTCCATTTTAAGCAGTTCCACAATGATCTCAAACTTCTGCCTACGAAGGACCATCTGCGGGCGGACGAGGGCATCAATATTCTCGATGATCTCATCCATGTTTTCTTCTTCCAGCGTCAGCTTCATCTTGCCTGCCTCGATCTTGGACATATCCAGCACATCGTTGATAAGTCCCAGCAGATGCTGGCTGGAAAAAGCGATCTTCTTTGTATATTCCTGTACTTTTTCTGGATTTTTGCTCTCATTATCCAGCAGCGTCGTAAAACCTACGATCGCATTCATAGGTGTTCTCATATCATGGCTCATATTGGAAAGGAAACGACTCTTGGACTGGTTCGCCTCTTCCGCAATATGAAATGCCTCTTCTGCCGCTTTTTTGGCTTTTTCCAGTTCCTGGTTCACTTCCGACAGACGTTCATTCGTCCGTAACTCAAACTCATACATCGCGCGTGTCCTGCGGCTTCTGTACCAGACAAATAAACCGGAACACAGGATTGCAAAAGCACATGCCGCAACCAGTGCAAACGTGCGAATGATAGAATTCACCATGTCCATGGTATTCGTCGCCACATGATCTGCTGACACAAGAAACAGCATCGTCCAGTTATAACTTGGGATTTTTTTCAGACAATAATAGTATTCTCTGCCTTCATAAAACGCATTGGCGCAGACAAAACGTTTTTTGTCTTTTATACTGTTCTCCTCCATGCTTCCTGCTGTTTTGTTTCAGAAATATAATCCCTGTCGATCCAGGAATTATTAATGACCTTTTGTCAGTAATCAACTAATTTATTTAATTCCCCAAAGATGCCTCTGGGGAATGATTTTTTGTATTTTTATTCATTTTACTGAGTAAGTTTAAATTTCATGTAGACCGGATCGTGATCGGAGTAGGTGTAGCCTGTGTTGATGTCTTCGTAAGATACGCATTCTATATTATCGGAAATGATAAATCCGTCCAGTGTAACTGTGTAGGTTTCACCCGGTACATATTCCATGTCTGCATTACGCGCGCTGTCCCATAAATCCTGTTTTTCCTGCTCGGAAAGCTGATCCATACCGAAGGAAAAATGCTCCGGGAGTTCGGATCTCGGGAATGGATATGCCCAGGATTCTCTTTCTGCAGAATCGTTTTCATCTGCTTTAAGGTCATGATTGAAGTCGCCGCCGCAGAGCACGTAATTTCCTACTTCATATTCTTTCTGCATATCTTCGGTCAGCATGCGGATCTGGCCTTCCCGGATCTCATCGCTGTTCCCATAGGCAGACATGTGCAGTTCAAAGATTACGAGTTCTTTGCCATTGTCCACTGGAATTCTGGAAATGCTGTAACAGCGGTCCAGATCAAAAAACTTACTGAATGACGTAGATACCGGAAAGCTTCTTCTCAGAGAATCTGTGACAGGGTATCTGGAAAAAAGAGCCAGCCCTGATCTGCTCTTGCCGTGTGGCTGTGTAAATGGATAGAACAAAAATGCAGAATCATAGTTCTGTGCAAATACAGTATCGTAATCTGCAAAGCAGTCCTTCAATATGTCATATTCATTTACATGATAACTTCTGGTGGAATTCAGATCCACCTCTTCAATCAGGGCAAAATCCGGATCATAAGATCTGACCAGTTCTCCTGCCCCCTGAACCGTTTCAAGCACACTGTCCTTACTCTTCGCCCAGGAAGATCTGCCGCCATCCATAAAGAAGCTGAAATCCGGTGTGTACGCACCAAAACCGATATTGTATGTAAGTGCGGAGTATTCTTTCTCCGTTGTTAGATGCACATCTGCCTGTGCATGAGATTCCACTTCCAATGACAGGTTATCCTCGATGCGGTGATAGCTTGCATAAAGGTAGATGATATACACGATCAACACGGCCACAACCACCCCTGCTATGATTCCAATGATCTTAAAAATCTTTTTTGCTGTTTTCATAAGTTTATCCTCGCTTCCTTGTGATCCACAGGAACGTGCATGTGAAGATGATTCCTTTGACGATCGATGTTGCAGAGAGTGCCCACCAGATTCCACTGAGTCCTATAATACCGCCGAGGATGATCGCCAGCGGGATCCGGGCACTGGTGAAAGTGATGCTGATAATACTGCAGAGTCTCGTCCTGCCAAGTCCGGACAAGGCACCTACCGTTGTCAGTTCCACGCACATGAAAGCTTCACTGAATCCGATGATCACAAGATATCCAACTGCTGTCTCGATTGCCTTCGGTTCATGGAAAAAGATATCTGCGATCGCATTGGGAAAGCATATAAATGCAAGTGAGATCAGCACTCCCCATACACCAACTGTCCACAAAGCTGCCTTATATCCCTTTCTCACACGATCGTTCTTTCCGGCTCCATAATTCTGTGCAATAAAAGCATTCAGCGCTGCCGCAAAACCATCTGCTGTATTCCAGGAAATCGACTCGATCTGCCCGCCGACCCTCTGTGTGGCAACCGCCTCTGCACCATATCCTGAAACCATTCGTGTCAGCACCATGGAAATTGCACAATATGCCATTCCCTGGATTGCTGTCGGAATTCCGATCCTGCAGATCCCACTCAGATATTCTTCCGGGATCTTTGCCAAAAGTTTTATACCCTTCAGTACATTTTCTTTTTTCCGCACAATGATCGCAAGAACCATAATACTCATAACGATCGCCTGTGCCATTACCGTTGCAATTGCAGCTCCGATCACGCCCAGTTTCGGAAAAGGTCCCGGTCCAAGGATCAGAACGGGATCCAGGATCATGTTTGTGACAAGCCCGATCAGATTCGCCAGAAATGGCGTCTTGGAATCGCCCTGTGCCGTATAAAGTCCTGTCAATGTCAGAGTCATAAATGAAAATACGATCAGTCCGCACGCGATCCTCGTATACGACATAGCCGCTGCATACGCCTCAGAGTCCGTCAACTGAAAAAAGCCGACCATCTGCTTCGTAAATACCAGTGAAAGAATCGCATACGCCATTCCCATCGCCGCTGCCAGCTGCACTGCTGCCTGTGCAAAACCATGCGCCTTTTCCCTGTCACCACGTCCAATGCACTGTGCAACCTGCACCTGACCGCCCATCCTCGCCATAGAAGCAAGCCCCTGCGAAAGCCAGGTAAACATACCGCCAACGCCAACACCGGCAACTGCCCTCGAGCCAAGCAGCCCGATCCATGCCATATCCGTGATATTATACAAAGTCCCAAGAAACGACGATGCCATGATCGGAATGGCAAGTTTTGTCAACGTTTTCAGAATAGGACCTTTTGTTAAATTTCCCTCCATGAATTAAATTCCTCATCCGTTTTTATTTTTCATCATCCATGAGTCTTATTATACATGGTTTGCTATATGTTTTCACCATATATTTCGTACAGAAAAAAAGCTCACATCTCGTTTCATTATGATGTGAGCTTCTTTTGACCATTTTTATTTGTATTTCACCGCAGTTCCATAAGCGATCACTTCTGCTGCTCCTGACATGACCTGGGAGGAGCCGTATTTAACACCGATCACGGCATCGGCATCCATCTCCTTGGCTTCATCCACCATACGCTTCGTAGCGATCTGTCTTGCCTCGTTCAGCATTTCTGTGTAACCTACGATCTCGCCGCCAACCAGGGTTTTCATGCCTGCCATGAAATCTCTGCCGACGTTCTTGGTCTGCACAACGGTTCCTTTTACGATTCCGAGCGGCTCAAAATCCACGCCCGGGATATATTCAATACTTAGAAGCTTCATCTTCTTCTCCTCCTTCGATTTCCTTCATTCTTCCTGCAAGTGCTATGAGCGTTCCTGCAATGATGACTGCCGGGATCCCTGCGATCAGCAAAAGCAGCCCCAGCGGAATGGGATCCTGTGCGTTTGCCCAGAATACGATTATGATCGTCACCAGCATAAGCACTGTCATAACTGCTGCACCGACGATCGCTCCCGTTCGCTTTTTCTTGTGCATATCCGTTTTATTGACGTTCATAAACTTTGCACCTTCTTTCTCCATCTGCTCGATTTCTTCCAGACAGTCCTCTGCATTCAGAGATTCCAGTGACCGATGTTCCAGGATCAGGCGTTCGCACATGTCCTGCATCTTCAAAAGACCTTCCTTTCGGTGTTCCAGTTCCTTGAGATGCTGTTCCAGACAGATCTGCAGGCTTTTCTTTTTTTCGAAGAGAAGTTTCATTTCTTCTATGGAAATATCCATCTTTCGGAATAATTTGATCTCCTGAAGCCGGATGACATCCTCCTGATGATATTCCCTGTATCCGTTTTCTGCACGTTCTACATTGAGAAGCCCCTGATCTTCATAAAAACGGATATTTTTTCTTGTGATTCCTACAAGCTCTTCCACCTGTTTGATCTTCATTGCGCTACCTCTTACTTTCCTGACAGTCTGAAAACTCTTCATATCGCTGTCTGTACTTGTTTTATACAGCTTCCATAAGGTGGAAGGTCAAGTGTTTTTTTATTTTTTTCTGTTTAATCTTCCTGATATTTTACAAAAGTGAACGTTTTGCCATGATTGGTCAGTTCCAGACCATCTTCTGTTTCTTCGTAAGTAAACTCTATGGTATCTGATGACGTTTCAATGTCCCATCCAGACGGATAATAGTCTTTGTCTGTCATGCGATCATCTATTTTCAATTCCATTGTATCCGCATCCAGATTTATGATCGTTCCGGCAAGGCCAGGCTCTCCCGCTTCTGCATCATAGATCATCAGTGCCAGCGGTTTCGTTGTAAAAAATCCATCTGCTTTTGTAAAAACAGCCATTTCCCAGAAGCATTCATTATCGTAATACTCCTCGTCATCCATATCATCATCGTATGGAATTCCATAATCGCCTTCAAGCCGGCTCAGGATCTCCTGATCTACTTTGCCAGCCGGATGATAAAACCACACACCTGCTGCAACTGCCAGAACTCCCAGAATCCCTGCTGTAATAACTGTTTTCTTTTTCATGGGTAATTGTCCTCCTCATAATGTAAAACTTTTTTATTTAAAACTCTGATTTTACTTTTTTGTCTTTTCGCTTCTCATTATCGTAATGATCGACATGAGCAGGAGAAACATTGGGTAAAAAAGTTTCGGAATGATCTGAAAAGCGGAAATTTCACCACCCAGCTCATTGACCGCTGAGATTGCCACGAGCATCTGTGCACCATATGGAATGATTCCCTGAAAGATGCAGGAAAAAGTATCCAGCAGGGAGGCAGTTTTTCTTGATGTGATCCCATACTCCTGTGCCATCTCTCTGGCGATCGGATTTGCCATAACAATGGCTACCGTATTATTCGCAGTCGCAATATCCATGGTTCCGACAAGAAGTCCCATACCAAGCTGCCCGCCTTTTCTGCCACGGAAGATTTTGTGGATCCAGCCAAGAAGTTCATCAAAACCGCCGTACTCACGAATCAGCGCACACATTGCCGCTACCAGGATCGCCACCATACAGGTCTCAAACATTCCGGATACACCGGAACCCATATTCGTCAGAAGATCCACTGGCGTGATATGCCCTCCGGCAAGCATGATGATCGCTCCGGAAACAATTCCTGTCAGAAGAACCACAAATACATTGATGCCGATGATACCTCCGACCAGCACCAGGACATATGGCAGTATCTGGAGCAGATGATAGGACTGACTGACATGTCCCTGAATTTCCGTCTGAAAAGACAGGATCAGGATCAGAACAAGTGTGATCAGTGCTGCCGGAAATGCGATCCAGAAATTTTCACGGAATTTATCTTTCATCTCACAGCCCTGTCCATTACAGGCTGCAATCGTGGTATCGGAAATGAAAGAAAGGTTATCGCCGAACATCGCCCCGCCCATGACCGAAGCCACACAAAATGCGAGATCAAAACCTGACGCACTGGAAACAGCCGCCGCGATCGGCACCAGAAGTGTGATCGTGCCTACAGAAGTTCCCATCGCTACCGATACGAAACATGCAACTACAAATAAAACCGCCACAGAAAATCTCGCCGGAATCAGCGTCAGCATAAAATATGCCACACTTTCCGCGCTGCTTCTTCCTACCACGCCGACAAAAGAGCCTGCTGTGAGAAAGATCAGAAGCATTGTGATGATATTTTTGTCTCCGACACCATGCGCCATGATCTCAAGTTTCCTGTCAAAACTTACTTCCCTGTTCTGCAGACAGGCAACCAGGATCGCGGCAAGAAATGCGACCACGATCGGTACATTATAGAATCCCATCGGAATCTTCATCACATACTCAAATAAAATGCCAAGGCCCAGGTATAATATGAGAAATACACCAATTGGCAGGAGTGCAATGGCATTACCTTTTTCTTTTTTCATAATGAAAGTCCCTTCTCTATGTTTTTCAAATATATGTTATCGTACATATTTATCTATCATAACATATATACCCTGCATTATAAACAGAAATCGGATTTTGTTACCGTCGCAAAGACAATTGCCGTTCCAGCCGCCGCCATGCATATACCTGCCAGAAGAATCGCACCTGCCCCCTGACTCAAAAGCTGACCGCCGGCAAAATTACCAGCCGCGCATCCCAGCGCATAGGCTGCTGTTATAAATGCCTGTCCTTTTACCATATCATTGTCTCTGACTTTCTCTTTTGCATAGTACACCTGAGCAGGTGCCAAAAGCGCGTAGGATGAGATCTGAAAGAACTGTAACAGATAGATCGTCTGTATATTTCCCGCAAAATAAAAGCCAACTGCCTTTATGAAAAAAGAAACGGCTGCTATCTTCAAAACAGTTGTGTCTCTGAAAACCTTCCGTATTTTTTCAAAAAAGAAAATCACCGGAGCTGCTACCATAGCCGCAATAAACAGGGCAACTCCTACATGACTACTGTTACCGCCCAGCCAATGATCAGACTTGAGACAGCACTCGCTACTGCTCCAATTCCCCGGGCTGCGCCATAATCCACGAAATAGCCCGCATTGTTGTATGCGACACTGATGGCATTTAATAAGGAAACCATCGCGTCACTGCTCCAGATACTGACCATGTACAAAACAGCCATCAGCATGATAGAAATTCCCGGCAGTAACTGCAGGAGTATGCATACACTGCACAGAACAGACATGATCAGCAGCATTTTTGTCAGGACAAATTTTTCTGCGCGGTCTGCCAGAGATGCCAGAACTGGCTGTGACAGACAGGAACAAAGCCCTGCCAATGCCAGCAGGAATCCTACCATTCCTGAAGGAACCCCTTTGTTCAACAGATACGTTGTTGCAAAAGCTGCTGCCCCAGAAGATGATGCCCAATGTGTAAACTGGATCGCACTGTATCGATAAGTCAGATTCATACATTTCCTCCTTTATGAAAAAGGAGCTGGTTTCATGACCAGCCCCTTTCCATGGTGTGTAATACGAAAAAAGATCTCTCTTTCTTGTAATAACAGGATAATGCATTTTCCAGTGCAAATCTATATTATTCGTGTCTGTTTCTATTACAATCGTGCCATTTTCCACGATATCTTACAGGACTGCAGTTGAAATGCTCCCGAAATAGCTTTCCAAAATAGCTGCTGCTTCCAAATCCACAGTCACTTGCGATCTCTGTAATAGATTTCTCTGTCTCTATCAGTTCCATACATGCCTTCCGAAGTCTGTATTCTCTCATATATTCCAGTGGACTCATATGAAGATTCTCCTGAAACAGTCGGAAACAGACTCTTTTACTTATATGCGCTTCCCTCGCCAGGCAGTCAACCGCTATCATCTCCGTATAATGATCCTGAATATAAGACATCATTGCTTTCATTTTTTCAGCGGTATCTTTGTTTTTGTGTATATCTTCTGTCTCAGCACATGCCAGTTCCAATAAACCAAGCCATACTTCTGTGAGCAGCTGCCGAAGAGTGATCTCATAGCCCCAGCTGCCTTCCTCCAATTCAAAGCCGGCTTGAATCTTCTGCAAAAGAGCCGCCTGCCCGGGATCCTCGGGTGACAGGCAGATCATTTCAAGCCCGGATCTGTCCGTCAACGGACGAATATACCTTTCTTCTATTCGATTAGATATCCCGCCTGTCAGCAGTTCCGAATCAAACAGATGCAGTAATTGCACGGTTCCATCCTTTGTAGAACTCACTCTTGATGAATGCAGTACATTGGAATTAACAAACCCGCCTGTCCCCGCCGGGAATATCCATTTCCCATTTGGCGTTGTATACTCTACTCTGCCACTTTTTATATAGAATAATTCTACTGCATGATGCCAGTGCCAGGGCACGACCGGATCTATATATTTATCAAACTCCACGCAGGAGCAAATATAGGGAAAATCCATAAAAAAATCCGGGAGTAACTCTTCATTGCTTTCCATGATCAACTGAATTCCCTGTATATTTTTCATTTCAGATCTCCCCTCTCCTGTTATTATCTATGCTTTTTCATTCCAGGTTTCTTCCTGTAGTATATCATGTGCCATGTTATTAAGAAACGACTTTATGCCTTTACATCCCTTTTTTTCAGAAACATTCCAGCAACTAGAACCATTGTTACCAGCCAGAAAATACAGCTGAAAAAGAATAAAATATATCCGCCTCCAGACAGCACATCATTACTCTTGTTTGCATTCATGCCTGCCTGCATCAGTGCATAGGGCCAGAACAGAGAAAGACCTTTGCTCCCTGCCAGCAGACCGGTGATGCCGCCCACCAGCCCAAGAAAGATCGGAATGGCAAAGCTTCGGATGACCATAGCCAGCACAAGCTGCGCCGCAATGACCGCAAGTGCTCCCACTGCACCGCGAAGAAGAAAAGCAAGCAGGATCATCGGTGGAAATCCCGGAAAATGTGCAAAAACTTTTCCACAAAATGCATACAGCAAAAATACAAACAGATGCGTCAGAAGGGCCAGTTTTGCCACCACAACAAATTTCGCCAGAAAAAGATCTATCGGCCTGACCGGACTTGCCATAATAAGATTCCAGTTGTGTCCAAGATGTTCCAGTCTCCACAGATAAGCTGCATAAGCAGCCACCATTGCAGGAAAGAAAAACATCGAATAAAACAATGTATGCTGTGTCCAGAGACTGTACCAGCCATCTTTGAGAATTTCCAGATTCTGCAGATAATTAAAAGTTCCATATATTGCTGAAATGAGCGGCAGTGCAAAAAACAGCCCCCAGATCGGAGACGCATGCAGTTTTCGGTTTTCTGCCTGAATACAGCGCTTTAACATCTTTTACACCTCCTGTTTCTGTACTCTTCGCCATGCTGCATAGAACAAGAGCATGACCAGTACCACAGTAAAAACAAGCAGTCCCCAATTGTACGGCCGCGTTCCATAAGTAACCGTATGTGCAGCCTGGTCCCAGTTCGCAACTTCATAAGTTCCCAGCGGAACAAAATAACCCCAAGGAACAAAATAGCTGACAACCTTTGGCATAAAAGCAGAAAACAGCCCGGTTAATGATGCTATGATTCCTGCACAGAGTGCCAGAAGCGGATTTCCAGCCAGTAGCATGAGCAGAAATGCTCCAAAAAAGAGCATCAGTTCCACCGCCAGTGTACAGCCTGTCAGATAAAAAAGCTGACTGATTGGAAAAGCCTCCGTGTAACCATATATTTTTCCTGTCAGAAATACGCCTCCCATTTCCAGAAAGGTTACAAGCAGAACTTCCATGATGCCAAACAAAGCTTTTCCAAGGAACAGACTCCTACGGCTCTGCAGAGTATAAAGAAGTTTCCAGGTACTTCCTTTGACTTCCATATCCCATAACCGGCTTGCCAGTACTGCCATCACGATCGGAAAGATCAGCACATTGGCAACCGGGATGCTGTAAAACAATGCGCTGTACGCATTTGCCAGTTCATCCGGACCGGGCGATAACAGACTGCCTGTCCACAGCATTACGATCAACGGAACCAGCAGGCAGAACAGCAGATCATGCCTGCGGTGAGCTTTTTGCAATTCTACACAAAAAGCACCTGCCATATCATGCCACCTCCCTGCCGTTCTGTGTCAGACTCAGGAAAATTTCTTCCAGGCTTTTTGTCTCAGAAGTCAGTCCGACAACTCCGACATTATTTTCAGAAAGGGTTCTGACCAGTTCTGCCAATTTTTCATCAGAAATCGACGGCAGCTGCAGGATATCGAGATGATGTGTCATTGGCTGTGTCAGAATACCCTGACGATTCAGTATATCAATGCCTTTTTTCACATCCAGTACCCGGATCTGGATGCCGCCCCGGCTGTGTTTACGCAGTTCCTGCAGGGAACCTTCGAATATCATTTTTCCATGATCCAGAATTCCAAGCTGCGTGACCATCTGCTCCATTTCACCGAGCAGATGACTGGAGATCAGTACCGTCGCTCCGGTGCTCTCCGGCATAGATGCAATGAGACCGCGCATTTCCTGGATTCCTGCAGGATCGAGACCATTGGTCGGCTCATCCAGGATCAGCAGCCTGGGATTGCCAAGTAATGCCATTGCAATGCCAAGTCTCTGTTTCATGCCAAGAGAGTACTGCCCGACTTTGCGGTTTGCGTCGGCAGTCAGATGTACGATCTCCAGAACACGGTCAATGTCTTTGTGGTCGATATCTTTCAAGTCTGCGATGATCTTAAGATTTTCACGTGCTGTCAGATGCAGATAACCTGACGGGGACTCGATCAGACTTCCCGTCTTTCTCAGCAATGCGATGCGGTTTTCCTCATTCATCGTCTGCCCGAGCAGTTTTACACTGCCGCTGGTCGGATGTACCAGACCAAGCAGGATTTTCATACTTGTTGATTTTCCGGCACCGTTCGGACCAAGAAAACCGTAGACGCAGCCCTGCGGTACTGACAGATTCAGATGCTCCACTACGATACGACCGTTGTAGCTTTTGCAGAGGTCGTGGGTTTCGATAACAGAAATCATAATGTTCTCTCCTTTTCCTGTTTATTTTTCTCTTCGACAATTTAAAGCTTACACCGGCTGCCTTAAGCCTCCTCAAATCCTGCCTTAATTTTCGCTTAAGTTTTTGGGATTTTCAGATAGAGTGTTTGAAAGTATGGTATAGTAAAACTGAATTCAAGACTGACTGATGATTTGAAAGGATTCTGATTATGAACAGTATTTATGAAGTTCGAATTCTGATCGTAGATGATAATAAAGATCTGCTCCATCTGCTCTGCGAGCAGTTGTCTGGTGCAGGTTACAGGCATATTCAGACCGCAGCGAACTGTGCTGCGGCAAAAAAATTGTTTGCAGCTGAGATCCCGGAACTGATGATCCTGGATATCAACCTTCCGGACGGCGATGGTTTTTCCCTGTTCCGTGCCCTGCATGCCAAAGCAGACGTTCCGGCTCTTTTTCTCTCCGCAAGAGATGCCGATGCGGACCGTTTATTTGGACTCGGACTTGGTGCAGATGATTACCTGACAAAGCCTTTTCTGATGCAGGAACTACTTCTTCGTGTTCAGCATATCCTGCTGAGAACTTATCGCGCAGAACTCGCCCGCACAAAGTCAAAAGATTTGAAACTTGCAGATCGAAGCGTGGATCTGAACGATGCTCTTGTCACACTTTCAAACGGAGATACGATTCCTCTGACAGCTACAGAACTGGCACTGCTTCGCAAACTGGCGGATAACCGCGGGCATATCGTGACTTATGATTCCCTCTGCTCTGCTGTCTGGGGTGCGGATTACTATGGATATGAAAACAGCCTTGGTGTTCATATCCGACATCTGCGCCAGAAACTGGAGCAGGATCCGAACCAGCCGCGCTGTCTGCTGACTGTAAGGGGCATTGGCTATAAACTGGCAAAGGAGGAACTGCTGTGAAAACTTTTGCCCGACTGATCTGGCGATATGTACTGACCGCAGTTGGTGTTGTCCTTCTGCTGTTGGTCCTGACAATTTCACTTCTGGGATGGATCAGCTGGCGCGAAGGATATCTCCAGCCGCAACGCGAATATTCCTATAGCGAAATTGCAGATTCTATGGTTGAAACAGACAATGGAATGATTTTTGGAGCAGAACATGCTCCGGAAGAATGGATGGACGGTTATGCATGGGCTATGATCCTTGACGAAAAAGGAAACGTGAAATGGAATTATAATCTGCCGGACGAACTGGATAACCATTATTCTTCCAGCGACATCGCCAGTTTTTCCCGCTGGTATCTGGATGATTATCCGGTATTCTGCTGGTCCGAAGATTATGGTCTGTTTGTGGCTGGTCTTACCAAGGGAAGTCTCTGGAAATATAATCTTTACAATTCACCAAATGTTCTCCAGGATATCGTCCACGGTATCCCACTGGTTATTCTTGGCATGCTGCTGTTGGTTCTGATCTTTTGTTTATGGATTGGCTGGCGTGGAACCAAACGCTTAAGAATTGTAGCGGAAGGGCTGGATGCACTGGCCGACGGACAGACTGTCCAGTTACCGACAGATGGTTTTACCGGAGAACTGGCTCAGAAACTGAATCAGACCAGTTCTCATCTACAGAAACGAAATGAAATGCTTGTGCGGCGGGATGACACGCGAACACAGTGGATTGCAGGTGTCAGTCATGATGTACGCACACCACTGGCTCTGATCCTTGGATGGGGAGAACAGCTGGAACAGGATTCTTCCCTGCCCGATACAGTACGGCACAAGGCCGCAGGGATTCGTACTCAATGTGAAAAACTCCGCTCTCTTATTGACGACCTGAATCTAACCAGCAAACTGGAATATGGTGCACAACCACTCCGAAAAGAAACTTTCACCGCCGGACCGCTGTTCCGTGAACTGGTCGCTCAATTCTACGACAGTCCCCTGGCAGAAAACTGCGAAATTACGCTGAATCAGACAAATGCCGCCGAACACGCGCAGATTTCTGTCGACCGTGCCCTGCTCGCTCGGCTTCTCGAAAACCTGTTGAGCAACAGCGTGCGGCATAATTCTGAATCTGTCAAGATCTGTATCGAAACTGAAATACGAGAAAATTTCCTGTACCTGACAGTAATCGACAACGGCAAAGGCTATCCCCCGGAAATTCTTGCGGCTCTGAATCTGCAGGAAACCACTGAAAATACACCGCATATTCTGGGACTACATGTGGTCGAGCAGATTGCCGCGGCGCATGGTGGGAAAAGTATTTTTGAATCAAATTATCCCAGCGGAGCCAGGACGTGTGTCTGGCTGCCACTGGGATGATGTCCCGTATTTTAGAGGTCAGACATAGGTGTCTGGTAGAAGATTATTCCGAATAGAACAACTGTTTCGGGCTTTTCGGCTTATCTGGAATGCTCATTTTAATTAATCCACTTTCAACTAAAGGCATCACATGCGTCTGAATTGCATAAGTAATCGAACTTAACCCTAAATAATCGCATATTTCTTTTCTAGTCCTCGGCGTTTTACAATAAAGAATTAGTTCTCTGTCTTCCAAATTTTCTATTTCAGTAGCACTATTTTCTTCTCCAAATTTATACATTTTTATAATAAAGCTACCTCTTTCATCCAGAAACTCTGGTTGTGGTAAATTATATGCCTGCATTGCTTTACGTATTGTGGGAATTCCAGAATATCGATTTTCTGTAATTTTTAACACTTCCAGTTCAGATGCAAGCACCGGATTTCTGGTATCTGGCTGCACTTTTCCTAGCTGATCGATACGAATTCTTCCATATATCCCCCCTGGATTTCTAATTTCAACTCTATCTTCGAACATTATTAACTGTATTGGCATTCCCTCAGTATGAATACTATAATCACGATGCACCAACGCATTCAGTATTGCTTCTCTGATTGCAGTAATTGGATAGTCAGTTCTATCTTCTCGTTTTCCCGTTTGAGGATTAATAATAGTTTTTGTACGCATATTTCTATTTACAAACTGTATCGCAGATTCAAGCATTTCAGAAATAGTACCCTCTATTCGCTGGTTGTCCAAAAATCTTTCCCCTTGATTTCCAATTTCTCCCATTTCCTTACCAGGTACAACTATCGCAGTGATACATAATTGTGGAAAATACGCTTGAGGATAAGGACTAAAATTCATCACAGAACTTAATGTAACTGCATCACCTTTTTTTATGCTCATTAATTCGTATATTTCGTTATCTGGTATTGCCGCCAGTCGTGACTTTCCTTTCTTTAATAATCCCATATACTCTGCTAACATTTCCTGGTTCAGGGAAGCCAATGACGCTCTTTCAATTATTCTGATATCATCTTGATATTTTTTTCTATATGCTTCATAACTATATACTTCATACTCTGTCATAGGTTCATCGCTGTCACCTACACGCACAAAAGAACCTTTTACTCTGCCTCTTCCACGATAGAAGACAGGTCTATCAGAAATATCGGCCGCAGGTATTTCTGCTGAAACAAAATACTTGTCATTTTTTTCAACAACTGTAATCTGTGGTCGGATAACTGGCTCCATTTGCAGGCATTGTTCATTTATTTTCTTTTGAATATCCTGAGGGTCATATACTCCAACTTCTTTAAAATTTTGTTTTTCATCTATACCAAAAATTATAATTCCACCATCATCCTGATTTGAAAAACTAGACAATGAATCATATAAATGTTTAGGGCATCCACGTTCTGCACTTTTTATCTCCAAAGTTGGAGTTTCACATTTAAAATTTTGAATCCAACCTAATTTTTCAATCAATTCTTCAGTTGTCATTTTAGTTCCTCCTGATCTTTTTTATATTTTAACATTATATTTAAGTTTATTCAAGAAACTCAAGAATATTCCAAGCAACTCAAAAAGAAACTCAAATAATTTGAGTTTCTTTTTGGGTTATTAAACATATTTCAAAACAGCATCTCTATCTGCTCGCCAACCTCTATCCGTGCTGTAATCAGTTCATCAGGTTCTTTGCCTCTCTTGTGTTCGGCTTTCAGGTACTGTAAGCCTTTTCGGAGACTTGCAGTAATCAGATTCAGCACATAAATATTATCAAAACGGTTGTAAATAGAGTCACCGCCCAGACCGGTCAGGCAGATAAGCTGCGTGTTGGTCTTTTTTGCCATATCCATCAGCGGAATCAAAAGATGTGAAGCATTTGTCTGTGCAAACGGGTTATCCATGATCAGAACTTTTCCTTCGTTTTTGTCTGCAAAAATATCAGTATCATCCCGTCTCATATAATACAGAAGACTGGAAAGGATAACGAATGCGGACAAAAATCCCTCGCCGCCTGAGTTTCTGGAAACTTCTTTCCATGTGATCGGATATTCTCTCTGTGCTTCAATTTTATAGAGATGGATCTGCACATTTCCGATTCCTACTACCTGATCGTACAGATTCCTGGTAGTAACACTGGAACCAAAAAATTCCTGTGCATTCTCATTCTTTTCAAAAAGTTCCACGCCTTCCTTCGTAATCTTGTCGATAAAGTCTTCCAGTCGAAGGTGATACAGTCCCACATTTTCCTCCCAATCCGGAAGCTGGATCTTCAACATTTTAATATTTCTGTCTCTGATAGTGATTGTAGAATTGTGGTCGATCTTGCCCAGGTTATTGTGGATCTCCTGAATATAATCTTCCATGAGCTCTACAATTCTCTCTTTTTCTCTTTCCACAACAGAAATATCCACTTCCAGTTTTTGCATAAGGCTGTCAAATGACTGTACAGTTGTTTTCAGCTGCATCAGAACACGCTGTGCATCATCGACAAGCTCCAGCATCTGTTCCAGTGGTTTCCGGTAAAAGTCATCCTGAAAACTTTCCATTCGAATAACTCTGTTCAAAAGCTGCACAATCTGTTCTTTCTTCTGCCGGGTTTCTCTGATTTTCTGGTTATAATCACGAATAAGAATTCCCTTGAGATTTCGCAGTTCTTCTGAAGTCAGAGTATCCGAAACCGGATCTCGTTCCTCCATTTCTACTGGAATCAGTTCGTTATATTCAGAAAGTGCTGTCAGGTTTTCTTCATAACTTCGAACTTTTTTGGCCAGAAAATCAGCATGTCTTTTCTCTTCTTTCTTCTGGTAAAGAAGCTGGTTCCTTCGTGCTTCAAAGTCCTGTCCCTGGATCTCGTTCCTGGACAGTGGTTTTTCTTCTCCACATACAGAGTGGATTCTTTTCTGCAGATCATTACTCTTGCTCTGAGCAACTGCTGCCTTTTTGTCTGCGTCATTCCACTGCATATCTTTTGTCTGGATTTTTCTTTGAAAGTCTTCTAGAATCACTTCCTGATGTGATTCCTCTTTTCTGTCATAGATTACATCCGCCCACTGCACTGGTTTCAACCGATATTTTTTCTGAAGATGCTCAAGTTCATTCTGTTCTCTCTGGAAACGGCCGGAAGCTTTGGTTTCCCGCTCTTCCAGGTCTTTCAGTTCCTGAGAAAGGACAGAAGTGATAGCCTCATAACGTGCCTCCATTTGTTCTACAGATATTTCTTCCGGCAGAGTATACTGCCCGGCCTTTTCGTATGTAGCATATCTGGTGTATTTCTCATTGAGTTTTTCGGCTTCCCGTTCCAAAATATTTAACGTATTTTGTGCCGTTTTCTGTTCTTCCAGAAGTTTTGCCTGCCGCTCCTTCGCCAGCTTTTGCTTTTCCTGAAAACGCTGTTCTTCTTTTTTACATTTTTCCAGAGCTGCTCTGTTGCTTTCGTATATCGCATAATCCTTTTCAAGCTGTCCAAAATCCGCGATACGCTGTTTCTGGTTCTGAATTTCCAGACCTGTTTTTACAATGAAATCCTGCAATTCTTCGTGTTCTTTTTTTAGTCTGTCAAGGTTCTGTGCCGTTTCCAGAATATCTTTCTCAAGATTTTGTTTTTCTTCTTTCAGCTTATCCAGAATCTCCTGGATTTCCTGCCATTTTTCCTTTGTTACAGACTGATTCTTGAGCACTTCCTGTCTCTGAAAATACTCTGCATATTCTGCTTTGCGGACTTTTACTGCCTGTGCAGTTTTTTCCAGTTCCTGTTTTTTCTCCCATATCATTTCCTGAAGTTTTTCTTCATCCAGAAGATTTTCATTAAACAGAATATAGAAGCTGATTCCCGGAAAATGTACAAGTTTATCTGTATATTTCTCCTGGATTTCTTCGATTTTTTCCCTTTCTACAATCGGCACCGGAAAAGACGTACAGATATTTCTGCCGCTCTTTGCCAGCTTTTCCATCTCCTGTCCGGACAGGATCAGTGCATATGGAAGGAATGGATTTCTTCGCACAAGTTCCTGGTTTTTCTTCTGTGAATAGCCGTTTTTTTGGAGCCATTCCATACCATAAACGATATGAATACCCAGATTATCCAGTTCTTTTTTCAAATCTTCCGGCAGTTCCAGAACCTTTCCACTGGTAAGATTCTGATACTCTTTCTCCAGAATATCCTCTTCTTTTTCCAGGCTTCTTCGCAGTTCCTCCAGCTCTTTCAGCTTTCGCTCTGATACATTAAGAATTCTGTCACGATCCAGAAGATATCCTGCTTCCATGTCCAGATACTTAAGAATATTTCTCCTTGTTTCCAGTTCTTTCTCATAAAGCTGATATACTTCTGTCTGTCTCTGGATCTCTGCTTTTTTATGAACCAGTGCTTCTTTTTTATCTTCCAGGCTGCGCTCCTGGCTTCGAATCATCTCTTTTTCGGATTCCAGTTTCTTCTGACTTTCTGTACGTTCTCTTACGATTCTGGTCAACTCCTGCTCATAGATCTGATGTCGAATTTCCAGCGTTCCGGCTTCATAAGCTCCCACAATATTCCGCACAAGTTCTTCCTTATAACGGGTATTAAACTGCTCTTCCTGGCGGCTGTACACCTCAATCTGGCTCTCCAGTTTTCCTTTTTTGCCATAGCAGTCACGTATTTTTTCTTCCAGATCTTCAACTCTGCGACTTTCTTCTTCTGCCTGTGTTCCGGTTTTTTGAATATATTCAGACTGAATATTCTGCTGTTCTTTATTTTCAAAAAGATATTTGTGAATCAACAACTCTATCCTCACACGACTGAAGTCGCGTGCTTCCGGACGCTTTA
>NZ_QULA01000046.1:0-18894 GCF_003481595.1 Blautia sp. OM07-19
CTAAAGCGTCCGGAAGCACGCGACTTCAGTCGTGTGAGGATAGAGTTGTTGATTCACTGAAGACGAAAAGGATGCTAATATAAAACAAAGCATATTTCTCAAAAGTTCAGGGCATTTTTGCCGTCTATTTATTTTCTAAAATCATTTCAGAAATCCATGCTTTTAAATCCAATTAAATTCAGAAAGCAGGGGTTCGAAGTGGTGATGAAAATAGCACGATACGTTCTTGGATTCCTGTGTATAACAGGAGGTACTGCCTATGGCAAAAAGAAAGAACCGGAAAGTAACTGCAAAGAAGATCAGAAAAACGGAAATTACACTGACAGCGAACAGGAAGTACAAAGATACGGTGTTCCGGATGCTGTTTTCGGATCGTAAGAATCTGTTATCTCTGTATAATGCAATTAATGGAACAGCGTATGAGAATGCAGATGATCTGGAGATTGTGACACTTGAGAATGCGATTTATATGGGAATGAAGAATGACCTGGCGTTTATTATTGATACAAATTTATTTTTGTATGAGCACCAGTCAACCTATAACCCCAACATGTCGTTAAGAGATTTATTTCACCACTCTCAGCGGGGTCCCACGCAGCGAAGCGCTCGTGGGACCCCGCGTCCGCTTTGGGAGGTGCTATATTGGCTGGGGGGATAGTGTGAGTTGCGGGAGAGAGGGACTCCTGCAGATGCATCCCTGACTGACTCCCTCTCCCCCGCAACGTCCCCCTACCCTTATAACAATATACACAGGTGTCTTGACACCTATCATGTCTGGTGGTATACTGGCGGAAATGATAAAAGGAAAGTCCGGATTATCCGGCAAGAGGATAAAGAAATGAAAGAATATTACGACGCCATAATAGTAGGAACCGGAGCCGCAGGGCTTTACTGCGCTCTGAATCTGCCTTCCAGGATGAAAGTTCTGATGATCACAAAGCAACAGGCAGACCAGTCTGATTCCTTTCTTGCACAGGGCGGAATCTGCATGCTCCGCGGAGAAGAAGACTATGACAACTATTTTGAAGACACCATGCGTGCAGGCCATTACGAAAACAACAAAAAAGCCGTAGACCTCATGATCCGCAGTTCCAACAGCATCATCCGCGATCTCATCCGCCACAATGTCACCTTCGAACGTGATGCAAATGGCGAACTCGCATTCACCAGAGAAGGCGCACACTCACAGCCACGAATCCTTTTTTACGAGGATGTCACAGGCAAACAGATCACTCAGACACTCTTGAGCGAAGCCCAGACTAGGGACAACATCGAGATCTGCGAATACATGACCATGGTCGATCTGATCGCAAAGGACAACATCTGCGGCGGTGTTATCATCATGGATGAGAAGAATAACGTATATCCGGTCCGCTCTCCATATGTAGTCCTTGCCTGCGGCGGTCTCGGCGGACTTTACAAAAACTCCACCAACTTCCCGCACATCGCCGGTGACGGTCTCGGAATCGCAATGAAACATCAGGTAGTACTCGAACATCTGGATTACGTGCAGATCCACCCGACAACCCTGTATTCCCACAAACCAGGCAGACGCTTCCTGATCTCCGAATCTGTAAGAGGCGAGGGAGCACTCCTGTACGATAAGAACGGACAGCGATTCACAGAAGAACTTCAGCCACGTGACCTCTTAAGCCAGGCAATCTTCACACAGATGGAGAAAGACGACACAGAATTTGTCTGGGAAGACATGCGTCCTCTCGGCGAAGAAACGATCCTGAAACACTTCCCGAATATTTTCCACAGATGCATGGAAGAGGGCTTTGACCCACGCAAAGAGCCGATTCCGGTAGTTCCGGCACAGCATTACTTCATGGGAGGAATCCAGGCAGACCTCGGAAGCCGCACCTCCATGAAGGGGCTTTATGCCTGCGGTGAGACAAGCTGCAACGGCGTTCACGGCAAGAACCGACTGGCAAGCAACTCACTTCTGGAATCTCTGGTCTTTGCAAGAAGGGCAGCAGATGATATTATATTTGCAGGAAAACCGGAAAAATGCCCGGTCAATACAATAGATACCAGCATGTACGAAGACCGCGATGCGATCCTCGACGGCTATCACAAAATGGTATGGAATGAAATCGAAAGGATGAAAAGAGCATGAACGAAATTACAATGAAAATGCAGGCAGATCAGCTGATCCGCATGGCATTACAGGAAGATATCACAAGCGAGGACGTTTCCACAAACGCAGTTATGCCGACTGCAACTAAGGGAACCGTAGACCTTATCGCAAAAGAAGATGGTGTTGTAGCAGGTCTTGACATTTACGCAAGAGTATTTACAATCCTTGACGAAAAAACAGAGATCGATTTTCACTGCAAAGACGGTGATGAAGTCAAAAAAGGTGATCTGATGGCAACGGTAACAGGTGACATCCGTGTTCTCCTTTCCGGAGAGAGAGTAGCACTCAACTACCTTCAGAGAATGAGCGGTATCGCGACCTACACCAGACAGGTTGCAAAACTTCTCGAGGGAAGCAATGTAACTCTTCTTGATACCCGTAAGACCACACCAAACTGCCGTGTATTCGAGAAATATGCAGTAAGAGTCGGAGGCGGCTGTAATCACAGATATAATCTTTCTGATGGAGTTCTTCTTAAAGACAACCACATCGGAGCAGCAGGAAGTGTCACAAAAGCCGTTCAGATGGCAAAAGCTTACGCACCGTTTGTCCGCAAGATCGAGATCGAGGTAGAGACTCTGGATCAGGTTAAAGAAGCAGTAGAGGCAGGAGCAGACATCATCATGCTTGACAACATGACACCGGAAGTAATGAAACAGGCAGTTGAACTGATCGACGGAAGAGCACAGACAGAGTGTTCCGGAAATATCACAAAAGAAAATATCCAGAAGATCCGCGAGATCGGCGTTGATTTTGTTTCCAGCGGTGCCCTGACACATTCCGCACCGATCCTTGACATTTCCATGAAGAATCTTCATGCAGTGTGAGAGGAGGGAATCTTATGAACACCGCGGAAAGACGTGGAGAAATCCTTAAGATCCTCCACAATGCGGATGCCCCGGTGGCAGCGAGAGAACTGGCAGGCAGATTTGGGGTCAGCCGTCAGGTCATTGTACAGGATCTGGCAGTGATCCGGGCATCTACGCCAGGAATCCTCTCTACAACAAAAGGATATGTGATACAGCAGGACAGTAGTTTTACAAGAGAATTCAAGGTACGCCACAGTCAGGACAAAGCAGCGGAGGAGCTGAATCTGATCGTGGACTGTGGCGGTCATGTCAAAAATATAAGCATCAGCCACCGTGTTTACGGACGAGTTACGGCTGAGATGGATATCCGTTCCAGACAGGATGTAAATGAATTTGCAGAAGCACTCAGGAACAGCCGTTCAACGGTACTTTCAAGTGCCACATCCGGATATCATTACCATTTGATCGAGGCATCCAGTGAGGAGAGACTTGATCTGATCGAGAAACAACTGGGAGAGGCAGGATTCCTTGCACCGCTTCAGCCCTGGGAACAGACTACAGGGAAAGGAAAGATAAAGTTATGACGATCAAAGAAATTCAGCAGGAGATCCTGCGTATGAAAAAAGAGCAGGATGTCTGCATCCTTGCACATGCTTATCAGGGACAGGAGATCCTGGAAGTTGCAGATTATATGGGAGACTCCTACGGACTCAGCGTGCAGGCTGCCAAGAGCGACTGCAGCGGCGTGATCATGTGCGGTGTGCGTTTTATGGCAGAAACCTGCAAAGTATTAAGCCCGGACAAAAAAGTCTGGCTTGCAAACCCGGTTGCAGGATGTCCAATGGCAGAGCAGCTTGACCTGGAAGGCCTTCGCAAACTCAAGGCAGAGTATCCGGATCATGCAGTTGTTGCCTACATTAACACAACTTCTGAACTCAAGACAGAGTGCGACGTGTGCGTGACTTCTTCTTCCGCAGTCCAGATCTGCAGCAAACTGGAAAACGACAAGATCCTTTTTATCCCGGACCCGAACCTCGGACGCTTCGTAGCTGAGAAACTTCCGGAGAAAACATTCGCATTCTACAAAGGTGGATGTCCAAGACATATCGTAGTCAGTGCCAAAGATGTCGAAAAAGCAAAACAGGCACATCCGGACGCACTTCTTCTGGTACATCCGGAATGCCGTGAAGAAGTCGTAGAGAAAGCCGACTACGTTGGTTCCACAACAGGAATCATGGATTTTGCAAAAAAATCTCCGAACAAAGAATTCATCATCGGAACAGAGAACAGCATCGTAGAACATTTACAGTTCGAATGCCCGGATAAGAAATTTTATCCACTGTCTGTCATGCTGACCTGTATGAACATGAAGATCACCACTCTGATGGATATTTACAACTGCCTCAAAGGAACAGGCGGAGAAGTGATCGAACTTCCGGAGAATGTAATGGAAGGAGCCGGCCGCTGCATTAACCGCATGGTGGAGCTTGGAGGCTGATAAAGAGAGAATAATAAACTGCCATTCGCAGATACTATAGTCGGTATCATGGTGCGCGCGGCAGTTTTTTTATTATAGAAATAAAAAAAGACAGTCACTGACGGTTTGTGACTGTCCTTTTAATTATAAGCTTATAATTAAAAACTGTAATTTCCTGAATTAGCCAATGCTGTTGACAGCTTTAGACAGACGGGAAATCTTTCTTGCACAGTTGTTTTTGTGATAAACACCTTTAGATGTTGCTTTGCTGATTGTAGAGATAGCCTCTGTAAGAGCAGCCTGTGCAGCAGCTTTATCGTTTTTCTGAACTGCAGTTTCTACTTTCTTGATGGAAGTTTTAACAGCAGAACGGATAGATTTGTTTCTAGCAGCTTTAGTTCTGTTTACTAAAATTCTTTTCTTTGCAGATTTGATGTTAGCCAATTGGTACACCTCCATTTCAGATTTATAATAATGTGTCGTTGTCACAGAAACAGACACGGGCGTTCCTGTAAACATGCTTATATATATTATTATATTTATCCTGGATTGTCAATAGGAAAATCCATAAATGTCAAAAAAATGACAGAATATAGCAACTTTGAAAGTATGCCCCGATTTATCTCTGGATTTTTGTACATAATTATTCCGGGAATTACAAAAAGTAATAGTGATGGTTCAGTGCCATCATAATTACGCAGGATAATGCCTGCTGAACAGGTACGGGAAACATAACAAATCACAGCATCAGGAGGATACGATATGGCTGGCAGCAGAAGGATTCGAACAGATCTTGCACTGGAAACAACGGAGCGGTTTGCACAGGAAAATACGGAGATCCGGGGTGTGGAGATCCAGGAAGACTACGATGAGGAAAAAGATATCAGGACAACGGTCGTAAAGATCGTTACAGAAAACGGGGCAAAGTCAATGGGGCGTCCGCAGGGAAATTATATCACAATAGAAGCTCCGGATCTTTCAAATGCGGATGAGGATTATCACAGGGAAATTTCACAGGAGATCTCACGGCATCTGAGGAAACTGATCAATCTGGAAAAGGAAAAATCAATCCTTGTGGTGGGGCTTGGAAACGCAGCGATCACAGCAGATGCACTGGGACCGCATGTGATTGAGAATCTTCATATGACACGGCATCTTATCAGGGAGTACGGGCTTCGCGGGATCGGGCAGGAAAAAATACACTGCGTCAGCGGGATCGTGCCGGGTGTTATGGCGCAGACAGGAATGGAGACGGCAGAGATCGTGCAGGGCATTGTTTCAGAGACGAAACCGGATGTGGTGGTTGCAATCGATGCACTTGCAGCGCGGAGTGTGCGAAGACTGAACCGGACGATCCAGATCACAGATACGGGAATCCACCCGGGATCTGGTGTGGGAAATCACAGGAATGGTCTCACGGAAGAAAATCTTCAGGTAAAAGTGATCGGGATCGGTGTGCCGACAGTTGTAGATGCGGCGACGATCGTGCATGATTCGATGGAGCATCTTCTGGATGCACTGGAGGAAACGGAACAGAAGGAATTTCTGGAGGAGATGATCACACCGAATCTTTACAGTATGTTTGTGACACCGAAGGATGTGGACGAGACAGTGAAATATTTGAGCTTTACGATTTCAGAAGGGCTGAATATCGCTTTTTCTGAAGTGTGATTTTGAGTAACAGGAACGGGCATAATTCCGGAATTTTTATCATAGGATACCTTGAAAGAGGTGATTCTGTGACAAGAACCCGGAAGACGATCTGTACCCTCATATGCCTGGCTTTTTTTGCTGTGCTGGCAGTGATGCCGGGTTCTTTTATCCTGCAGAAAAATGTGTATAGGCAGCTGCCGCTGTTTCGATTTCTTGAGCGGAAAGCTGCCCATGATTTCCAGCGGAAAGATCCCGATACGTATGCGAAGATTGTGGAAAACCATACAGAATCTCTCGGCGCGATGGTGGAAAAAGAGAATGAAGAGGTGCGGGACGAGCAGGAGAAAGCCGTGGCGGAGAATTCTGTGGGACAAGCTGAAGATGTAGAGAGAAAAACAGAAGATGTGGAGCCAACAGAGACGACAGAAGGTGTGAAGAAAACAGAGTCGACAGTTACAGCGGAGGCAGAACCGGGACAGGCACAGACAGAAATAAAGACAAAAGAAGAGGATAAACAGCAGCAAAAAGAGCCTTCTGAAGATGAAAATATAAAACAGACAGAAAAAGATTCTGAAAAAGAAACAGATAAATCTCAGCAGGACAAACCTGCCACTGTCATACCGGAAGTAACGCAGACTATCTTGGCTTCAAACAGCATACAGCCTGCACCGCGCATCGACCTCTCACCGCAGACCCTCGCAGATTATGACTACCTCATGAATCAGTTTTTCATCGTGGATTCGCAGACCACCACAAATGCAGATCAGTTAAATGCAGCAGAACTTCTCGGAGAAGACCTGACCATACAGAAAGATGCCGCGAAACCGCAGATTTTGCTCTATCATACACATTCGCAGGAAGCTTTTGCGGATTCAAGAGAAGGCGCGGTTGAAGATACGATCATCGGTGTGGGAAATTACCTGACAGAACTACTGGCTAAAAACTACGGATATCAGGTGATTCACGTGACAGAAGCCTTCGATATGGAAAGCGGCGAGCTGGACCGCAGTGCCGCCTATGATTATGCGGGACCGTATCTGGAAATGATTCTGGAAGAAAATCCTTCGATAGAAGTTGTGATCGACCTCCACCGTGACGGCGTGCCAGAGAACCGGCATCTTGTGACTGAGATCAACGGAAAACCGACTGCGCAGATCATGTTTTACAATGGCTTGAGTTATACGACCGCGAGAGGAAACCTTGATTATCTGCCAAATCCATATATTCAGGACAACCTGGCGTTTTCATTCCAGATGGAATACCAGGCGGCACAGTATTATCCAGATTTTTACAGAGGTATCTACCTCGCCGGATACCGTTACAACCTCCACCTGCGCCCAAGATCCGTCCTCGTCGAAGCCGGAGCCCAGACCAACACCGTCCAGGAAGTAAAAAACGCTATGGAGCCATTCGCAGATATTTTAAACCGCGTACTGCAAAATTAAAAATGGAATCCTGGAATATAAAAACATATCATAACTGGTAACAAAGCAATCTGTTTTGATGTATACAAACACATGTTCTTAATATATGATTTTAAATGTAAATTAATTCCGGAAAATTTACATTATCTAAAATAAAATCATATAAAAGGAGAACATACAAATGACAAAAGAAAAAATTACACGCTCAGAATTAAAAGAGAAACGTACAGCAAACCGTAAGGTGTTCGAAAATCAGGATCACTCCCGAACAGTAGAAATCTATATGGAACCAGTCCATTATGAAGATGAGGATGGAAGCTGGAAAGAAATGGATGACACATTAGAGGAAGTTGCATTTGGAAGAAGTATTGGCGGAACGGGAAACAGAAAATTCTGCAATAATAAAGGCAAGCTGGCGATTCAGCTGATGGACAGTGCAGAACCGGCAGCAACGGCATCACTTACAATGGACACCTGTGCTCTACGATGGGGAATGGAAGGTGCAGCGGCTTCTGTTAAAGCTGAAAAAACAGAAGATAATCTTGTTACATATCCGGGGATTTTTGAAAACACGGATCTGCAGTGCAGAGTGCATGGCGAAGGACTTAAAGAAGACATTATTCTTCACAGCCCGGAAGCAGTCAGAGAAGAATACGCAATGTTATACCAGATGACAGAAGTAACTCCTGTTCTGGAAAATAACTGTGTGCATTTTCTGGATACAGACGGAGAAGAAGTATTTTGTGTCCATGCACCATGCATGAGAGATGCAGCAGGACAAAAAACAGAAGCGATTCTTCTTAAATCAGAAAATCTGGAAGAGAATATTTGCCGCATTACATTTCTCCCGAATCAGATGTGGTTGAAAGCCCAGGAACGTATCTACCCAGTTGTGATCGACCCGGTAACAACTACATCAAAGAAAGCTTCCGAAATCTATGATGCCCATGTGGATTCTCTGTATGAAGAGGATAATTTTCAGAAAAGTATTATTCTGAAAACGATGGGAGGAGATGAAGTACAGAGAAGCTTTATACGTTTTGAGCTTCCTGAAATGAAAACCGGAGATATGGTAGTGAGTGCCAGACTGGTGCTTGTATCTCTGGCAGAGGACAACAAAGAACGTACTGTAGAAGTACATAAAGTTCTTCATGCATGGAACTCGAATTCTATTAACTGGTATAATAAGCCGCTGTACTCTGAAACAATAGAAGATCTGTGCTGTTATAAAGGCGATAAACAGAAATATATCACCATGGATATCACCCGTATGGTGAAAGACTGGTATCAGAATGGTGGAAACTATGGTCTGATGCTGAAAGACGATTATGAATTATCTGGATATACAGAATTTCTTTCATCCGATTGTGACAATGGATACCAGGATATGAGACCGAGAATTGATATTTCTTATGTGAACTATTCTGGTCTGGAAGATTACTGGACTTATCACAGTCAGGATGCGGGAAGAGCCGGGACAGTTCATGTGAATGATTATAATGGAAATCTGATCATGATTCATGACACGATGAACACAGAAGGCAGCCTTGAGCCTATGGCACTTTCGCATGTGTATAACAGTAACAACTGTGCCACAGATCTGGGATATGGATATGGATTTGCACTGAACTATCATCAGACACTGGTAAAAACAAAGATTGGAGGCACTGATTATTACAAACATACAGACGGAGATGGTACGATTCATTATTTTTATTATGATTCTACTGAGAAGAAATGGAAAGACGAATCTGGTCTGGAGCAGACTCTCACAATTCACACGGATGGAACAGAGCAGCTTGTAATTCATGACAAAGAAGATAATCAGCTCCGGTTCCGTAATGGATGGCTGGTAAAAGTTCAGGATAAAAATGGAAATTGTTTATCCATATCCTGGGCAGAGCAGAGAATCATTTCCATTACAGATGGATCAGGAAGAAAAACAACGCTTGATTACCTGTTAGACAATAATGGAAAACGTACTACACTGACACAGATTACAGGTCCTTCCGGAAATAAAAAGACATTTACTTACTGCAGCGGCAATCTTACAGGCATTACAGATATTGACGGCGAAAAAGTAAAATACGTCTACAATGGAAATCATATGCTGACAGAAGTTCATAATATTGACGGATATTCTGTAAAATACGGTTATTATGGAACAAAACCTTATCGTGTAAAGAGTATTACAGAATATGCCGGAACACAGAAGGGCAACAGTCTGTCTCTGACTTATGGATACAACAGCACGAAGTTTACAGACAATAAAAAACGAAGCGAAATATACCGTTTTAACAACAGCGGAAACCTGATTCACATTCATGATGGATTCGGACATGCAGCCAGTGGAAAATATAACCGCAGTGGAAATCATGTGAATTGCCTGGAAAATGCAACAAAGTTACAGACAAATGTTGTTCAGCTTCTGAAAGATCCGATCATTCAGGCTGCAACGTGTGGCTGGAAAACAGAAATCAGTTCAGATGGCAGCGGAAAGACTGAAATCAATACGAATACTGCGTTATGTAAAGTTGGCAATCGATCATTAAAACTGGAGAGCACGGCAAAGACAGGATCTGTATGCTGGTATCAGGATGTGTCACTTCTCAAAGGACAGACATACACAGCTTCCATGTTTGTAAAAGTTACAAAAATGGATCGAGCATCAGATGGTGCAGTGTTCCTGAGAGCAAGATATCAGGATAAGGATAATGTATGGCATTACGAAGACAGTGAACAGCTGAAATCGACAACAACAGATTTTATCCATCTGCACAAAACATTTACACTTCCGGCAGATATTGTAAAAACTTCTGTGAGAGTTTATCTGGTGGCAATGCATACGATCTGCACAGTATATGGTGATATGGCACAGCTGGAAACAGGAAGTACAGTCAGCCGCTGCAATCTGGTGGATAATGGAGACTTCCATCTTGGAATCACATCTGGTTTTACAAAAACAGGAAGTTTTGAGGATGGACTGACTTCTGTTGGAACCTCTAATATTATTCCGGTGCAGAGTGCAATCGTCGTGTCTGCTGCAAAGAGTACAGTCTATGCAACTCCATCCTTAAACGGCACAAAGGTTGTGGAAGTGACAAAAGGTACACATCTGTATGCACTCTGTTATGAGAAAAATGAAGATATCTACTGGTACAAGGTACGTACTGCGGCAGGAAAGCGGGGATATCTTCATGGTGGTCATGCAACTGCGTATCTGGGAGGCAATACAGGAGACCATTCGGCAGTGGTTGGAGTTTCCGGTGCGGTTTTACGATCTTCAGCATCGGACAGCGGAAGCATTGTAGAAGAAGCAATTCCAAGAGGAACATGTGCGGCGGTGCGTTCTGTAAAAACAGATGCGGATGGAAAAAACTGGCTCTATCTGGGAATGCAGATTGATAAAAAACGCTATACCGGATACATGAAGGAAGAATCTGTGATTCGTTTATGCAGAAATTATCCATCAGGAACAATGTCACAGGAGGATAAGCTGTATGATTCTCCTTCACTTTCCGGTAAGGTGCTTACTACTCTGGAAAAAGGGAAAAATATCCTTTTGCGAGGAGTCCTGATGAAATCCGGCACAAAATGGTATGCAATTCAGTGGGGTGGAAGATTCTGCTTTGTCCCATCCAGATATTGCACATTAAAGCAGGAACCGGCAGTATACCGTCTGGCATCAGAAACAGTCACAGAAGGTGTCGGAGGACTGGAAAAACATATTTTCCGCTTTATGGGTGAGCCGAAAGTATCCAAACGACTGACAAAGGTTCTGGATCTTACAGGAAAGAAAGGCGATACCTTCATGGTAAACGCATGGGGAAGGGGAACCTGTCTTCCGGAAACAGACAATGATAAGAATCGCCGATTTGGTGTCGAAGTTGTTTTTGTGGCAGCAGATGACACAACTGATGTGCATTACACAAATTTCAGCCCGGATATTCTGGACTGGCAGTTCCTGAGTGATATTTATGTCGCCAAGAAAGACTACAGCAAAGTAAAAATTTCCTATACTTATTGCAAAAATGCAAATACAGCGTATTTTGACGGTCTGTCTCTTTATCGTGAAGAGTTTGGACAGACCTATACATATGATGATAAGAACAACCTGGTTTCAGCGGTAGATTCTCAGAAGAATGCAACAAAATTTGAGTACAATGCCGGAAGTGATCTGACGGGTATTACAGATCCGAAGGGAAGCAAATACACTTACACATATGACAAAAAACATAACGTGACCAGTGGAAAATGGAAAAAAACAGGTGGTAAAAAACATCTACACCTACACAAAAGACAGGCTTGCGGGGATTGAGCATAATGGATTCAATTATGGATTTACCTATGATGTGTTTGGAAATACTACTGCTGTATCAATTGCAGGTAATCAGGTGATTTCTTATGAGTACGAAGCACAGAATGGAAAGCTGCTGAAAACAATTTATGCAAATGGCGATGAAATTCGCTACACTTACGACACACAGGATCGTTTTTCTATAAGCTATCTGAAGCCAGCAGGATCATCAGAACAGCGACTGAACAGTTATATTTATAATAAAGAGGGAAACCTTTGCAAGGTGACAAATCATTTATCTGGCAAAACTTATGAACTGGATTATGATTTCCTTGACCGACTGATGCGTGTACGTGACGAAAGCGGCGTATGCTATGAATATACTTATGATGCAAATAATCAGATGATCAGAATGTTCCATACAGATGGCAGAGCAAAACTGACAACAGGATATACCTATGATAAGGATGGACGAGAAAAAGAAGTTCGTATGGCAGGTAAATTTACCAGATCTACAGATTATGACAATCTTGGAAGAGTAACCAAACAAAGTTTTTCTGCGGAGAACGGTGATACAAGTATGTCTATGACATATAAATATCCAGATGCAGAGAAAAATAAAGAATACGCATTACCGTCTGAAATGGATGTACAGGAATGCAGCTACAGTTATAAATATGATCGAAACGGAAATATTACGGAAATTCAAAGAGTACCACATAAGGGTTCGACAGAGAAAATTTTAAAAGACACCTTCCAGTATGATGAACGTAATCAGCTGATTCGTGAAAACAGTCAGAGCCAGGACAAAACAATTGTCTATGCATACGATCAGGGTGGCAATCTGAAGTCTGTAAAAGAATATGCGTACACCGAGGGAACCTTACCGGAAACTCCGGTTCACGAGGAAACTGGTACATACAGTAGCACATGGAAAGACCAGCTCCTGAATTGGGATGGTACTGCCATGACTTATGATGCAGTCGGCAATATGCTTACCAGGGGAGATACTGTTTACACATGGACGATGGGACGTAAACTTGCCTGTGTAGATAATGGTAGAAAAGCTCAGTATTTTTATGATCATACCGGTGCCAGAGTGAAGAAAGTGGTGGATGGCGTTATCACAAATTATCATATGGCAGGAGATCTGCTTGCGTCTGAAACCTGTAATGGAGGGACTACATGGTATGTTTATGATTCAGGTGCAAATCTTGTGGCAATAATTATTGCTGGAAAATACTATTACTACGTGAGAAATGTTCAGAATGATATTGTGGCACTGGTTGACGATTCTGGAAAAACTGTAGTAAACTATGTTTATGACAGTTGGGGAAAACTGTTAAGCATTACCGGCAGCCTCAAAGACACCGTAGGCATCCAGAACCCATTCCGCTACAGAGGTTATTATTACGACAATGAAACAGGAATGTACTATCTCAAAAACCGGTATTATGACCCGGGGTTGAGAAGGTTTATTGGGTCTGATGCAATAACAACAGTGGAAGCATCATTAGAAACTTTTCATAATAGAAATCTTTATATTTATTGTAACCAGAATCCAATTGTAAGAAGCGATAGTAAGGGTAATATATGGCAGGTGTTATTGGCCGGAGCAGTCGGTGCTGGAATTTCTCTCGGTTATCAGTTAGTATTTGAAAAAAAAGAGTTGAACATGAAAACTGTTGCACAGGCTACGTTAGATGGTATTGTAATGGCAGTAGGTGCGAGTGCTGCAACGGTAGGATGGCAAATTGTCACAAATGTAGCAACAAGTGTGATAAGTGGAATTATGAACGAAGATGATGGTATGGAAATTGCGTGTCAGGCTACAGTTAGTGGAGCTCTTGCATATTTTGGTGGCAAAGGAAATGACTTTGCAGGCATAGAAGCTAAATGGAAATTTAAAGTTAGTAGTAATGCTGAAGTAAAGGACATAAATATAAGAACGCAGTTAAATGAAATTGCAGGAAATCAGTTCAAACGAAAAACTAAAAGAGGAATTTATAATATGACTAGTTCGACAGTAAGAGGAAATGGGGCTTCAAGAGGTGTCTCAAAAGGATATTCTGGTTATATGGGACCGATTATAGGAGAAGAACGGAGATATAATGGAAAAGTTACGATATATTCACATTTGTATTATGGAAAAGACAAATCAATTGTAAAGCGTGTATATAAGATCGTATGATGTTATCCCGAATCTTCATCTGAAAGGAATTAGGTGAAAAGATGTGTTGGAGTTAATAAAAGAAATCATAGTAGTTATATTGGCGATTGATATAATTTGTAAAGGGTGTCAGAGACACATGCTTAGGCCGTATAGTAAGGGAGGGAATATTTTTAGTGATGAAAATACTCGAATTGCAATGCGTGAGAATGCCTCAAATCCGTTATTTGTAAAAGGACATTTCAGGAAAAATTATAAGAGAAATATATATAGAAAAATGTCAAATTTGAAAGGTTTTTATTTTTGCCAAATTGTGTCAATTATACAGATTAGTGTGATATGCTTGAACTTGTTAAATGGTTTTTATATTCGTTATATAGATATGAATGGAATATTTGGCATGAACGAAGATGCTAGATTACGGATTTATATCGCAATTACAGTTTGGATTTGCGTTAATAGTTGTGTGAATTTGGTGTTTTTAACATATTATACTAGAGTTATTAATAACACTAGAAGCGAAAAGCTGAAAAAAATATGTCGTAAAAAAATTATAATTCCGGGAGAAAAACAAGAAGATGGATATGAGATATTGGTCTATCCGAGAGAACTTTCGTACAGAGAATGGATTTATAGAGTGGAAAAAAGCTTTAGGAATCAATTCAGAGGAAGTAGCTGGGAGTATAGGGAAAGTGTAGGTGAATTAAAAGAAAATGTGCATATGCTAATTGAAGAAGACAGAGAGCAGGAAAAAATCAGGATATTTGTGCAGATGTATGTAGATATATTGAGTAATACATATATAGAACAATTAAACAAGTTTTTGTACAAAAAAATCCGAAGTGGTTTGAGAAAAGGTGACCTACCATTAGGAAATCCTTATCTTATGTATGTCATATGCGTTCAAAAAAAATCTGAAACATTTGAAAATATCTTTTGCAAATCAATAAAAGCAGGTCAGGAAGATTGCTTTTTAATAGGAGTTGTATTAGATGAATATATGATATATATGCCAAAAATGAAAAACAATGTACAGGATATGCAATATCAGGAAATGAAAACAGAATTTATGGAAATATTAAAATTTATTCCATTAGATGATTGTTGATAAAATCGGAGGCGGTTTCCCTGCCGCTTCCATTTTTATACCTTTTTTTAAGAGATTTTTATACGAAAGATGAGGTGAAGGAACATGAAATATAAAATTTTTGCAGCCACAGCACTGGCGGGTGGTACATTTGCTGCATTGTTTGGCGGATGGGATAAAGCTTTACAGACGTTGGTGATTTTTATGATTGTGGACTGGATCACAGGTGGCATTCTTCTGCCGGTAGTATTTGGCAGAAGTCCAAAGTCCCCAAACGGAGCACTGGAAAGCAGAGCCGGATGGAAAGGACTTTGTCGTAAGGCGATGACATTATTTTATGTGCTGATAGCAGCACAATTGGACAGTCTTCTTGGAATTGATTATGCACGGGATGTGGTCTGCGTTGGATTTATCGCGAATGAAACGTTATCCATTGTAGAAAATGCAGGACTGATGGGTATTCCGCTTCCGGAAGGAATTAAAAGAGCAGTGGATGTCCTGAAAACATCAGCAGAAAGTAAGATGAAGGAAAATGGCTAGACTGAAAGAACTGTTAAAACTGGCAGAACAGCAGATTGGGTATCAGGAAAAAGCATCAGCTGCGATGCTGGATGATCCACATGGGAATGCCGGATATAATAACTATACAAAATATGCAAGAGATGTAAATAACTGGGGACTGGATGGATGTCAGGGACAACCCTGGTGTGCGACGTATCAGTTCTGGCTGGAAGCCAGGATATTTGGAGTAGAGACAGCATTAAAACATTTTTGCATGAGCAGAAACAGTTATCGTGCCTATAACTGTTTTGAGATCTATGATGCATTTGAGAGAAAAGGAAAAATTTCCAGAAGTCCCGGAATTGGCTCACTGATAGTATTTCGACATTCGCATATAGGACGGGTGCATATTCCGCAAGAACTGCGCATCCGTTCCGGAGGAACGGAGCGCCATTCCGCTTCAAACTGAGCAAAGCTCAGCAGGTTGATTAATTACTATTGGTTATTCTGCGATCCCTGCCAGGAAATTCAAGGCGATATGCCTTAGATGTCATTCGACTTAAGCAGGCATCTGCGTAGGTGGAATCCCCAAAAAGCTGATACCATCCGGATACTGGAATCTGTGAGATAATAATAGTTGCCTTGCGGCAGTCTCTGGACTCGATGATTTCAAATAAATCGCGGCATTTCTCGATGTCCAGATCCATTAAGCCGAAATCATCTATCACCATGAGATCATAAGCTGCCATTTCATTCGAATACTCAAAGTAAGTACCTTCCTGCCTGGCATGATCTGATTCCTTTAAGAGTGTGTTCGCACGTATGTATTTAACAGTACGGTTCTGATGCATTGCTGTGATACATAAGGCGCAGGCGATGTGCGTTTTCCCAGCACCGGCCCCTCCGGTCATCAGCAGGTTATTCGGCTCATCGATCCAATCACACTTGGCCAGAAGTTCTATGACGTGTGTATTCAGCTGACGTTCTGGATCATAGATTGAACTGTCAAGATCAGCTGCAGGATATTTCAGGGTCGCTTTCTTCATGAGACGTTTAAACTTTTTACTCTCACGCTGATCCCACTCCTGATTTACAATAGCAGCAAAGCGGATTTCAAATGGTTCGAGACCTGTGTTTGGTTCCAGCAGCTGCTTTTCAAATGCTTCAGCCATACCGGACATGCGAAGTTTATACAGCCGATCCATGAGTATGTTCTGTTCCTTTGTGAGTTTATCGTTATAAAGATAGTCTTTTAATCTGTATGCCATAGTACGTCACCCTTACTTATAGTAGTCCTTTCCTCTGATATTTTCATGATTGGGCAGTGTTCCTGGTGAATGCTCGGGGAGTTCCTTCACATCCATCTTTTTCAGCATCTGCTTGAAGGTAAAATACTTACAGGAATTGATCTCTATACATTTACGGGCAACTTCTTCAGCAGCACCTTTTGGGATTGTTTTTACTTTATGCAGGATACCTGCACAGGCATTATAGGACTGCTCTTCATGTTTTGATGATTTAAGGAGTCTGTCAATCAGTTCTGACATCGCAGGACCAATGGCAGAAGCCCAGCGGCGGTAATAATTACCATCCTTTGAATTGACTTCTTTGTAATAAAGGTGTTCTGGCGGCATATGTTCATCTACCGTGATATACAGCGGAAACTCTCTATAAGACCGCTTATGTGTACAGATCAGCCGATTATACTGATCACAGATTCTGATCTCTGAAGCTGTTGCCTTCAGGATTGCAGGCTTGCCACAGTAAGAGTACAATACGGAGTAGTAGTGGCCGTCATACTCGATGTGGTAGTTGTTGGGAACTTTTAGGACCGCTTTATAGTCGCAAGCCGTGTAACATCCGCCTGGCAGTGGTTTCATACATGGTTTGTCATACTTTTCGAAAGCATCCTGTCTTGAGAAATCCTTGCCTTGAAAAGATCGTTTATTGAGGACTGCTACTATTTTTTTGATTTCAGCATTCAGGTCTTCAAATGATACATATATCTTTTCTTTCAGTTTCTCAACCAGGTGTATTTCAAGATAACGTACATGATTTTCAACTGTAGGCTTGCCTTTCGGCTTTCTAGCGGGTGGTGGAAGAACTATAGTTTCATAGAAATCTTCCAGATCTGCAAATGTAGACTGCAGGATAAGTTCATCCTTTGTGTGCTTGGTTACAGCAGTTCGCAGGTTATCGGGCACAAAGTATTTCGTAACAGCACCATAAAATGAAACAGCATGGGCACAGCCTTCTATAAAACATGGGAGCTTCTCATTTGGAAAAGCTTCTGCATAGATTAGACTGCTGACTCCAAGAGTGGTTGCAAAGATATGGATTTTTTTGATCTCGCCCGTTTCGGTATCTGTTAACAGTTCCGGCTGATCACCGACCCAGTCGATATACATCTTTTCACCCGGGATTCGATTTACGGCCATTGATACCTTCTGGCCACCATAGTGTTCTGCTATGAATCGGTTGAAGTATTCGTAAAACTGTGACTTCTCATAACCATCAGGATTCTTTTCTTTATAATCCAGCTAACAGAACGAAATGTTCATGCGGCTCCCTGGTGCATGGATTCTGTCATAGTAATACTGGAAATCTGGAAGTGGGACATCTTTCCTCTGTAGATTTTTCTGCGGATAGAAAAGGTTCTCAACTTCCTTAGGTGCCATCATTCGGAGTTCCTCGATTGGGATTCCGTTGGCATAGTATCGGCTCATGATCAGATTTAATGTACCTGAGCCAATCTTGTAACGGTCCATAACGGACCTGGTCTGGCATCCATTCAAACGCATCTGGATGGAGCCGATAATCGTGTTGTAGTCTTGCATAGTTATGCCTCCTTTCGCAATCATTTGATGACTACGAAAGAACTATAACACGTTGAAAACTTATTGATCAGCTGAAGCGGAAACGCGTTCAGTTATATCCGGAAAGACTGATCTGCTCTTAGCGGAATGCGTGGTCAGATGAGCCGGAATTTGCAGACGGGTAATTGATGTCAGGAATGGATATGTTTATACGAATGAAGGAAATACTTCTGCACTATATGGCGACAGTAACGGCGGTACTGTAAAAACCAAGAAATATCAGATCGGAGATTCATCAATAAAAGGGTATTGCCTGATAGATTATAAAGAGGACAATACTACGATTTCAGAAGATCAGGCAGACACGAAACAGGAAAATTTGCGTGTAAAGGAATATCAGGAATGGCTGAATTACTGGTATGGAACGCTTCTGAAAAAACACTGTGGCAGCATTTCGACTTTAGGACAATAAGCGGGAATCCTCGGCAATTCAATTACCGAGATGAAAGCGTAGGAT
>NZ_QULA01000047.1:0-18770 GCF_003481595.1 Blautia sp. OM07-19
TACTGCCCGATTTATTTTCCTCACCTCGTATTTCTACATGTTTACAAATGATTTCAATTTCCATTTCTGAACAATATGTTCTTTTTTATTATAATACAAGTCATCCATGAGAACAAGCGTTTTCTTTTTTATTTATAAAATTCTTTTGATCATTTATGCTCAGATCTACAATTCATCTCACTACCTGCAGAGGTAGGAGAATTCTTGTTATATATTATGTTAAAAAACTGTGACCTCGGATTCTGAAAAACACTTCCAACGATCTTCGCCGTATCGTACAGCGGCTGCTCGGAAACTTTCACTCCATTTACCCAGGTTTCACCGCTCATTTTTCCCTCATAATTGCGGGATCAGACCGTTGATCAGTCGCGTAAGCGTTGTTTTGCCACAGCCACTCTCCCCGCAGAGCACGACTACCTGACCGTCTTCTATCGTCAGATCAATATCTCGAATTCCCGCAGAATGTTCATTATTTTCCCTGTAGGTAAACGTCACATGATCAATTTTTATCATACTATCTGCCTCCTAGAAAACAATGTATTTCTGTAGAAAGAATACCGCAAAACAGGATCAGGTCGCCCAGCAGGCCAAACACAAGACCCAGCGGTACACCCCAGTATCCCATTCCGGTAAGCCCCATCAGAAGGCCGCTTAAGATTGCCATTAATGTGACCATGCCAAACTTCTTTACCCTTGTCAGGAACAGCATGAACGGAATTCCTGTGATCAGTGTCCACAGCGCGCCAAGAATCGGCAGAAAGATCGGAACAAAGCTGATCGGGATCACCACACACCATCCTGCGTGGGAATTAGCCGAAGAATTTTCTATCAGTGAGACCAGTCTGAAAAACTATTTCCGTGGTGTTTACGGACAGAATGTCTCTGTCTATCTGCGTGAAATACGTATGAATAAAGCCGGAGAATTACTCGCCACAACGCGTTTATCTGTGGCTGAAATCGCAGAGCAGGTCGGCTATCTGAACCAGAGTAAATTCGCCTCTGTGTTCAAAAAACAATTCGGTGTATCTCCTCTGGAATATCGCCGTTCCAGGCATCTGGAAAAGAAATGACCAGGGAATCATGCTCCCTGGTCTGCTATTAGATCCCATATTTCTTCAGATCGACTTTGCCATCGATCACCTCTACCCCGTCTTCTTCAAGAAGCTTCGCCTGTGTCCTTTCTCCACCAAATGCAAAGGCTCCTGCCAGTTCTCCCTTCGCATTTACTACGCGAAAACACGGGATATGCTCCGGGTCCGGATTTTTGTGCAGGGCATTTCCAACTGCTCTTGACATCTTCGCATTGCCTGCCATCTCTGCCACTTTTCCGTACGTTGCCACATGTCCCTTTGGAATTCGTTTGACCGCCTCGTAGATCCGTTTTGTCGGGCTGTCTGTGATGATATCATAGCTTTCGGCGATCATTCTTTTGATGTCTTTATCCGGTATGCTGCCATCCAGAATGATCGTGTTCCAGTACTCTTTGTTCTGATGATAACCTGCGATCACGGCATCATACGCAGACCGCCAGAAGTCACGCCACTCCGGATTTACCTTTACATTGAGATTGATATATCCGTCTCTTTCATAGATCCAGAGGAAGGCTTTCTTACTTCCCTTCACTCTCACCAGCTGCCAGTTTTGATCTTTGAACGGGCGTTCTTCATATACATTTTTAAAGGATAATCCAAATTTCAGTGCCTCTTCGCGTGTTTTCATAAGCAGAACACTTCCCTTGTAATACGTTTTCCACTGTCTGTTTTCATAACTTTCTCAATAAAGTTTTCGATATTCTCTTTGCTGTATTCACTTTCATATGCATTTACAATATAATCTGCTTCGATCAGAATCTGATAATCAATCCCCTCAATGTCTTTCAGTGTATGATGATGTCCTACCAGATATGCCACACGTTCAATCTGTGCCTCTGACATACCAGTATCTGCCAGAAATTCTTTTACAATCGGCATTCCTTCTTTTTCCTGATATTTGCCGTTTGTATTGCCATACTTTTCGCGACAGAAAGGACATGCAATGTCATGTGTGATTGCTGCGACTTCCAGAATATACTGTGTTTCCTGATCCAGATTTTCCAGTTCTCCGATTGTCTTTGCGTACGTCCATACGCACATAAAATGATTGATATCATGAATATTTCCTTTCGAAAAAGCAATCATTTTTTCCATGATTTCTGAGATTTTCATAAATAGTTCCTCCTGTTTCACACCAGTTTCATATACAGAAGTGGATATGGATTTCCTTCTTCATCGTATTCTGTTCTTTTGTACGTTTGGAAGCCCAAATGCTCGTAAAACCCTACTGCCTGCGGATTTTGCTCATTTACTGTTAATTCACGGACTCCATAATCCTGGACTGCATATTGAAGCAGCTGTTTCCCCAGACCTTTCCCTCGTACTTTCGGAGAAAGAAAGAGCATTTCCAGGCGGTTATTTTCGATTCCTATGAATGCTGTCGGTCCATCTGTCTCATCTTCCGCAATGATCAGATGTACAACACCCTGTAATGCCTGTGGAACATATTCTTTGATCTGAGTGATCTCCGCATCCGAAAGAAAATGATGTGTTGCACGGACAAATACTTCCCAGATATCCAAAAGATCGGCTACCAGCCGGGGCGTTCTTTCTCTGACTTCGTATATTTTCATTTCACGATTTCCTTTCATAAATGATTTCTTATTATATCATTTTATCCCCAGGAATCCAATTCCTTCTACAGCAATATAGCGCAAAAAAGTGGAATTTCTCCTGCTCATCAGAAGTCGTTCCACTTTTTGAAATTCTTATTATTCTGTTTTCTCATTCACCGCGATCCAGATCTCGCACTGGTAATTCGGATCTGAGACATCCTGTGATGAGTAAACCTCAAACTCCACATTCTCCGCATATTCATACTGTGCGCTCTGCGGGAAAAATTCTGTGACGATCTTATGATAAGTCTCGATAAAAGCATCCGGCATCTTTCCTTTGCTTGTAAAGACCGCATAAGTATTCGCCGGGATCGTCACGATCTCCAGGTCGTCGTCAACTTTTCTTCCATCATACTCGACACCGATCCCATAAGGAAACTGCTTCGCATTAAGCTCAGAGGAAAAACAAATTCCAAGCAGACCTTTCATCACCGGATCCTCCGGCATGCAGGCGATCAGCCTTCCCATTGTTCCGTTCGCACCGTACTCCTGCCACATTGCGGTAATGTCAGGCGTGGCATTTGCCGACTGTGGTTTATCAACTCTTTTTCTCTTGCAGACAACCTGAAATGCATCTCTTTTTTCAATTCTGTAATCCATCTTACTGCCTCCTGTTAAGGTTAATTTTACAGACAGGGGAGTAAAGATTCTGACTTTGCCGCTGTGTTTTGCTTCACTTGGTGCAATGCCATGGAATCGGGTAAAGGCACGGGAAAAACTTTCCGGCGTATCATATCCATATTTCATTGCTATGTCAATGATCTTTGCATTTCCCTTTGACAGTTCTTCACCTGCCAGAGAAAGGCGGCGCATACGGATATAATCACCAAGCGAAAATCCGCACAAAATACCGAAGACTCTCTGAAAATGAAACGAAGACGAATACGCCTGTTTTGCCACTTCTTCGAAGTCAATTTCTTCTGTTATATTCGCTTCCACATAATCAATCGCTCTCTGTATTCCCTGTATCCAGTTCATTCTTTCACTCCCTTCCTGGTGATTACAGTCTAGCAAAATATAAGAGGCATTTCCTGACTCTGCGTGCTCCCAGATGTTATGAAAAAAAACCTCTATCATTTAATCAAAAAATGTCTTCCATTTATCACCTGCACGGTATGCATCAAAACACATTCTGATCTGTTCTTCATTGTTCTTTTCGCCTGCAAGTTCAGGAAGTTCGTCCTCTGCAAAATAGTCAAAACCTGTAGTCTCGATATTCTCTTCAAAACCTCCACCAGTCGCCGCGCAGAGCATGAATATCTTGCAGACTCTGTATGCATAGACCGGAAGATTATGCTTTTCCCTGTCCTGAATGGCGATCACACTTTTGACAGAAACATCAAGACCTGCTTCTTCTTTCACTTCTTTTATTGTGTTTTCTGTTACGGATACATTCACATCGCACCATCCGCCCGGCAGTGACCAGGTTCCGTTGTTTTCGTGAACGAGCAGGATTTTTCCCTCTTTAAATATTGCCGCGCGGGTATCAATTTTTGGTGTCTGATAGCCGGTCTCATTACAGAAAAGATCTTTTACCTTTTCCACTTGCAGACCGGAAAGCTCAGCCATCATTTCAGCAGAAATATCTCGAATGCGTTCATAACGTTCTTTGTCGTAAACATCTTTTCCATAAGTAAGTCCTACCTGTGCAAGACTCTGTAGTTCCACGATCAGATCGATCCATTGTTTATTTTTATCCATCTTGTAAGTTCCCTCCTCAATACAAATTGATCTTCGTTTCAACAAGTCTGTCGCCTTCATACTGCAGTTTCGCGGAAAAAAAGCGTTCTTCGCCCGAAAGAAGCAGATCAAGAAACACCCTATCCCCTTCCCATGCAGGAAGTTCCGATACCCTGGCTTTGTCGATCCAGCAAAGCTCACCCTCATTGCATTCGATCAGTTCACCTGTATATCCGTCCGCTGTAAACACGCACATAAGCTCGGATTCAGATTCACTGTTTATAAACGTTACCAGCCCGCGAAATTTATACGAGGTGAGCGTAAGACCTGTTTCTTCCTTCACTTCACGCACGAGACATTCCTCAGGAGTTTCCTGACTTTCCACATGCCCGCCGACGCCGATCCATTTACCTTCGTTCATGTCATTCTTCTTTTTTACTCTGTGAAGCATCAGATATTTATTATCATTTTCTATGTAACACAACGTAGTTGTCGTCATTCCAGTTTTCCTTTCTTTCATACATTCCTATCTCTAATAACTATAGCATACTCCCAAACCAAAATACACAGACACGCCCCGTTTAATTGACTTTTCTGTGCATTTATGGTAATGTCTGGTTAGTGCAGCCTAACCGTTTATCAAAAAAATTTCAAGTTTAGGAGGCCTTTTTTATGACACCTGAAAAATATAAACAGCTTTCTATCAAAGAATTCACACAGGCAGCCAAGATTTACGACAGTGGACATGCCGGTATTTATGAAATGTGTAAGGATGATTACCCGCCGATCCTGGCAGAACTGGAAAAGGAGCCTTTCCACGATGTGCTCGACTGTGGCTGTGGAACCGGACCGATGCTTGAATTGCTCCATCAAAAATACCCGGATAAACATTATATCGGTCTCGACCTCACTCCTGAAATGATCAAGGTCGCTCAGGCAAAGAAGCTTTCCAACACGGAATTTATTGTAGGCGACAGCGAAAATCTTCCTTTTGCTGAGGATTCTTTTGATGCGGTGATCTGTTCCAACAGCTTCCATCACTATCCGAATCCTCAGGCATTTTTTAACAGTACTTACCGTGTTCTGCGAAAAGGCGGCCGACTCGTTTTACGTGACTATACCTCTTCAGATTTTATCGTCTGGCTGATGAACCATCTGGAAATGCCTCTGGCAAATCTGGCTGGTCATGGCGATGTGAAGATACATAAAGTCACAGAATTCATCGCCATGGCAGAAAAAACCGGCTTCACTGTACTGACTATGGAGAAACAGAAAGGGTTCCGCGCACACCTTGTTGCACGTAAATAACAGTAGATCATCTCATTGAAAAACGCCTGCGGCAGTCAGCTGTACAGGCGTTTTTGCGAATCCATCACTTACTTTTTTTCATAAATAATCCCCATTCCACTGATCATCCATGGTGTTGTTACAAACCCCGGGATAAAGTCGAGTTTCTTTTCCAGATTTCCTATGTAATGTACTTCTGAGATGCCTTCCGCTTTCAGTTCACGGACGAACTGCTCCATATCTCCGTACAGTGCTTTCTGGGAAAACATATCCTGAAAGGAAAAAACGCCGCCTTTTTTTACTACCCGTAGTGCTTCTCTTACAACATCCCGTTTGTCTTTTGCTGTGCGTACTTCATGGAATACAAAGTTGCTTACTGCCGCGTCAAAGGTTTCATCTGGAAAATCCAGTTTCGCAGCATCCCCTTTCTGGAAAGATATACGATCTGCAACACCTTCTATCTGTGCGTTTCTTTCACATTGTTCTTTGGCGTAATTCCATTCTGCGCCCCAGTAGTCCATTGCGGTGATCTGTGCTTTTGGAAAAGCTTTGGCACAGCGAACCGTAAGTGCGGCTGCCCCGCATCCGATGTCGAGTAGTCTGCCTTCTCCGTTCCAGTCAAGATGCTCGACCAGGTGCTCATGCACACCCAAAAGAACTGCTGCTCCAAACAACATATAGAGTGCTTTCTCCGGTACCCAGTTTCCGTAGTTTGCTTTTTCGTTCATGATTTTTTCCTCCTCACATTTCAAATCAAATCTGTGTGAGCACATAACAAATCCGAAAAAAATTATGTTTTGCAATAGAAAAAGCCTACCGCATTATTTGCGATAGACTTCTTTTTGTCCGTTCAGATATTTAATTAACGCCATTGTCCCTGCATCCGCGTGGATGCCGATCTCTCTTGCAAGCCTTATTCTTTCTTCCACGGTATAATCTCCTTTGATCAGTTCCATGTATCCCTGAAGCCTCATGGAAACCAGAATCCTGATAAGTTCCGCATCGGGGCTGACACCCATAAATTTGGAAAAATAGCTGGTAAATGCTGATTGCATCTGCCGGATCTGATTAATTTTTGTTCGGTTTGTTTTCTTCGCTCATCATTCATAACACTTGTTATGTTAGCACGCACTAACCGTTTTGTCAACGTTACTATTCTACTTCCACAATTTTCCTTCTTTGTAGTGCTTTCTGCAAAGTGCCACATAACTTTCATTTGAACCGAGCATGATCTGTGCGCCTTCGCGGACGATTTTGCCATTAGCATATCTGGTGTTGCACTGTGCTCTTCTTCCACACCAGCATACGGTAGGGACTTCTTCTATCACGTCTGCAATCTCCATAAGCCGCCTGGAGCCCGGAAAGAGATGGTTCAAAAAGTCGGTGCGAAGCCCATAGCAGAGAACCGAAATATCATAAAAATCCACGATATCCGATAATCTGTCTACTTCTTCGGGCGAAAGAAACTGTGCTTCGTCCACCAGAACTGCTGCTACCCTTTTTTCATGGTAGATATATTCTGAAGTTTCAACATTCCAGCATTTCGAGATCTCCTGCAAAAAATCATCTACATATTCAGCCGGTGCAGACAGCCCTATCCGGGACTTGATCTCATCTTCCCCATCCCGGTTGTCAGTCCTTGGTTTTAATAATACCGCATACTGACCACGTTCTTCGTAGTTATAACGAACCATCAGAATATTGGCAGACTTCGAACTGCCCATTGCTCCGTATCTGAAATATAATTTTGCCATTTTTTAACCTTTCCCCGATTTTCCATACTGAAAAATCCTGCTCTGTATTTTTATTATCGACCAATCTGGTCAGGCCTTATATCTTGCATATATTCGATTATATACGACTACCAGTACCGGAATCCCAATTACACAGCCCACTATGATCAGGTCCAATGCTGCTGTAGAATTCCAAATCCCGGCAAATGTCGCCACCCAATAAATAATAGAGTATACGATCCACATAATTCCATTGGCATGATTGTAAGCAGTAATATCTGAAATCTCTGTCTCTTTAACAGTCTTTCCAGACCAGAACCACATAGGTTTTTTCCTGTTCCATGCGTAAATTCCAATTCCTGTGAGTAATGCACTGCATGGGATCATTATGATGTACCAGATCAAATTTTCCATAGAATTTCACCTTTCTCTCGGATTTTTTATCATTCCTCATGCCCTTTCACGAACAGTATAACACAAATAAATGTAGCCTGGTGAACAGATTTTCTATAAAAAGCTAACCATATTTGACTTTATAGACCGAATAGTCTATTCTGTAAATAAATTGTAAAGCACATGCACCTGGAGGCTGATATGATAAACGCTGTTAGTAATTACGAAAAGACGAAACTTTCTATGGCGAATGTTTTCCTGCAATATGACCAGGACACAATGATAGCCAAATTTTCATTAAAACACGATCCGTCCTGGTTGTATCTTTCTTTTGTTAAGCGCATCTATCGTATCAACAGGAAATCAGGAAATGTTCAATGGTCAGAGGATGATTTTAAAACTGTCTGCGAAGCAGATTATAATGAAGCAATGACCATTTATGATGTTTTGTGTTATTCCAAAGATGAATGTCATCTGGCACATAAGTTTGTAAACGTTGGTAGTCTTTCCACTGTCCAAACAGGAAATCTTTCTTCGAATAATGGATTTTTTCAGAATACTGCTGACTCTTTTAATGGAAAAATCCCAGAATTACACAACGCCTGCCTGACACTTTCCGGGAAAGAACTGAAAAAGGGCGATGTTGCTTTCGAATTAGAACTTTTTCCTTTTTTGCCAGTTATTATTCGTTTCTGGGAAGCAGACGATGAATTCCCGGCAAACCTTCAAATTCTTGTAGACAGAAATATTTTGGATTATATGCATTATGAGACGCTCATGTTTGCACTCACACATTTATTTCACAGACTGAAGGAGGAAATACACAATGACAAAGGGTGAAGAATCCAGGCAGCGTCTGATCAAATGTGCTGCCGAACTGTTCTGGAAAAACGGCTATTCTGCAACCGGAATCAGCCAGATTCTCAGGCAGACAGGACTTCCCAAATTATCAGCAAGAACAACAGGACGGAATTTTGCCGGCTGTCCGTATGCGGTGATGGGCATGGAAACTGCACTCAGCAGGCCGAACATCACATCTGCATTTATGGACGCACTGACATGCTCCCACCACTTAAATCTTACAGATTTTGAAGTGGGGGCTTCCTGCTCGATTGCCCTTCAGGGCAAAGCTAAAACAGGCTATCCCCGCGTGTCCCGCGGTTCTTTTTTATCTGGTTACAGATTTTTCTATGTGCCGCTACGCACACTTTTTATATATCTTTTTTCCTTCTTTCAGGATATTGACAGCTGCATTCACATCCCGATCCATCCGGTTTCCACATTCACATATGTATGTCCGTTCTGACAAAGCCAGTTCTTTCTTCCTGTTCCCACATACGCTGCATATCTTACTGGATGCAAAATAACGGTCTACTTTTATAAGATATTTCCCACGTTCTTCCAGCTTATATCCAAGCATCGAAAGGAACTGCCCATATCCGTTATCCTGTATCCTTTTTCCAAAGTGCAGACCTCCGGCTATCCCTTTCAGGTTCAGATCTTCCACACATACCGCATCATACTTCTCCGCAAGGTCATGACTGAGCTTATGATGGAAATCTTTCCTCTGGTTCTTTATCCTTTCATCACATAATGCAACCCTTTTCCTCTGTTTCTGATAGTTCCTGCTGCCCTTTTCGCATCTGGAAAGTTTTCTCTGTTCCCGGGCAAGCTTTTTCTCAGCACTCCGGTATCGAACGATGAAGTTTTATTTTTATGGGTGTCATCTTTGGCAGTTTCAGAGACTTTTCCTGCAGGCAGATATTTCCATTTACCATATTCGTTGTATAAGATTTCCGGGAATGTTTTTTTAATTTATAATTTGGAAATCCCACTTTCGGTTCCCGAAAAAATTTCCGGAAGGCTCCTTCCAGGTTCCTCTGCACATTTGCCAGTGCAAGAGAATCTGCTTCTTTCAGCCATGGATGTTCTTTTTTATATCCGGCCGGTGTATTTTTCAGCATCTTTTTTTCTTTCTGGTAATAACTGATCTTATCTGCAAGCATCTGGTTATAAAGAAAACGGCAGCAGCCGATTGTTTTCTCTATCTGAATTATCTGCTCATTATTTGGATAGATCCTTATTTTTACTGCCCGGTTTATCTTTCTCACCCTGACTTTCTATATACTGACGGATTGCTTCTATTGGTGCCTCACCTGCAGTCAGCAGGCAAAAACTCTGGCTCCAGAATGCTTCTTTCCACAGTTTCTCTTTTATCTGTGGATATTCTTTTTTCAACAGTCTGCTACTGGCACTTTTATACGCATTAATAAACTTACTTAGTTCTGACCTGGGTTGTGCCCGGAACATTACATGAACATGGTCTCAGTCATGGTTTCACTCTTCCAGCACCTTTCTTATTCCTTTTAATACACCTCAAAGCTACCTCTCTTCATTTTCTATTGCTCTGCAAAAAAATGCTCCTTCGCATATGTAAACTGTCGGTTGAACTTTTCTGCTGCCTGGTGGCTGATTTCCAGTTCCGGGTACATCATGTCGAAGGCGTGGATGTTGCTGTGGTAAATGTCCAGTTCTGCGTGGATGTTGTTTTTCTTCAGTTTATGTATGTATCGCACGGCTTCTGCAAAAAACGGCTCTCCATCTCCTACAAACGTGTAGGCCGGCGGCAGACCAGAAAAGTCTGTGCACCTTGCCGGAGCAGCATAGATCGGTACCTTGGTTTTGTCAGTATTTCGCAGATACATTTTCCAGGCGAAATGATTTTTCCGTGTATTCCAAACTTTGCCGTGATTGTCCCGGGATGTTTCCGTATCCCGGTCATCCAGCATTGGATACAATGGCATCTGAAAAGCAATCTTCACATCCCCTGTATCTCTCGCTTTCATGCATACAGCGACACACAGCCCGCCGCCGGCACTTTCTCCACCGACCATGATCTGATCCGTTCTGATTCCCAGCTCATCTGCATGATTTTTCAAATACAAAAGTGCATCATAGCAGTCATCCAGTGCCGCCGGATACGGAGTCTCGAAAGCCATTCTGTAGCCAGGGGAAAAGACCACTGCTCCGTATTTTTTGACAAGATCCACCGCTCTTGACATATGAACCATTTCTTTCATTCCGGCGATATATCCGCCACCATGAATCCACAAAATCCCCGGCGTTTTATCCGTCTTTTTCTTCGGCGAAAGGACAAGTGCCGGAATATTTCTGCCCTCAGAAGGTATCTTGATTTTTCTTACGCAAATATCCCTGTCGGGTTTCATTGATCGCATGTCTGCACTCCTTACCTTATCAGTCTGTCCTGAAACAGTTCCATCTCCTGCCGAATCCAGGTCATGATCACGTCCACGAGGTAGTCCTGCTGCACCTGGCTCAATTGTTTCCCTGGCTGGATCTTGTGCCATTTCTTAATGCAGCCACGGCAGCATGTCGCTGTTGCGTGCTGTGCGATGAATACAGGATGACCGCGCATTGGGGTCTGTTTTCCATCGTTTGGGATCACTGCCGGTGCTTCGCGCTTTACGATAAAATCGCGCGCATGTTCTTCTATTTTGTCCAGCCCTTTGCTGTTGATATAATCAATGTCCACCTGTTTCAGATGAAATCTGCTTCGGAATGTCGACTTCCCCAGATTTTCAAAAAGCTGTTTGTACCATTCGTCTTTTGTCACTTTTCTCACTCCCGGAAACTTACTTCTCGATATGTACAACAAAAAGGACATGGCAAACTCCACCATGTCCCCATTTGAGTCAAGCGGATATTCGCACTCCGCTTTGCTACTTGCTTATAACCAAATAGCAGTTGATCTGGTTAGATTGCAAGAAGATTCTTGATCGCTTCCATATAGATAAGCACAGCTTCTTCCATTCCAGATACAAGAATAAACTCATCTGCGCCGTGGATACGGTAGTCGATCCCCGGCATTTCCGGTCCGAATGCGATGATGTTTTTGAGTGATTTCGCGTAAGTTCCACCGCCGATCACCATCGGTTTGTTCTCTGTATCGCCTGTAACATCTACGTATGCCTTGTACAGAGCATTTACAAGAGGGGATTCTCTCGGGAAAAACAGTGCATCACCGATCATATGAACCTCGATGCGTCCGTTCTCATCTTCCAGTCTGTCAGCACACATCTTGCGGACTTCGTCTGCTTTGAGAGTAACCGGTACACGAATATCAATCGTACTGGAGATCACTCCATCTTCTGTCTTGACGATTCCATTGCACAGAGTCAGCTCACCAAATTCATCTGCAAACTTAAGTCCAAGACCGGAGCCATCACAGGCTGTACCGATATGTTCATTGTAGAATTTCACAAAGTCATCTTCGAATCCTGCTTTGGCAAGGCATTCAAATGTCACACCTGCCGCATTGACACCAAGAGTCGGTGTGCTAGCATGCGCAGGAACTCCCTTTGCATAAATGCTGATCTCGCCGTTCGCTTCTGTCACTTTGTATTCCTGAAGTTTGGTTTCTGCAAAAGCTGCTTCCAGTTTGTCCTTCAGTCCTGTTTCTGCCGGAACGACTGTATTGCAGGTATCACACACAGCATTGGAAACAAAACCTCCGTTCATGGAAATGATCCTGGTATTCTTAGAATGTGCTGTCATCATTACCATGCCCTTCTCACCGTGGATGCACGGGAAGTTTGCGTCTGGTGTGAATCCGCAGGATACTTCTTCTGCAACTTCATTGTAATGCTCCATGCATTTGGAACCTGTCTCCTCATTGCAGCCCATGATCAGACGAACTCTCTTGTTGAGTTTCACTCCGGAATCACGGAGAAGCTTCATTGCGTAAAGAGCTTCCAGAACCGGTCCCTTGTCATCTGTGGTTCCACGTCCGTAAACATGGTCACCTTCTCTGGTAAGTTTGAACGGATCATAAGTCCAGTCACCGCCGACCGGAACGATATCAAGATGTCCTGCAATACCGACGATTTCTTCGCCTTCGCCCATCTCAGCATAGCCGCAGTAATTGTCCAGGTTTACGGTCTTGAATCCGAGTTCATCGGCAATCTTGAGTGCTTCCTCAAGTACCTTTGCAGGGCCTTCGCCAAAAGGCATTCCCTCTGCCGGAGTCCCAAGCTGTGAATCGATCGCAACCAGTCTTCCGAGATTTGTCAGCATTTCGTCTGTTAATCCATGAATCTGTTCTTTTATTTCCATAATCATTGCCTCCAGTTTGTATTAGCTTTCGCTGAAATTTCCTCTTCCCCTATCCTAACAGATATTTGTCAGGCAAGCAACTCTTTCTCCACATTTTCGAAACCAATCCGCTCAATTGTTTCTGCAAAACGTTCTCCTTTGATTCCGTTATCTCTGAAGAAAAGGATTGCTTTCTCGATAACGTCAAGTGCCTCTTCTTTGGACGTAAAAATCCTGCCAAGCGCTCTTCCCTTTGATACCTTTTTGCCCCAGCGTCCGCCGATGTAGATCTTGTATCCATAAGTGCCGTCCTCGATCGTGTGGAACGGGCATTTTCCTACGCAGCGTCCACAGTGTCTGCACGCTTCTTTGTCGATCTGGATCTTTCCATCAATGACCTTTGCAACTTTGTTTGGACACGCGGCTTCGATCGCACATTTTTTGCAGCCTTTGCAGACATCTGTGTTGACTTCCGGGATCCTCTGTCCGATAATCCCGACATCATTCAAATTCGGTTTGACACAGTTGTTCGGACAGCCGCCTACTGCGATCTTGAATTTATGCGGCAGTGCGACATCGCTGTATCCTTCATAAAAACGTTTGTAGATTTCCTCGGAGATCGCATAGGAATCCAGAAGTCCATACTGGCAGGTTGTTCCCTTGCAGGATACCACCGGACGGACTTTTGCTCCCGTTCCTCCTGTCACCAGTCCTTCTTTTGCGATGAACTGCTGGAATTCTTCAATCTTATCATAAGGGATTCCCTGGATCTCTACGGAAAGTCTCGTTGTATACAGTAGATTTCCATTGCCAAATTTTTCGGCTGCTTCTGCCATACAGCGGTGCTGTGCTGCGGTTACTTTTCCATTTATCGTAAGGACCCGTGCCGAAAACAGATCGGTTCCTCTGTTGTTCAGAAATCCCATTCCTTTGACTCTTTTTTCATCTTCTTTGCTGACTGTTAATGCTGACATCTCTATACCTCATTCCATGTTTTTTTCATTTATAATTCATAATATACCACTTGAGTATGTATTTGAAAAATGATATTATTTTATAGAAATGATAGGTATTTTCTATACTAGGAGAATGTAAAATGACGATACGACATCTGACCATTTTTGTTGCAGTAGCTGACCAGGGCTCTATGAGTGCAGCTGCCGCTCATCTGTATTTATCGCAGCCTACCGTAAGCCAGGCGATCCGCGAGCTGGAAAAGCATTACAACGGGCTTCTTTTTGAACGCCTCGGCAAAAAGCTTTACCTCACAGAACGCGGAAATCTGCTTCTGCCGCAGGCGCGCAGTCTGATCCGCCAGTTCCAGCAGCTTGAAGAACTGATGCTCAACCAGGGACAGTCCTCCACATTGAAACTCGGTTCCACGATCACGATCGGAACGTGCCTGACTCCTTTTCTGATCCCGAAACTACAGAAAATCTGCCCGGATGTCAGGGTCCATTCTTATGTGAGTAATACCAAGGACATTGAACAGAAGCTCCTTCGTTCTGAACTGGATGCCGGAATCGTTGAAGGCGAGATTCTTTCTCCTGACCTTACCGTTCTCCCGATCATAGATGACTGCCTGGTGCTTGCCGCAGGTAAAGATCATCCTTTTTATCAGAAAAGCTGTATCCAGGTACAGGATCTCGCCGGAGAATCTTTTGCCATGCGCGAGCAGGGAAGCGGAACCCGGCAACTTTTTGAAGACTATGCAGCGAGGCATCAGATTTCTGTTCAGACAGTCTGGGAGGCAAACAGTCCCCGTACACTCCTGAATGCGGTGCTTTATGACCGGGTGCTTTCTGTCATGTCTCTCCGGCTTATGAAACATGAGATCCAGCACAATACGATCCGGGTTTTTTATAACCAGAATGGCGAATGGAACCGCAAATTCAAGCTTGTCTATCACAAAAACAAGTTTCTGACCCCTGCGATCTATGAACTGGAAAAACTGCTCCACACATACAAAAATATCAAACTCCCGACCAATATGGGAATATTGGAATAAAAATCCCAATCTCACTTATAATAAAGGAACGCTTCTTATGGAAAAATATATCAGCTTTACAGTCCCGTCTGATTCAGCCATTTCTACCGTCGGTCAGGTTCTTCGTGCTCAGGGACACCTGACAAAAAAGCAGATCAGCCGCGCCAAATTTCTTCCGGATGGCATTCAGAAAAATGGCATCCGCTGCCGGATCACAGAATTTGTCCTTCCCGGTGACGAAATCCAGGTCTGTCTGGAAACTGCGGAAACTGCTTCTGAACAGCTTGTTTCGGGCGATTTTTCTTCCCTTGAGATTCTGTATGAGGATCAGGATATTCTTGCGGTAAATAAACCGGCTGGCATGCTCACACATCCGTCCGGAGCACATTATGCGGACACACTTTCCAATCTGATAGCTGCTTATTTTCAAAACAAAAAGGCCTCCGTCCGTGTCCGCCCGATCGGACGGCTTGACAAAGAGACCTCTGGTATTATTCTGTTTGCCAAGAATCAGGTTGCGGCGCAGCGGCTTCAGGCACAGCGTGAAGAGCATGTTTTTCGTAAGGAATATCTTGCCGTTGTAGCTGGATATCTCCCAGAAGATCCTGCTGATCTCTGGCATACCATTTCTTTTCCTGTAAAAAAAGTATCTGACCACCCACTGCGGATGCAGGCTGTTCCTGCTCCTGACGATAATTGCAGTACTGATGCTTCTCTGCTGCCCGCAGTTACGCATTACTGTACGCTTTACAGTGCAGCAAACTGGTCATTGGTATCTCTCCGCCTGGATACAGGCCGCACGCATCAGATCCGTGTCCATATGAAAGCTCTCGGACATCCGCTCCTGGGCGATACTTTGTACTATGAGCAAAAGCTGGACAATTTTTCTGTACAGCCATCTTTTGCCCGCACTGCTCTCCATGCCTGGAAGGTATACTTCCGGCAGCCATTTGAAGGAAATGAGATCAGGTTGACCGGAACACTGCCGGAGGATTTCAGAGCGATCATACCTTATTTGCCGCTCTGAAAAATCATCTGTTCTTATAGTTGACAGTGTTGCCTGTTCGTGTGAAAATAGGACAGATGCAAGTGGATTTTATTTTTATGTATTGGAGGATTTTTTATGTCAGATCAGGTTCGTGATATGACGAAGGGTTCCCCGGCGAAGCTGATCCTGCTTTTTGCAGTGCCGCTGATGCTGGGGAATATTTTTCAGCAGTTGTATACGATGGTGGATACGATCGTTGTCGGACAGGTTGCCGGGGTTCAGGCTCTGGCTGCCCTTGGTGCGGTGGAATGGATCATGTGGATGGTACTCGGCGTTTCTACCGGAGTTACGCAGGGGTTTTCTATTCTGATCTCGCAGCATTATGGTGCCCGGAAATGGAGTGACCTTAAGAAAGCAGTTGCACACAGTTATCTGCTTACAGCGGTCACTGCTGTTTCGCTTCTGATCGTCAGTCAGCTTGCTGCCAGATGGATCCTGGTGCTTTTGAATACACCGGATAATATTATTGGGATGTCGTTGATCTATCTCAGGATCGTTTTCTGCGGAATTCCGATCGTTGCCGCCTATAATATTTTTGCCTCCGTGCTGCGTGCTCTTGGCAACAGCCGAACGCCTCTGATCGCTATGCTCATTGCTTCTGTTATCAATGTGGTCCTGGATCTTGTTTTTGTTGCCGGGCTTCACTGGGGTGTAGCCGGTGCTGCTCTTGCTACGGTTACTGCTCAGGCTTTTTCTGCTCTGTACTGTTTCGTTGTGGTGAAAAAAATCGATATTGTACATACTTCCAGAAGTGATTTTGAACATGTGCCGGGACTGAACCGGAAACTTCTTGGACTCGGCGCTCCGATCCTGTTTCAGGATGTGATCATTTCTGTTGGCGGTCTTGCTGTACAGTTTGTGATCAATGGATATGGATTTCTGTTTGTTGCCGGATTTACTGCAACGAATAAGCTTTATGGTGTTCTGGAGATGGCTGCGATCTCCTATGGATATGCAGTGGTTTCCTATGTTGGGCAGAATCTTGGTGCAGGTAAGATCGGGCGTATCAAAAAAGGTGTGCATGCCAGTGCTTTTCTTGCATTTCTGACTTCAGCATTTATCAGTATCATGATGTTTCTTTTTGGAAAAACACTGCTCTCTATGTTTATTTCCGGTGACCCGGCACAGACGGAACAGGTGCTTGCCATTGCATGGCATTATCTGTCCATTATGGCTTCCTGCCTCTGCATTTTGTATTTCCTGTATGTTTACCGTTCTGCGCTGCAGGGGCTTGGAAATACGATGATTCCTATGCTGAGTGGTGTTGTGGAATTTTTTGTCCGGGTTGGTGTTGCTCTGCTGCTTCCGAAACTTGTCGGACAGAATGGGATTTTTTATGCGGAGATTGCCGCATGGACGGGAGCGACGGTGCTTCTTGTCGTCAGTTATTATATTAACCTGAATTATTCATGAGCATTTCCATATGCTCAATACTGCAAAGCCTTGAATCAGTTCCCTTGTAAGCAACCGAGTTATCCTTAAATCACTTTGGAACTGTCAAGGTACGTTAATAGTTGCTATTCTAACTGTATGGACAGCTGCTGGATATTCTTCAATGTCCTGTAGAACTCCTTTTTATAAGGACAGCTGCTACACAGTTTGAATGTGATGGATCTTGCTGAATGGATTGCCCTTGCAGCAATTTTTATCAGCTTTAAGCGAATGGTATCCACCTGTTGCTTCCGCATACTGGCTGGCAGTACCAGCCGCCTGAACCAATTGAATAGGTTGTAGGCAAGCATATGAAGTCTCATACGGTTGGCATTTACTACTTTGGAATGACTGCTGACAGCAGCAAAGTCAAATCCACTTTTGCTTTCTTTAATGAAGTTTTCCATCTTGCCCCTGCCACAGTAAAACTGGATGATCTGATAAGGTTCCATATCCATGTTTGTAACAATAAAAGTGTACATGTGTGTCAGCTGACCGTATGGTTTTTCAATTTTGAAAACCACGCGTCTTGGATATTTCCATGAACCTGCCTGATACATGAATTCGCCATACGTTACTGCATAGCTGATCTGGTCCTTTTGAGTGGCCTTGTACAAATCTTCCTCTTTATCTGAAGCCAGGGCAACGAGTGTGGAATTCTGTTTTAAACGGATGGCATAAGTGCAGCCATTACTCTCACAAGTTTCATAAAGTTTTGGAGAAAAGAATCCGCTGTCGCCGCGAAGATAAGTATTAATGCCTCTTTCCAGGTATTCCTGAAAGATGGATTTCATAAATTTATCTGCCCCATTGCTGCAGTAGAGCGTTCCATCACGAAGTTCCGCTTTTATCAGATCCCCGGTCAGCCCGTCATAGCATAGTAATGGATGATATCCATGTTCCTGATAATGGAAGTTGAAGCCTTCTCCTTCCTGCTAACCATAAGTGCCAAACAGGGTACTGTCCAGATCCAGAAACACATGCTCCGGCCATTTTATGGAATAGATGATATTCCTGAGATTTTTATCGATGTCATCAAACTGTATCAGGGTATCTTCATCCATACGGTTAAAAAATCTTGATAATGTCGGTTGTGATGCCAGACTTTCTTTCTCAAGAATAGCCTGGAAAACAGGATCCAAAGTCAGTTCATCCGCACAATCATCCTGAAAATCTATTACAGATAACCTGATAGATTATCTGTAATAGATTTTCAGCGTCCTTATGGAACCGGACAGCTTTATCATTCGTCTTGAACTTCTTTTTGATCAGCTTTGTGAAGCCGATTTTTGCAGCGAATTCTTTTATCAAAAGGAGACCTGTATCGGAGGAAAGATCACCTCCATCAAAATTTATTTTAATTTGCCTATTGCTTTGAAGTGAAAAGGTGTT
>NZ_QULA01000048.1:0-668 GCF_003481595.1 Blautia sp. OM07-19
CTTCTTATAATTCTGACTGCCTTTCTGACATCTGGACAGCTTTCTCTGTTCCCGTGCAATCTTTTTCTCTGTGTTCCGGTAGAACATCGGATATTCGGCTCTTTCACCGGTAGAAAATACACACATTCCCTGCATCGCAAAATCGATCCCAATGAATTTTTCTGCCGGTCTTTTTTTTGCTGCTTGGTTTTCACAGCAAAATAAAAGACTGGCAAAATATTTTCCGGATGGCTCCCTGCTGACTGTCACAGATTTCAGTTTCCATTTTTCTGATATCGGACGGTGAAGCTTCATTCTGACAGCTGTCATCTTAGGCAGTTTCAAATAGTTTCCTTCCAGAAAGATATTTCCATTCACTACGTTTGTTGTATAAGATTTTCTTGACGACTTCTTTGATTTGAAACGCGGAAATCCTGCAGATGGTTCACGAAAAAACTTATGGAATGCGCTTTCCAGATGCATCTGTACATTTGCTAACGCCAATGAATCCACCTCTTTCAGCCAGGGATATTCTTTCTTGTAACTGGCTGGTGTGTTTCTTAACATCTTTTTTTCTTTTTTATAATGTTCCATTTTATCTGCAAGCATACAGTTATAGATAAATCGGCTGCAGCCGATTGTTTTTTCTATTTGTACACGTTGTTCTGCATTTGGATAGATTCTTACTT
>NZ_QULA01000048.1:678-18088 GCF_003481595.1 Blautia sp. OM07-19
ACGTTGTTCTGCATTTGGATAGATTCTTACTTTTACTGCCCGATTTATTTTCCTCACCTTATTCCTACCTGTTTACAAATGATTTCAATCGCTATTCCTGAACAATATGTTCTTTTTCATTATAATACAAGTCATCTACAGGAACAAGTGTTTTCTTTTTTATTTATAAAATTCTTTTGAGCATTTATGCTCAGATCTACAATTCATCTCACTACCTGCAGAGGTAGGAGAATTCTTGTTATATATTATGTTAAATGTGTCTACAATTGCTCCTTCTGTTACATATTCAGCAGTCCCTTTAATCTGATATCCCTCAAGGCTCTGTGCATCATATGCAGAAATCGCAATTTTCCGCCATTTGCTTTGATGTTGTTTAAAGTTGTCTCAAGGAAAACATCGCCTACAACCAGTTTTCCATCGTCGGTTACATCTTTAAAAGCTACCGGCACTACATTCGGTTCCCCATTCGCGCATGTTGCCAGATCCCACATACCATTTTTTAATACCTTGATCACAGATTCATTTAACATTGCATATACCTCCAGATTTCTTTCTATGATAATTTACCTGATGTATTCATGTTAACGAATCTGCTTTTGATTTGGAAGATATTAGCAAATTTATAAGTTGCTATTAAATTTCATAGCATTTAACTCATATTCCACTTTTCGATAATGCAGCTATGCTGTTTTGTTTTCTTATCATAATCAATTCCTGCCAGAAGCAGATTTCCATGATAATCTTTTAGTGCCTCTATATATTGCTTGTCCTTAATCTGCTGAATTGCACCTTCTGCACTTTTGTTCCATTTCAATTCGATTACAACAGCTGGTTTATCCATATGGATCTTTCTGGGTATGAAACAGATATCTGCAAATCCTTTACCACCCGGCAATTCTCTGATTACTGTATAATATTCTCTTGCAAAATAGAATGCCAGGTTAATTGTACAGCTCAATGAATTTTCATCATTATAGGTTAATATCGAAACCTCTTTATGTGCCTGTTCGATTCCCTTTGCTACTTTTTCGGAATCCATTTGCCACAGTGCTTCCAGTAATTCTCTGGATGTCTGTACGGAACGAATCACTTCCGTCCAGTCCATCGTGCTGATTGCATTCACATATTCCTGGGATACTTCCCTGTTCGGGATTTCTACAGTTTCCTTTTCATTATCATAAGTCAGATATCCCAGGTGAACCAGTAATGTCAGCACATCATCTTTTGTCGCAAAAGTTGTCATATCGTTACTGAATGTTCCTGTATTGATTCTTATATTACTTCCCGCCAGCATCTGAACAATTGCATCTTTTAACCCATCCATATTCATTTGAATGTATACTTTCAGAGCTTCGTAAGTCTCTGTCTGATTCCAGTATGTTCCGAACTTTCTCTTCTGCATTGCTTCTACTACAGATTTGGGGCTATACATGGAATAAACTTTTCTAGTCCCACCTTCATGCGAAATCAGATGATAGCCATTATACCATGCTCTCGCCTCTTCAAAGTTCATTTCGTATTTTTCACATAATTTCTGAACTTCTGTCTCTGTAAATCCAAAATATTCTGCAAGATTTCCCGGATCTGTCATTGAATACTCTGTAAACATATTAAGAGCTGAATGTGAGCCATATTTTTTTATTGGAAGAATCCCTGTCATATAGGCCAACGCAACATACTCTTTGTCTTTAAGCCAGAATCTAAGAAAATCAAGATATTTTTTCTGTGCCTCCTGGTTCTGCTGATATTCACGAAACAGGCAGTCCCACTCATCAATCAAAATCACAAATGGATGCTTCGTGTAACTATAGACATCCTTCATAACCTGAACCAGATTTTTTTCATCACGAAATCGAACTTGCCCATATTGCTCTTTCAGATCAAAAATCAGATATTCATTCAGCATTTTCAGCATATGCTCAATATCATTTGTTGCACTGAGAAATTCCTGCATATTGATTTTCAGAACATCATATTGATTCAAATGTTTTTCATAATCTTTGGTACTTTTGATCTTCAGACTCTGAAACAATTCTTTTGTATTAACACTTCTGTCATAATAAGCAGCCAGCATATCCACACCCATAGATTTTCCAAATCTTCTTGGTCTGCTTACACACATATATCTCTGAAGTGTCCGCACACAGTGGTTTGTTTTTTCTATCAAGCCGCTCTTATCAACAAAAATCTGTGATCTCAATGCCATCTCAAAAAGACCGCTTCCAGGGTTCAAATAACTACCCATTCTTTCACTCCTCCCTCTCTCCCGGTACAGCTTCTTTTCCGAACATTGCCAGTGCCTGGTTTACTTTGTCCAGACGCACAGTCTCTTTTCCCTGCTCCAGTTCTCTCACAAATCTGAGTCCCAGACCGGAACGCATCGCAAACTCTTCCTGTGTCAAACCTGCCTTTTTTCTTTCTTCTTTTATATACTTTCCAATTCTGTTCATATTAATCATGATAATCCCGAGCGGGTATAAATTCAAGCTTTAATAGCAAAAATAATCCCGAACAGGTATAATTTTATGTATTTCTTATAAACAATCCCCGTTCGGGTATAATACAATGTTATTTACTTTACACACTCCATGATTATTTCTTCACACTTATCATATCCAAGCTGCGAACTGTTCAGGCACAGTGTATAATCACTGGCTTTTCCCCATCTCTGGTCTGTATAAAAGTTGTAATTTGTCATACGTCTTTTGTCTGTATCTGTCATCATCTTTACAGCATCCTGCTCACTGACATTATACAGCTGGCAGATCCTTTTCATTTTTTCCGGCATATTTCCATGTATAAAAACATTCAGCACATCATCCCGGTCTTTTAAAATGAAATCTGCATTTCTTCCAATGATCACACATGGCTCTTTCTCTGCCAGTTCCAAAATAACTTTTCTCTGTACCTCATATACCATATCTTCTACAGATTTTCCGGTAATATCACGTCCGGCAAGTGCATATGCCAAAATCCCCTTTTTCGGGGACAGCTCTGCACTTTCCTGAATATAATCTGGTGACAGACCGGACTCTTCTGCAATCTGATTGATGATATTTTTATCATAATAGGCAATCCCTAATTTCTTTGCTACCTCCTCACCAATAAAACGTCCACCGCTCCCGAATTCTCTGCTGATCGTAATGATTCTTTTTGCCATCTCTCTTCCTCCTTACTTGAGAACGTTTACTTTATTTTTTCTGATCCTCTTTAAAAATACATATCCTACCAGGCATGAAATTGCTTCTGTGATCGGAAATGCCCACCAGATCAGTGCAACGCCCATCTGACCGTTTCTGACAAATATAGAAAAAATTCCTGCCAGCGGTAAGATAATCACAAACTGTCTCAAAAGAGAAATGATCAGTGATTCTATACCACCATCCAGAGCCTGGTAGATTCCCTGATAAGCAACATTGATTCCTGCAAACAAAAAGCTGATGGAAATCACTCTCATTGCACTGATAAAATACTCTCTCGACTGTCCTGCGTTAAACAGTGTGGCAAATGAAGCAGGGAAAATCTCTGTGATCGCAATGCCCAGAATCATTAATGCAATAGTATAAATAAGTCCATATCTGATTCCATCCTGGATTCTTTTTTTGCTTCGCATTCCATAAGCGAACGCAATGATCGGGGTGATCGCATCTCGGAGTCCAAACGCAAGAAACAGAACAAACTGCTGTACCTTATAAAACAAACCATAGGCTGTCTGTGCTGACGGATTAAATTTCAGGATCAGGTTCATCACATATACCATAATGGACATCAGTGCCTGTGCAATGATCGCTGGAAGTCCGATCGCATAGATTTCTTTTATGATACCCGTATCTGGCTTCATGTATTTCATTCCATGCTCGAATTCTTTGTTCAGTTTCATATGGAAAATGAACAGTAAAACTGCGGATGCCACCTGACCGATCACGGTTGCATAAGCCGCACCTTTTACGCCCATTTCCGGAACCGGTCCAATACCATATATCATGATCGGATCAAGAATGATATTTACAACAGCTCCGACCACCTGACCGATCGTCGAATAAAGAGAACGGCCTGTTGCCTGTAATAACTTTTCAAATAAAGAAAAGAAGATGATTCCAAAAGAAATCACGCAGCATATCCTCAGATAGCTGACTCCCATTCCAAGTACTTCTGCATCTACTGTCTGCGATGAAATGTATGCTTTCACTCCAAAGATACCAAACAGTAAACAGACTGCATAAATGATCACTCCCAGAAACAGACTGTTTCCTGCTACCTTTGCTGCTTTCTTACTGTTCCCCTGCCCCAGTGTCCTTGCAAGAAGCGCATTGGTTCCTACGCCAGTTCCAATCCCCACTGCAACCATAAGCATCTGAACCGGAAATACCAGTGTCAGTGCATTCAATGCCGCTTCACTGCCCACTCTCATATTTCCTACAAACGCACTGTCTACAATATTATAGACTGCCTGCAATGCCATAGATAAGATCATCGGAATCCCCATCTGGATCATCAGCTTATTCACTGGCATATCTTTCATCTTGTTACTTTCTGCCATTTTGTTTCAACTCCTCCTTTTTCTGCACAAAAAAATGTAGCTCTGTCATATAAGCTGGACTTACGCTGACAGGCTACACACTTTTTCATGGCAAATATAAAATTGTAAAATAAAAAACGAGTGGCAGGTAAACTGGATTTACGCTTACTTGCTACTCGTTTGTGATTATTATATTTCCTGTTTTTCCAAAAGTCAAACAGATTTTTTTCTGGATTTCTCTTACGCTTCCTGTCTGCCTTTGTTGATATACTCAATGATTGTTTCACAAACTTCCTCTTTCGGTTTTCCAAGAGCTGCTCCAAGTTCCATGTATAACAGGTTTTCTGCTATCTGAAAATATCTTGCATCTGTTGTTGTACATTTTTTCCCTTGTGCAAGTCTTTTCTTTTTCCGCTGATAAATCATTTTTATAATAGAAATTAATGCTTCCGGATCATTTGATTTTACTGTTGCTTTGTATTTTTGTTCCCGCATTTTTTCATTATCAATCCATGCTGTTGGAATTTCCGGGATCCGTTCAATCAACTTCCATGCTTCTTCTTTTGTCAGGCATAGCCTTAATATCGCATCTGAATTTGAAACAGGAACATAAAGTTTCCCTTTTTCATCTTCTATAGATTTCATCAGATAATATAATTTGTTCTCTTTTTTGCCAGTCAGATCCAGAGATACAATGTCTTCTATTTTACACACACCTGTAACTGACTTACTGACGAAATCTCCAATCTCATATTTCACAAAATTCTCTCCTTACTATCCAAACAATTCCTACTCTGTAAATGTATAACGCACAAAAGATCCCTGATTATCACCTGTTACGATCACAATGTCTCCTTCTCCGTTACGCACAGATTCCAGGACAGGAAATCTTCCATTCTCTTTTACATATGCTTCCGGGCTGGCTGCCTCGGCCTCGATCAAAGTTTTTTTGCTGTATTTCTCTCCTCCACAGGGATTTATTTCTTCGATAAAAATTTCATATTCATGCATATAAGATTCCTCCTCTGGATTATTTTAAAAAAACAGACAACATACGTGTCATTTATCTTACAAAAATACCGCCAGATGAAATATCTCCACTATGTGTAGACTATTTCACTGGCGATATTTTCATCATCAATAAAGGAATTCTTTATTTTCTTACACCGCTTAACACCTTCGCGATCATGCAAGTAGCTCTACTTCAGTTTCTTCTTCAGTTCCTGGATCAGTTCAAAGTAATCTCTGTGTTTCATCTCCGGGAAAGCTTTGATGATTCGACCCTGGCCAAATACAGTATGGTTTGTGATGGAACTGGACAGTTCATCAAACTGTGCCTGAAGCTCTGCTTTTTTCATGCGAAGCATTTCAATAGATTTTTCCTTTTGGGCGGCTGTTGCCTCAAGGAGTTCTGCTTTTGCAAGTGCAGCCTGTACCTTACCTTCACTGACCTTCTGTGCAGTGTCGATCGTGGTCGTTGCCAGAGTATTACTGAGTTTGTCGCTTACGATCCTCAGATCTGAGCTGACTTTATCCAGCTTGGTAAGTTTCTTGTTCAGACCACGGATAACTGCTACCGTCACAATAAAGTCTGTCAGATACACTGCATATAAAACAGCTATTACGATCCACTCCCAGGTTGCCGGAGTATGGGATGCCTGACTTTCTACATATTTCTGAAAAACTTTTACTACCATAACGATCGCAAGTCCCCAGATCAGCGAAAACTCCAGACAGATATATCCGTGAAAATTGAACGGCTTATCTGAATAATCCCACCACCTTGCATGAAAACATACATCCAGCAGCCAGCCGGCGATCAGCTCCACTGCTGTCGCAAGGATAATTCCAAACAGAAAAATCATTGCATCATTCATCTGATGCCCGCCACTCTGGATTGTGTTTAGCATGGCAAACACAGAAAGCACTCCGAATCCATATACCGGGCATACCGGTCCGTTCAAAAATCCCCGGTTTATAACCTTTCCAAGTGCTACCGCATGAAAAATAACTTCAACAACCCAGCCGCCAAAAGAATAAACCAGAAAATACAGGCATATCTGAAAATATGTCATTCCAAAAATCATGACTCTCTCCCCCTAAAAATCACTTCTTTCACCTGTCTGTTAATTCACTGTTATCAGATGTGGAAAAATTTCTGAATTGCTTTATAATCTCCAAGAACCAGAAGCGTACTGTCAGCTTCAAGAACTGTATCTACAGAAATTGTCACACTGACTTCTCTTTCTTTTTTTACTGCAAGAATATTTATATTATATCTTCTTCGAATATCCAGTTCTCCAACAGATCTTCCAATCCATTCATCTGGGATTGCTACTTCAAAGATCGCATGAGACGCATCTACTTCCATATAGTCAAGGATATGATCATCCGCATAACGGATAGATGCCCATTTTGCCACCTGTTTTTCAGGATAAACGACTCTGTCTGCACCATTCCGTAAAAGGAATTTTTCCTGTACGTCACGCTCTGCCCGGGAAATTACCAGATTTGCTCCCAGTTCTTTTAATAATGATGTTGTCTCAAGCGAATTCTGAAAACTGCCTCCAATGGTAACAAAGCAGATATCAAAATTTCCTATTCCCAGTGATTCCAGGAAACTGGCATCTGTACTGTCTCCAATCTGGGCATTGGTAACAAAAGGAAGGATTCTGTTGACTCGCTCCTCATTGATATCCACTGCCATGATTTCGTGTCCCATTTCATTCAGCTGCATTGCAATATGTTTTCCAAATCGTCCAAGACCAATAAGTAAAATATTCTTCATGCTCTCTCTCCTTTATCCAACTGTTATTTTTTCCAATGGCATTTTTGCATTTGTATTTCTTCTGGACACTACCGCATAGATCAGGGTCAGTCCTCCTACACGTCCCAGATACATAAGCACGATCAGTATCAGTCGTGACAGGATATGAAGCCCCGGTGTGATTCCCAGAGTAAGTCCTACGGTTCCTACTGCTGAAGCAGCCTCATACAGACAAAGCTGCAATGAAAGCCCTTCATAAACACTGATGGTTATTCCTCCAAAGAAAAACAATACAAAGTACAGCATTGCTATCGTTGCGGCATTTTTTATTACCTGACTGTCGAATCTTCTTCCAAAAGCCCCCGCATCCTCACGACTTCGAAATGTCGCAAACGCATTCAAAAGCAGGACTGCCACTGTCGTTGTTTTCATGCCACCTGCTGTAGAACTTGGTGATCCTCCCATTAGCATAAGAAGTATCATGATCGCCTGTCCCACCTCAGTCATCGATGACAGATCTGCGGTATTAAAACCAGCCGTTCTTGTCGTTACAGACTGAAAAAGCGATAACAGCGTCCGTTTCCCAATCGATACCTGTCCAAAGTCACAGACAAAAAAGAAGATCGCCGGGACAAAAATCAGGATTGCGGTCGTTAACAGAATAATCTTGCTCTGCATACGATAACGTTTAAATCGGAGTTTATTCGTATAAACATCATCCCATGTAAGAAAACCAATGCCACCAATGATAATCAGAAGCATAATCACTATATTTAACCAGAAATTTCCGGCATAACCACTCAGTGATACAAAAGTGTTATCTGCGGTACCAAGTATATCAAATCCCGCATTACAAAAGGCCGATATGGAATGAAAAATCGACATCCATATACCTTTTATTCCAAAATCACGGCAAAATATCGGAAGAAGCAAAACCGCACCAATTCCTTCGATCAGAAACGTTCCTCTCAGAATAAACTTTGTCAGGCGGACAATACCACCGACTTTTGGTGCTGAGATGGCATCCTGCATGGTACTTCGCTGCATCAGTGATATCTTTCGTCCTGACAGCATAAACACCGAAACGGCAACCGTTACAACTCCCAGGCCGCCTGTCTGTATAAGCAGCAATATCACTGCCTGTCCAAAACCTGACCAGTAGCTTCCTGTGTCCTGCACAACAAGACCCGTCACACATACAGCAGAAGTTGAAGTAAAAAGTGCCTGATCAAATGGCGTTACAACTCTCTCCGCAGATGAGACGGGTAACATAAGCAGGAGTGATCCCAAAAGAATCACTCCTGCAAAACCTAAAATAATCATCTGAAAGGATGTCAGATGTTTTCTTTTATGTTTTTCTGGCATAACTAATCTCCTCTTTTTTGATTTTAATAGTATTATATACCAAAAAAGAAGTTATACAAGCTTAATATTGATTATCATCTGATATTAAGCCCATATAAAAATTTCATTTTCTTTTTGTCCCACACTGAATTGCCTGTGTCGGACAGATCTTTTTACATCTTCCACAGCGAATACATTCTAAGCTGTTCGGGTTTTCCACCGGATTTACTTCCATCTGACATGCTTTTGCACATTTTCCACAGTGAACGCATTTTTCTGCATCCACTCGATAACGGAAAACAGAAACTTTATTAAATACAGAATAAAAAGCACCCAACGGACAGATATATTTACAGAACGGCCGATAAATGATAATGGAGAGTATGATTGTGATCACCAGGATCGTATTCTTCCACACATAGAGCCATCCCACTGCACTGCGCATGGATTTATTCAAAAGCACCAGTGGAAGCCCGCCTTCCAGCGTACCTGCCGGACAGATCAGCTTACAGAAATAAGGGGAGCCCTGCCCCATAATATCCACCACAAATAATGGCATCAAAACTACAAACACCAGAAGAATCACATATTTCAGTTTACGAAGCAGCTTATCTCCCCTGAATGTCCGAATCTTTTTGGGAAAAGGAATCTTATTCAAAAGATCCTGGATCAGTCCAAACGGACAGAGGAATCCACAGACAAGTCTTCCCAGCAGAGCTCCGATAAAAATCAGAAATCCAACTATATAATATGCCATTTTGAAATTCCAGCTACCGATCACTGCCTGAAAGGAACCAATAGGACAGGCACCTGTGGCCCCGGGGCAGGAATAGCAGTTCAGCCCCGGAACACATACATTTTTCAATTTTCCGGTATAAATCTTTCCAGTCACAAATCCGGAAACATGACTGTTTGTAAGCGCCGCCCACAGGGCCTGAATCCCATGGCGCGGCCACTCATTAATTTTCATTTTTTTGTTATCCAATTCCAATACACTCCATACAGATATTAATTGCCTTTGTAAAGACTACATCCACTTCGCCCCGGTAAATTCCAAATATCATCAAGAGGATTCCCAGAATCGCCAGCGCAGGACCTATCCACTTTGAATCTGTTATTTTTTTCATCATTTTTCTTATCTTTCTGTCAAAATCGCTTTATTATTTAGAAATGTTCTTGAGTTCTTTTTCTACGATTTCTTTCCATTCGTCCAGTGTATGGCTTCCTGAATAGGTTTCTCCTACAATATTTCCTTCTTTGTCAACAAAGAATGTTTCCGGGAAAGCAGAGATACCATTTAAACGTCCATTCATCATTGTTGAATCCGGGACCAGGAACGGATAGGAGGCTTTTGTCTTTTCCTGAAGAACACCGGCTTTTTTCACTGTATCCTCATTCTGTTTGGCATCATCACTCACTGTATCAAGAACGACACCGACAACTCCAACACCTTTTTCCTTCATCTCTTCATAGAGTTTTTCCAGCTCCGGAATCTCATTTACACATGGAGAACACCAGGTAGTAAAAACATTCACAAGTGTAAGATCATAATCGCTGAATACTTTTTCTGTATAATCTTTTCCATCAACGCCTTTTGTCTCAAACTTGCCTACAGTTGTAGAATCACCTTCATTGCTTGTCTCCTGTGGCTGGTCAAATGCGGAAAGCTTCTGGAATGGTGTCATCTCTGTGAGTGTCACATCAATTTCTTCCACTTCTTTTTTCAGGGATTCATCTGCATCTTTATTAGTGCTCAGATAATATTTATACTTTCCATCACTGCTGCTTCCGATTTCTTTGTGTTCTGTGCAGCCTGTGATCTTATCCAGTTCTTTCTCAGAATCTTCGTCATAGATTCCAATCGCTCCAACTTTTGCAAGACTATTGTACCAGTCATCATATGCTGTTCCCATCTTGTCAACCTCTGCCTCTTTCTGCTCCTCGGTCATTTCGCTCCAGCTTATATATGCATATTTAATTGCATCTGCATTGTCATTCCATACTTCATTTGTGATCATCGCAATGGTCTGCGCTTTTATCTGTTTAAGCAGTTCCTCCGGAAGTTTCATGTTAAGTCCAAGGAATGGATACTCATAAGAATCCTGTGCCTGCACAGTTGTCTCAGATGGTTTAAAAGTACCCTGTATAAAATCAGACGGAATTGCATCCCCTTCTGCAGCAGCTGCATCACCATCAACTACCATTCCGGCTTGGTCTGCCGGAACCGCCATTGCTTCTGTACTTTCTGCTGCCATTACTGATACACTTCCAAATGTAGATACTCCCAATACTGCTGCTGCCATAAGTGCTGTTATTTTTTTCATTCTGAATTTCATGATATTTATATCTCCCTTCATATTTGTCCTGTAATTTATAAATCGTTTTGTGTTTTTATTATACACGCTTTGATTACTGTAACCGTATTATATCATCCTGTCTATAAAATCTCTGTTAAGAAATCAAAAAAATCAAAATTTCTTTTTATTCCTGTATTTTTTACGGGAATTTTATATGGAACATGATATGATAATATCAGAGTTTCACTATAAGCATTTTAACCCCGACATCATATTTGACAAAGGAGATTTCTTATGCACATATTAGTAATAGAAGACGAAGAACAGCTCTGCTGCTCGATTGCAGAGGGACTTCGCCTGAATGGATACGAAACAGATACCTGTTTTGATGGAAATGAGGGACTGGAATTGTGCCTGACCGAAAATTATGATCTGATTCTTCTGGATCTGAATCTTCCCGGCATAGATGGTCTGGAAATCCTGCGGCAGTTCCGGGAAATAAACTCCTTCACACCTGTTCTGATCCTTTCCGCCAGAGGACAGATCCAGGACAAAGTAGAAGGACTTGATCTTGGAGCAAATGACTATCTGACAAAGCCTTTTCACTTCGAGGAACTGGAAGCCCGGATCCGCAGCCTGACACGGCGAAAATTTATTCAGGAAAATATCTGCCTGAAATGCGGACGTATCACCTTTGATACCCGTACAAGAAAAGCCAGCATCAACAACGAAGAACTTTCTCTCACCCGGAAGGAAACCGCACTGCTGGAATATTTTATGCTTCACCAGAATCGTATCATCGGCCCGGAAGAACTGATCGAACATATCTGGGACGGAAGCGTCAACAGCTTCAGCAACTCCATACGTGTCCATATTTCTGCCCTTCGCAAAAAGCTGCGCACGGCTCTTGGCAATGATCCGATCCAGAATAGGATCGGACAGGGCTATATTCTGACGGAGGATCTGAAATGAAAGAAAATCATACAATAAAAAATCCACTGAAGAAACGCTCCCTGCAGTGGCGGCTGACTTTGCTCATCACTCTGCTTGTAACCGTCACCTGCATTCTGATGTATTTTTTCATCAGTAATTCCGCTGTCACCGGAATGGAAAATCTTGAAAGCTACATCGTACAGATTAATAAAACTGACTCCACACCAATCACTTTCAATGTAGATCCATCCATATTGTTTCCGGATCTTTCCAATCAGGTGCAGGCGACCAAAGACTTATTTCGCATCAGAAGCATGATCGCTACCGGCATTATTATTCTTCTAAGCAGTATTGGAACTTATTTCATCAGCCGCCGTGCACTGACTCCTTTGCATGACCTCAGTACAAAAATTGGTAAAATACAGGCGCAGAATCTTTCAGAATCTCTGGAAATACCAGACAGTAATGACGAAATTTCCCAGTTGACTGCTTCTTTTAATAAAATGCTCTCTCGTCTGGATGATGCATTCACTGCACAGAAGCAGTTTTCTGCCAGTGCCGCACATGAGCTTCGGACTCCGCTTGCCGTCATGCAGACAAATCTGGAAGTTTTTGCCCGCAAAAAGACACCTTCCATAGAAGAATACCAGGAGATTTTCTCCTTGATTCAGGAACAGACCGGGCGTCTTTCTCATCTGGCAGAGATTCTTCTCGATATGACCGGTATTCAGACGGTTGAACGCTCTGAGACAATTTCGCTGGCAGAGCTTACAGAGGAAGTTTTCTGTGATCTGGCTTCAGTGGCTGAGCAGAAGCAAATTGAATTGATCCAAAGAGATGGCGACTGTACTGTTACCGGAAGTTATCTTCTTCTCTACCGTGCTGTGTATAATCTCGTGGAAAATGCTATCAAATATAACCATCCTTCAGGAAAAGTAACTGTAACTCTCCATCCGGGAAAAGTCATTCTGGATGCCTCTTCACAGCCTCATCCGGCAGACTGTGCTTTCATTGAAATCTCTGACACCGGCATTGGAATTTCTCCTGAATATCAGGAAAAAATCTTCGCCCCGTTTTTCCGCGTAGACAAATCCCGAAGCCGTGCCATGGGTGGTGCCGGCCTTGGACTCGCCCTCGTAACCGAAATTGCCAGACAGCATGGCGGACAGGTAAAAGTGCTCGAAAGCAATGAGAAAGGCAGCACGATCGCACTCATGCTGCCTCTATAAGAGCAGAGCCACCGGAGCCGATATTAAAGCCACTGAAGACGGAGTTGAATACCATCAACCTCCGTCCCCGGTAGTTTTTGTCCCCAGTGGTTTTAAAGGCTTAATGAAGTCAGTATTGTATTGATCGTAACAATACCATCCAGCTGAAAATCGCTATTCTGAATTACAGCTGCAATATCTTCCAATGTTTCTGCCCCATCACTGTACGCCCAGACAACGGAAACTGCCGGTGAATTTTCTATCCCGGAAGTATCTCCGGCAATATAAAGTACGCCTTGATCTGTGTCTTCCTGTGTCAATTCATACGTACTCCAATCACTTGGAAGATACAGCTGAAATCCATCCTGAAACGGAACCCACGTTCCACTATACGATGCTTTTGTCTCATCAAAAACAATATCACTTCCATCTGTATGCTCTTCTGTAGTGTCTCCCGCAATTCCAACAATACTTCCAACCGTTCCACCGGAAATGATACTATTTGCTGAAGAAGGTTCCTGCTGTACAGCATCATCGGCTGCCTGTTGAATATCCTCCAGCGTTTTTTCTGCGCCTCCTGTCACGGAACGCTCACTGTCCACATGATTTGCGTAATCACTGTCACCTCCGGCAAGATAAGCCATACTTCCAGCCACCTGTTCCAGCATATCTCCTGTGTAATATCCCAGCGACTCTATCTCTTTTGTTCCAAACATATAGGTTCTATCATTTTCACTGAAAAAAAGTCTTCTGTCACGTACTACATATCCGCTCGTAGTATACGTGTAACCAATTTTTGTAAATATACGTCCTTCCAGTTCTACTGTATCCATGTCTTCTGATACTTGCAGATCACTGTAGTTTTCCGCCATATACTTTGTAAATTCATTCACAAAGTTAACAGACGCTGCATCATATTTTCCAATGATCACATAAGGAATAGACTCATCTGCCATCGCGTAAATATAAACAAATCCATCATCCTGGCGAATCGCAGTATAATCAGAAACCTGGACAGAAATCCCTATATCATCCAATGCTATAACATCTCCCTGAGGCATCTGTTCTGACTCTGACTGTACAACCGTATTTTCTTCAACTGCCATACTTCCCACCATTGCAGCATATACTGGAAGGGCACTTCCTGCCACCAGACCTGCTGTTACAAAAAACGTAACTACTTTTTTGCCTATGCGCGCTGTTTTTTTCATGCTCCTGTTCCTCCTTTCAATTTGGATAAAGCTGTGTGGTTCCGGCCGGTTGGTCCGTACCATTAGATACATAAACATTTCCAAGATCATCTGCGTACACATAATCATAAGAAGTCGGTATTTTTACATGCTCTCCATCCGGCAATGTATAATCGTTCTGTGAATAGATATAATCCGTAAAACGTTCTGCATCGTAAGTAGAATCGTTCCCTATCGATGCACTGACACTGTCCTGACAGTAATCTCCGATCTGTGACATACTGGAACTGCCACTGTACTGCATGATCTGCGTTCTTGCATCTATAAAGGCCTGCACAAACTGATCTGTCATTGCTGTATTCAAAACAAACTGCTCAAAATCCGCGTAACTGTTTTCATATTCATTTTCCGGCGTCAACATAAAAAATGTAAATGGCGATTCCCATGCGACAAAAGCAGTATGTGCAGTTGTATAGATCATATCTGCTGTCGAAGAAAGCTGTACTCCATTTGTTGTCGTCAATATCGTAAACCGAAACGGTATCTGATCCAAGGTAAGTCCATAAGTCCTCTCCGCCATTCCACTATAACTTCCATCTACCTGAAATCCACTTCCCTGTACCAGTTGCTGATTTTGCTGATAGTTTAAATTAGCCGATTCATCCAACATTTTCTGCTGACTCGGTGTAATCTCTGCCTGACTGAGTAATTCTGCCTGATTCCCATCCAGAATATTTTCTGTCATATAATCACAGTATTCTTCTGCCTTCATAAAATGTAACATTGGCACCATTGTCTGTGCATCAAACCAACCATCCTGGTGCTGGTTATAAGATACACCTCCCATTGAATAATCCAGCATATGCTCATAAGACACTGGTGAATAAAAGCCAAATATCGTGTTCTGATCCGCACTCATTGCAGTCAGATAAACCTGTGCCGGAGCAGAAGCACTCTGCCACTTTCCACACCATGTCACATCCCCACTTACTGTATAATCTATCGGTACATAACCTCTGGCTGCGGTTTTCCTCGTTGAACTGTCCTGTATAGTCTGCACTTTATATGAGCGTCCTCCATTATTTCCCAGTGCCCATATATCTTGCGGACCAGTCATACTAACCGCAAAACTTCCTGCAACAGCTGCCATTATAAACGCTTCTCTTTTTTTCCGTTTCATATTCCTCTCCTTTTTCTCTACATCTTCCCGTCCTGAATCGGCAAAGTCATATTTTCCAGTGCATATCTGAGTTTCGGATGATGTATAACAAAATGGATAGCCGGTGCTCTGTTTTTGGATACCATGCACCATTTTCCTTCAAAGCAGGTAATTTGAATATTGCGAAAACCTTTCATCTGCGTCACATGGACTGTATAGTTTTTGTGATTTTCTGCATATGCCTCTGCTTCTCTTATTCCGGAAAGATATTCGTCATATGAAAGCTGGATATCTTTTTCCAGGAAACACTCTGCAAGAGAAAGCACCAATGGATATTTCTCATATTCTTCCGAAATGATTTCTGAAATCTCATCTTCCACGGTACTATGACTCAGGATCATTTCCAGACTTTCTTTTTGCTTTGTATAACATTCCAGAACTATCTTCCGCTCATTTCCACAAATTGCATTGCGCTTCAGGATCTTCTCCAAAAGTTGTTCCGACATCGTTCCCAATGATGGAGCTGCCAGTACTCTCCGCCGATGCCCTTCCTTATGCATATCTTCATCCAGAAAAACATTTAACTTATTTCTTCGTTCCTTTCTGTAAATATCCATCAGTGAACTGGCTTTTTTCAGAAGGAATTCCATATTTTTTTTGCTGACTGCTACTTCCTCTTTACGACTGGTCAGATAATAATGTGCCAGATCATGATGACCACTGATACAGTCTCCCGTCATAGCTGTCTGCCCAGAACAATAGTGCAGATGTGAATAGACTTTGTTCTGAACACCTTTAATATAATAAGGAGTGATCTGGCCTGTCATATAAAGAGGAACCCAGTTTTCAAGTCCCAGCATCATATCTTTCATCGGACGTTCCACGTCATGAATAATGTGGATATGCAGCCCTTTTTTCAGTACCATCGCCAGGCCAAACATATACTTTCTGGCAAACTCTTTGTCTGCTGCCATATCCTCCACTGGCATATCACTGCATATATACAAAGGCTCCTTTGATTTTGCCAGAACAGTATGTTTCAGAAAATCCAGTTCCCCCTCCCGCATCTCCTCAAGGCCATAATAATGTTTCGACATCGGAATTTTAAACGGAACTTTTGGTACTTTGACATCATCAAAATGAATTGCCCGGATATAATCATCCAGATTAAACGCATCTACTTTTCGTAAAAAATCCGAGACATAATCAATTTCTTGTACTTTTTCTGAATTCAGCCAGAATTTCAGCTTTTCTTTATACTCTGCCACCTCTGTCAATTCTTCTTCTCTACATCCGATCAGAAGAGAAACTTTTTTTCTATCCTTTTCCTCTTTACGATTTGTCGCAATGTAAGTACTGATCTTGTCGGTAAATTCATATGGATGTGCCAGACTTCTTTTTCCATTTCGTATCTTGGACAGATAAGATGGATCATAATGCATAAAAGCAGCTATTTTTGAGATATTAATGTCCAGCTCAGTCAGCAGCAAATTTACTTTTTGATTGTCAAAATGCAACTCCTTTTGGCCCGTCATCAGACTTTTACGTAATTTCTCAAATACCTGTTCTGCATTAAAATCCTGAATCATTTTGGTCTCTGCTATCTTTATGATTCCATCAGATAGTTTTTTGAGATACTCGCTGTCAGCAGAAGGCGTCCTCTCTCCTTTACGATATCTGCTGATAACAGTCTCTGAAATCCCACTACTGACAGCCAGTTCTTTACCTGTGCATTGAATTTGTTTTATATACTCGTTCAGACATTCTTTAAAACTCACGCTCGCTTCACCTCATTTCTGTATATAAATCTTTAATAATATTATAAAAGATTTTCAAAAAATGCACAAAAAAATTACCACATCTGTCCAAGACAAATATGGTAATTTTTTCGATTTCATATTATCCAATGCGTCGTAAAACCCCTTGCTTTAGCTCTTAACTTGACCCATAAGTAATCATAGATATTTATATGTTCCCATGTTATACTAAAGAA
>NZ_QULA01000049.1:0-17838 GCF_003481595.1 Blautia sp. OM07-19
AATTTGCGTGTCTAACTCATCACTGAAAGTAACGAGAATGCGACACGCAGTTATTCAAGAAAAGGGACTAACAGTCCGGCAGAAAGGAAATGGAAGCGATATTGCTTAGGGATAAAAGATGGACTGAGCCTAAAAAGTACGGTAAAATCAGTATTAGAAATGAAGCTCTGAAATCGAGAGCTGATGGAGGATAGTCGTTATGATCAGAAAGATGCAGAACCCAGATATTAATAGAATTGCTGACATATGGTTAAAGACAAATTTAAAAGCACATGATTTTATTCCTGAGCAATATTGGACAAGTAATTATGAATTAGTGAAGGAAATGATGTCACAAGCGGAAGTCTATGTGTATGAAGATAATAAAATGATTCAGGGATTTGTAGGACTAAGTAACGAATACATTGAAGGGATTTTTGTTTCTAATGAAATGCAGTCATGTGGCATAGGTAAACTTTTATTAGACTATATCAAGAATAAAAAAATTAGGTTACGATTAAACGTATACCAGAAGAATGCCAGAGCTCTCTCTTTTTACCAAAGAGAAGGGTTCGATATTCAATGTGAAGGTTTAGATGAAGCTACTGGTGAAAAAGAATACACAATGTTGTGGCAACAGAAATAGAAAGCGGATTTTGGGGGAGAATTTTATATGGAGTTACACTGCAGCCAAGGGTGGGATTTCAGCATTAACGCATGCGTTGGCAGTCAGTCTTGCAGGAAGAGTACGAGTCAATTCAATCTCTCCGGGATGGATAGATACTGACTTTACCGAATATACAGGAGCAGATGCAGTACAGCAGCCGGTTCATCGTGTCGGAAATCCCATGGATATTGCCAATATGGTACTGTTTCTTTGCTCTGAAAAAGCAGGCTTTATCACAGGTGAAAACATCTGTATTGATGGTGGCATGACAAAACAAATGATTTACCATGGTGATTGTGGTTGGAGATTTGATGTGGTGATGTGAATATTAAAAAAACATAATAGAAAGATATATAATGCGATATTAGAAATAAAATTTCGGAAACAGGCGTATAAAACTTGAAAAATGGAAATATTACTCATATATAAAGAGAAATGAGATAGAATCTGGAAAATTGAACTTTTCATGAAAGATAAAAATCGTTATAATTAGAATATGTGTAAGGGACAGAATTGGCTTGAATATACATCAATAATGGTGCGTAAACAGTTATATATTTAACTAAAGGATAAAACGCGCAGATTTCAAAAGTGAGTAAAATCAATTATAGAGATGGATATTGATAAACAATATATTAAGAACAGAGAGGTCGTGATAGGATGTTAAAAATATGGTACTATGCCAATATCGAATACATGAAAGATGCACCTTCGTATTTTGATAATGTATATGAAGATGAATGGATTGAAGATAGTTTTGTAAAAGAAATGATTCAGGATGTGGATCATTGCACAGTTATCAGTTCACATGTTATTGACAGTCCTATACTGGGAGCCATAACGCCACGCGAATTGTCTGGTGGTGTGAAAGTTTTGATTCTTATGTTGAAGGATGATTCTTTTATTTACAACATGTCTAATTGTGGAGATAACTGCGCAAAATGGATTTTAAAGATTGCAGAGAAAAAGGATCTGACAGTATATTTGCAACATATAATGCGGTTTGAAGGTGAATTTAAAATTCAAATTATGAATACAGGGAAGATTGTATGCAATTCTGCAGAATATGTAGAAGGATTATTGGAAGCAGAGGAGATGGAAGATGAAAGGAAGTTACTGGTTTAAGGCTAAGAGTAAAAAAGTATTATTTGAATTTTCCATTAGAAGAAATATTACCATTATAAAAGGTGACAGTGCAACAGGAAAGACTACTCTTTTACGTATTTTATATGAATACTTGAGAATTGGAAGGCAGTCAGGATATGCTGTTTCTACAAATGCATCATATTATGTATATATTCGAGATGAAGTGGGACGTGATTGGAAGGATGCATTATATCCGTTAAAAAATACAGTTATTTTTATTGAAGAAAATAATGAATTTGTATTTACAAAGGAATTTGCCAGTTATGTAAAAGAATCTGGAAATTATTTTGTTTTTGTAACTCGTGCACCATTGAAGATGCTACCTTATAGCATTCATGAAATTTATGAAATTATTACGGATGGAAAGCGTACAGATATAAAAGAATCTTATCATGAATTATATTAAATTAGTTGATTGTCTTGAAAAATGCTTGATTTGCAGGCATATTCGCAGGTTTGCAGATTGATTTTACTACTCATTTACTACTTTTAATGAATTGAGCCTTGATATGCAAAAAGCACCTGCGGACTGCCGGATAGACCGCTGCACCACCTTACGCGGCACGTCGAAAAGAAAAAATAAAATAAGCACCACCTATAAGGCGGCGTTTCTCACTCCTACACAGGAGAACAGGAACGCTGCTTTTTTTATGCCCTCGTGTTACGCAGTAAGGGCAAACAAAGCCTTGATTTATGCGGCTCTTAGAGCGTGGAAATGAGAAAGACAAGGGTTGATACCTTTTCCCTCAAAACCGCGTTTCTACTGCGTAACAAATCCAACGAAAAGGAGTGACGAAGCTATGGCAGTTTTCCGCGTGGAAAAGAACAAAGGTTATACCGTTATGAGCAACCACCATTTACGCAACAAGGAGCTTTCCTTAAAGGCAAAGGGCTTGTTGTCGCAAATGCTCTCACTTCCCGAAGATTGGGACTACACCCTTGCAGGACTGTCCCTTATCAACCGGGAAAAGATTGACGCTATCCGGGAAGCAGTACGGGAACTGGAAAATGCCGGATATATACAGCGTTCAAGGGAACGTGATGAGAAAGGATGCTTACGCGGTACAACGTATGTTATCTATGAGCAGCCGCCTAAGTTGGATTTACCTACATTGGAAAAACCAACATTGGATAATCCAACATTGGAAAAGCCTATGTTGGAAAAACCTACGTTGGAAAATCCAACGCAATTAAATAAAGAACTATTAAAGACTAACTTACCAACAAAAGAAAAATTAAATACAGATATATCAAGTACCCATTCCATTCCTTTCCATTCCCTAAATCCCTCTCCCTTAGAGGACGCGGCACAGCCGCCGGAACGGAAGCGAAAGGAAACGACAGACGCATATAGCGTGTATGAGGAAATCATCAAGGACAATATCGAGTACGACTATCTGATACAGGATAGATACCTTGACCGGGACAGGATAGAGGAAATCCTTGCCCTTATTCTTGAAACTGTCTGCACCAAACGAAGAACAATCCGTATCGCCGGGGACGACCACCCGGCAGAGCTTGTAAAAGCAAAATTTATGAAACTGAACAGCGAACATATCCGCTTTGTACTGGACTGTATGCAGGAAAACACCACCAAAATCCGCAACATCAAGCAGTACATGAAAGCTGCCCTTTTCAATGCCCCGTCTACGATTGGCAACTATTACACGTCCCTTGTATCTCACGATATGTACGGCGGGCGTACTATCCAGTCGGCAAGAAGCAAGGGCATACCCGATTACACCTGCAACGAGGGCGAAAGCCTGTAAACCAACCCAAAGGAGGATTTTATGATGACACAGAAAACAGGAGCTTTGATTTTTGATGAAACCGCTGACCGCTACGACATTCGCTTTGACGTAAACGACTATTACGGGGGCTTGCATTGCGGCGACTGCATGGAGGTCTTTGTGCGGGGCAAATGGAAGCCGACCCGTATGGAGTACGGGGACAACTGGTATCTTGTGGGTATTCGGGCGGCAGACCTTTCCGGGCTGCGGGTACGGATTTAACAGGGCGGCGTGAAAGCGGACGCTCTTTTTTCATGCCCGCCCCGCTTCCCGGCGGCGGGCATACCACCATAGAACACGAAAGGAGGACACCCATTGCAGGAGGAAACTAACGAAAAGACCATAGCCCTTTACATCAAGACCGGGAAGCTGACGGCACAGCAGCTCCAAAAGGCTATGAAAGCCCTGCTTGCACAGATGAAAAAGCAGCATGACAGACAGAAAATCCCACATGGAAAGCAGACCCTAAAGCAGCTTATGAAGCAGAACGCGGGCGTTTCCAACATTGAAATCACAAAGGACAATATCAAAGCCTTTGAGAGTACGGCGAAAAAATACGGGATTGACTTTGCCCTAAAGAAAGACAGCACCGAAACCCCGCCCCGTTATCTTGTGTTTTTCAAGGGACGGGACGCGGACGCACTGACCGCAGCCTTTAAGGAGTTTTCCGCAAAGAAGCTGACGCAGGAACAAAAGCCCTCTATCCGCAAGCTGATTGTTTCCCTCAAAGAAAAGGCGGCGGCTCTGAACGCGCAGCGGGACAAAGTAAAAAACAAAGACAGGGGGATTGCAAGATGAACGCTATCAACTGGAAAAAGCTGCTGCTTCCCAACATTCCCTATCTGCTCTTTGTGTATCTCTTTGATAAAGTCGGGCAGGCGGTACGCCTTGCGCCGGGGGCTGACCTGTCCGGCAAGGTGCTTTCCCTTGCAGACGGCTTTTCCGCTGCCTTTACAAATCCGCTTCCGAGCCTTGCCCGTATGGATTTGCTTATCGGTATTGTGGGGGCTGTCCTTATCCGGCTGATTGTCTATGTAAAAGGCAAGAACGCGAAGAAATACCGCAAAGGTATCGAATACGGCTCTGCCCGTTGGGGGACTGCCGAAGATATTAAGCCCTACACCGACCCGGTATTTCAAAATAATGTGCTGCTGACACAGACGGAACGGCTTACCATGAACAGCCGCCCAAAGCAGCCGAAGTATGCAAGGAATAAAAATATCCTTGTTATCGGGGGAAGCGGCAGCGGCAAGACGAGATTTTTCGTGAAGCCCAACTTAATGCAAATGCACTCAAGCTACGTTGTAACTGACCCGAAAGGTACGGTTTTAGTCGAGTGCGGGAGGCTCTTGCATCGGGGCGGCTACCGGATAAAAGTGCTGAACACGATTAACTTCAAAAAAAGCATGAAATACAATCCCTTTGCCTATCTCCGCAGCGAGAAAGACATTTTGAAACTGGTAAACACTTTGATTGCCAACACCAAAGGGGACGGGGAAAAAGCCGGGGAGGATTTTTGGGTAAAATCGGAACGGCTCTTTTACTGCGCCCTTATCGGCTACATTTGGTACGAAGCCCCGGAGGAAGAAAAGAACTTCACGACGCTGCTTGAAATGATAAATGCGTCGGAAGCCCGCGAGGACGACCCGGAATTTCAGTCCCCCGTTGACCTTATGTTTGAACGGTTGGAGGGAAAAGACCCGGAACACTTTGCCGTCCGGCAGTATAAGAAATTTTTGTTATCTGCGGGAAAGACAAGAAGCTCTATCCTCATTTCCTGCGGTGCGCGGCTTGCCCCTTTTGACATTAAAGAGCTGCGCGACCTTATGGAAACCGACGAAATGGAGCTTGACACCATAGGCGACCGCAAGACCGCCCTGTTTGTTATTATTTCCGACACCGACGATACATTTAACTTTGTTGTGAGTATTCTTTACACGCAGCTTTTCAATCTGCTTTGCGACAAGGCAGATGATGAATACGGCGGCAGGCTGCCAGTCCATGTGCGCTGTCTGTTAGACGAGTTTGCAAATATCGGGCAGATACCGAAGTTTGAAAAGCTCATAGCCACCATACGAAGCCGGGAAATCTCCGCTTCAATCATTTTGCAGAGCCAGTCGCAGCTAAAAGCCATTTACAAGGACAACGCCGATACCATAGCCGGCAACTGCGACACCACCCTGTTCTTGGGCGGCAAGGAGAAAACCACCCTCAAAGAAATGTCGGAAATCTTGGGGAAAGAAACCATTGACAGCTTCAACACTTCTGAGAACCGGGGGCGGGAGGTATCACATGGACTGAACTATCAGAAGTTAGGCAAGCAGCTTATGACGGAAGATGAAATAGCAGTCATGGACGGCGGGAAATGTATCTTGCAGCTACGAGGGGTGCGCCCGTTCTTCTCTGATAAGTACGACATTACAAAACACCCCAACTATAAATACCTGTCCGACTATGACAAGAAAAATACTTTTGATATGGAAAAGCATTTAAGACGCAGACCCGCCCTTGTGAAGCCGGACGAACCCTTTGACTATTACGAAATCAGCGAAGCAGATTTGCAGGAGGACACCGCCCATGAATAGACGTATCCGAAAGAAACAGGATAAGAAAATCACAGAAGCCATAAACGGGCTTATTTTCATTGCCGAGCGACGGGAGCAACAGCGACAGGCAGCTATCCGGCAGTTTGTAAAACGGTGTGAAACCCTGTATGAGCAGCAGCGAAAGGAGGAATTGACGCAGTAACAAAGAAACAGATAACTTACAGAATACGCGCCCCTACAAAAATTCCTATCGCTAACAACTGAATACCGCCGCGCGGCAGACACATAGGCAGCGCGGGGACTTATGACCGCGGCAGTTACAAAACTGACCGCCGTTTTTTATGCCCTTTTATGGGGCAAGCCGCATTTGCGGCAGAAAGGAGCTTTATGGAATTTTTTAACTCTGCTATCGACGTATTACAGACCCTTGTTATCGCACTGGGCGCAGGCTTAGGCATTTGGGGCGTTATCAACCTCTTAGAGGGATATGGAAACGACAACCCAGGTGCAAAATCACAGGGCATTAAGCAGCTTATGGCGGGCGGCGGCGTTGCCCTTATTGGCACTATCCTTGTACCGCTTCTTTCCGGTCTGTTCGGATAAGTTTACGGAGGGTAGCCTATGGAGAGCATACTTGACGCGATTAACGAATGGATAAAGGAAATCCTTATCGGCGCGATAAACGGTAATCTGTCAACGATGTTCGGGGACGTAAACGAAAAAGTAGGCACCATTGCAGCGGAGGTAGGCAAGACCCCGCAGGGGTGGAACGCGAACATTTTCAACATGATACAAAATCTGTCCGAAAATGTGATTGTACCCATTGCGGGGCTTGTCATTACCTATGTCCTCTGTTATGAGCTTATCAGCATGGTAACGGAAAAAAACAATATGCACGACGTTGACACATTCATGTTCTTTAAGTGGTTTTTCAAAGCCTTTGTTGCCGTTTTCTTGGTAACACATACCTTTGATATTACTATGGCGGTGTTTGATATGGCGCAGCATATTGTGTCCGGCGCGGCGGGGGTAATCGGCGGCGATACGAATATCGACGTAACCGAAGCCCTTGCCGCCATGCAGGAGGGACTAAAAGATATGGAAATCCCCGAACTACTGTTACTTGTCATGGAAACGAGCCTTGTAAGCCTTTGTATGAAAATCATGTCCGTACTGATAACCGTTATCCTCTACGGCAGAATGATTGAGATATACGCCTACTGTTCCGTTTCCCCTATCCCTTTTGCCACCATGACAAACCGGGAATGGGGACAGATTGGGAACAACTACCTAAAGGGGCTGTTTGCACTTGGTTTTCAAGGCTTCCTCATTATGATATGCGTCGGCATTTATGCGGTTTTGGTAGGCGAAATGGTCTTAGCGGACAACCTGCACAGCGCGATTTTTTCCCTTGCAGCCTATACCGTTATCCTCTGTTTCTCCCTGTTCAAATCCGGCGCACTGGCAAAATCCATATTCAACGCCCACTAAGGGCAGAAAGGAGGTTTTTTCTTGGCGTATGTACCTGTACCCAAAGACCTTTCCAAAGTCAAAACAAAAGTCGCTTTCAATCTGACAAAGCGGCAAATCCTTTGTTTTTCAGTGGCACTTCTTATGGGACTGCCGCTTTTCTTTTTGCTCAAAGACAGCGCAGGGACGAGCCTTGCGGCAATGGTAATGATTGTCGTCATGCTTCCCTGCTTCTTGGTTGCCATGTATGAAAAGCATGGGCAGCCCCTTGAAGTGGTAATAAAGAACATCGTTCAGACAAAATTTACCCGCCCCAAAGTGCGACCGTATCAGACAGAAAACCTATATGCACTCTTGGAGAAACAGCGGGCATTAGAAAAGGAGGTATCAGCGATTGTCAAAAGGACAGACAAAAAAGACGCGGGAAGCCGCAGGAAACAGGCGTAAGCTGACCCGCGCGGAAAAGAAACAGATAGCGGCGGTTATCCGGCAGGCAAAGGGGGACGGCAAAGCCCACACCGCACAGCAGACCATTCCCTACCTTGCCATGTACCCGGACGGTATCTGCAAAGTGGCGCAGCGGAAGTATTCAAAGAGCATTGCTTTTGAGGACATTAACTATCAGCTTGCGCAGGCAGACGATAAGACCGCCATTTTTGAAAACTGGTGCGATTTCCTCAATTACTTTGACGCAAGCGTGAACGTGCAGCTTTCTTTCATCAATCAAGGCTCACAGCAGGAACAGGCAGCGCGGGCAATCCATATCCCGCCGCAAAATGACGATTTTAACTCTATTCGCACCGAGTATTCCGATATGCTGAAAATGCAGCTTGCCAAAGGGAACAACGGGCTTGTAAAGCACAAGTACATCACGTTTTCCATTGAAGCGGACAATCCGGCGGCGGCAAGGGCGCGACTTTCCCGTATCGAAACGGACGTACTCAACAATTTCAAGGTGCTTGGCGTATCGGCGCACCCCTTATCCGGCTATGAACGCTTAAAGGTGCTGCATGGGGTATTCCACCCGGCAGGCGAGCCGTTCTCATTCTCCTATGACTGGCTGACCCCGACAGGGCTTACCACAAAGGACTTTATCGCCCCGTCCTCTTTCAAGTTTGGGGAGGGACGCTACTTTGCTATGGGGAAAAAGACGGGGGCGGTGTCGTTCCTTGAAATCCTTGCCCCGGAGCTGAACGACCGTATCTTAGCGGATATGTTGGACTTGGAAACAGGGGTTATTGTCAATCTCCACATTAAAAGTATCGACCAGTCGGAAGCAATCAAGACCATTAAGCGCAAAATCACAGACCTTGACAAGATGAAGATTGAGGAACAGAAAAAAGCGGTTAGAAGCGGCTATGACATGGATATAATCCCGTCTGACCTTGCTACTTTTGGGAATGAAGCAAAGAACTTGTTGCAGGATTTACAGAGCCGAAACGAGCGAATGTTTCTCCTTACGTTCCTTGTGGTAAACATGGCAGACACGAAACGGAAACTGGAAAATGACATTTTCGCGGCGGCGGGCATTGCACAGAAATACAACTGCGCCTTGACCCGTCTTGACTATCAGCAGGAAGCGGGGCTAATGTCCTCTATCCCTCTTGGGGAAAACCTTATCCCTATTCAGAGAGGGTTGACGACGAGCAGCACCGCTATTTTTATCCCGTTCATCACGCAGGAGCTATTTCAGACCGGGGCTGCCCTGTATTATGGCTTAAATGCCCTGTCAAACAACATGATACTCTGCGACCGTAAACAGCTTAAAAACCCGAATGGGCTTATCTTGGGAACACCGGGCAGTGGAAAATCCTTTGCAGCAAAGCGGGAAATCACAAATGCCTTTCTCATTACTGACGACGATATTTTTATCTGCGACCCGGAAGCGGAATATTATGCCCTTGTAAAGCGGCTTGGCGGGCAAGTGATACGCCTATCCCCAACTGGGAAAGGCATGGACGGTACGCCCCAGTATGTAAACCCTATGGATATAAACCTTAATTACAGCGAGGACGACAACCCCCTTGCGCTGAAAAGTGATTTTATCCTTTCCCTTTGTGAGCTTGTCATTGGCGGCAAGGAGGGCTTGCAGCCCGTTGATAAGACCGTCATTGACAGGGCTGTAAGAAATGTGTACCGCCCGTTCCTTGCAGACCCCGACCCGGCAAAAATGCCTATTTTGGGCGACCTTTACGACGAGCTGCTAAAACAGCCGGAGCCGGAAGCTGCCCGCATTGCGGCAGCATTGGAGTTGTATGTTTCCGGCAGCCTTAATGTATTCAACCACAGAACGAATGTGGAGCTTTCTAACCGCCTTGTCTGCTTCGATATTAAGCAGCTTGGAAAACAGCTCAAAAAATTAGGTATGCTCATTGTGCAAGACCAGATATGGAACCGCGTTACCATTAACCGGGCAGAGAAAAAATCTACCCGCTACTATATGGACGAATTTCATCTGCTCTTAAAAGAGGAACAGACCGCCGCGTACAGCGTGGAGATTTGGAAGCGTTTCCGTAAATGGGGCGGCATACCCACAGCAATCACGCAGAACATCAAAGACCTTTTGGCAAGCCGCGAGGTGGAAAATATCTTTGAAAACTCTGATTTTGTCCTTATGCTCAATCAGGCACAGGGCGACCGGGCTATCCTTGCAAAGCAGTTAAATATCAGCCCACAGCAGATGAAGTATGTAACCCACACCGAAGCAGGCGAGGGACTTATCTTTTATGGGAATGTGGTGCTTCCCTTTGTAGACCATTTCCCGAAAGATACCGAGCTTTACCGCATTATGACGACGAAGCCGGAGGAAGTGAGCAGCCTATGAAACAGTTAAAACCACGCGATAAAATCACGCAGAAAATGACCCGCGACGGTGCGGTGGAAATCAATGAAACACAGCAGACTGCCGAGCGTATCAGCAGCCGGGAAGCAGACAGCGACTTTTCACAGCCGGACACCGCTACCGCAGAGCGTGTCATGGAACACCTTGACGCAGCCCATACCCGAAAGGCAAGCAAAAAGGCAGTCAAGAAAGCACAGGAAGCGGCTGTTTTGCGTACTTCCACTTCACGCTTGCAGTTTACCGACGAGGAACGGGAAACGCCAAAACTGCAACCCTACATCAAAAAATCGGAAAAAGCAGCCGACAAACTGGACGCAGCAAAGGCAGCTCTCCCGAAGCAGAAGAAACTTGTAAAAGAGCGCACCTTTGAGGAAACCACCGGAAAGGCAAAGACCCGTTTACGCTTTGAAGAACAGGAAAAGCCGATACCCGGCGGCAAAGCCCACAGTAACCCGTTATCCCACCCCGCGCAGGAAGCGGGTATTTTTGTTCACAACAAAATCCATAGCGTCGAGAAAGATAATTCCGGTGTGGAGGGCGCGCACAAATCGGAGGAACTTGCCGAGCGCGGCGCAAGGTACGGGACAAGAAAATTAAAACAGGGCTACCGCAGCCATAAGCTGAAACCCTACCGGGAAGCGGCAAAGGCAGAACAGGCAGCGTTTAAGGCAAACGTCAATTTTCAGTATCACAAAGCCTTGCAGGAGAACCCGCAGCTTACAAGCAATCCCTTTTCCCGGTTCATGCAGAAACAGAAAATCAAACGCCAGTATGCAAAAACCGTAAAGAAAAGCGGCTCAGCCACCGCCAAAGCTGCCGCCGGAGCGTCCCAAACAGCAGCAAAGAAAGCGGCTGCCTTTGCAGGACGACACCCGGCAGGCGTGATAATCGCTATCGCCGCGCTGCTTCTGTTCATCATGGTATCCGTAGGGCTTTCCTCTTGTGGGGCAATGTTTTCCGGCAGCATGAACAGCGTGTTAGGGACTTCCTACACGTCCGAGGACAGCGACCTTGTGGCAACGGAACAGAGCTATGCTGCAATGGAAAATGAGCTGCAACAGGAAATTGACAATATCGAAAGCACCCACAGCGGCTATGATGAATACCGCTATGACCTTGATACTATCGGGCATAACCCCCACGAATTAGCGTCGTACTTGACTGCCCTTTTGCAGAGTTACACCCCGCAGAGCGCACAGGCAGAGCTAAAACGGCTGTTCGGCTTACAGTACACCTTGACGCTGACGGAAGAAATCGAGATACGCACCACCACCGACGAGGAGGGCAACGAGGAAGAATACGAATACCGTATCTTAAATGTGAAACTGACAAACAAGCCGATTGCTTCCCTTGCGGAAGAACTGCTGAACCCACAGCAGTTTGAAATGTTCAAGGTGTACTTACAGACACAGGGCAACAAACCGTTGATTTTTGGCGGCGGCTCTCCCGACGGAAGCCCGTCCGAGGATTTAAGCGGCGTGGAGTTTGTAAACGGCACACGTCCCGGAAACCCGGAGCTTATGGAGCTTGCAAAACAGCAGGTCGGAAACGTGGGCGGCTACCCTTACTGGTCTTGGTACGGCTTTAACAGCCGCGTGGAATGGTGCGCCTGCTTTGTGTCATGGTGCTACAATCAAGCCGGAAAAAGCGAACCCCGCTTTGCGGGCTGCGAATGGCAGGGCGTTCCTTGGTTCCAGTCAAGGGGACAATGGGGCGCACGCGGCTATGAGAATATCGCACCGGGCGACGCTATCTTTTTCGACTGGGATTTAGACGGCGTTGCCGACCATGTGGGGCTTGTGCTTGGCAGGGACGGAAGCCGCGTCTATACCGTTGAGGGCAATTCCGGCGACGCCTGCAAGATTAAAAGCTATGACCTCAACTATCAATGTATCAAAGGCTACGGGCTGATGAACTGGTAAGCAGCCCCGAAAAGAAAGGAGAATTTATTTTATGGCAAACAACAAAATCGACCGTATCAATAAGGAAATCGCAAAGACCCGCGAGAAAATCACAGAGTATCAGAACAAGTTAAAAGGACTGGAAGCGCAGAAAACCGAAGCGGAAAACCTTGAAATCGTGCAGCTTGTACGCGCTATGCGACTTACCCCGCAGGAATTAAATGCTATGCTGTCCGGCGGCGGTATTCCCGGCATGAACGCCGCACCCGCTACCGAAGCGGCAGACTACGAAGAACAGGAGGACAATGCAGATGAAAAATAAACTCAAACAGACCATGACTGCCCTTTGTGCCGCCCTTATCCTTATGGGCGGTTTTTCTGTCCCTGCCTATGCACAGGGAACAGCCGCAGAGCCACCCACAGAGGACGCGACCAACGACAGCAATGTAGTGGTGGAAGAACCGGAAACGCCGCCCCTTACCCCAAAGGGCAACGCAACACTGGTGGACGATTTCGGCGGCAATAAGCAGCTTATCACTGTTACCACCAAAGGCGGCAACTACTTTTATATCCTCATTGACCGGGCAGCCGAGGGGGAACAGACCGTACATTTCCTTAATCAAGTGGACGAAGCCGACCTTATGGCACTGACCGAAACCGGGGAAGCCACGAAAAAGCCGGAAGTCTGCAACTGTACGGAAAAATGCGAAGTCGGAAAGGTAAATACGTCCTGCCCGGTATGTGCAACTACTCTGACAGGCTGCACAGGCAAGGAACCCACGCCAACACCCACCGAGCAGCCGGAAGAACCCAAAGAAAAAGACGGCAATCCCGGCGCGGTGCTTGCCTTAGTCCTCTTTGTGCTGCTTGGTGGCGGCGCGGCGTTCTACTACTTTAAGTTTGTAAAACCGAAGCATAACGTGAAAGGAAGCACCGACCTTGAAGATTTTGACTTTGAGGATTACGACGAGGACGAGCCGGAAGCAGATACCGGGGAAGTTTCCAAAGAGGAAGAAACGGAGGACGAGGAAGTATGACCCTGTTTACCGACAATCCCTTTGAAAAGATGATGATACAGAAGCCGGACTATGGCAAACGGGAAAAATCCCCGCCGGAGCTTTCTTCCCCACGCTGCGCGGGCTGCCCTTACAAGGGGCAGTCCCCTTGTGTGGGGTACTGTATGAGAAAACTGGAAAACAAACGACAGACCGAACGATAAAAGGAGGAATTATCATTGATTTTAGTTATCGCAGAAAAGCCCAGTGTGGCACAGACAATCGCTGCCGTACTTGGGGCAAAGGAAAAGAAAGACGGATTTCTCACAGGAAGCGGCTATATCGTTTCTTGGTGCGTGGGACATTTGGTAGGGCTTTCCGAAGCTGCCGCCTACGGGGAGCAGTATAAAAAGTGGAGCTATGACAGCTTACCGATTTTGCCGCAGGAATGGAAGTACACCGTTGCTTCTGACAAGGAAAAGCAATTCAAGACCTTAAAGGAACTTATGCACCGGGCAGACGTTTCCGAAGTCGTCAATGCCTGCGACGCGGGGCGCGAGGGAGAACTCATTTTCCGTTTTGTCTACGAAGTTGCCGGGTGCAGGAAGCCCACGCGCCGCTTGTGGATTTCCTCAATGGAAGAAGCTGCTATCAAAGAGGGCTTTTCTCATCTGAAGAACGGCGAAGCATACGACGCGCTCTTTGCTTCCGCATTATGCAGGGCAAAGGCTGACTGGCTAATCGGTATCAACGCCACCCGTCTTTTTTCTGTCCTTTACAACCATACCTTGAATGTGGGACGCGTACAGACCCCGACCTTAAAAATGCTTGTTGACCGGGACGCGGCGATTACCACGTTCAAGAAAGAAAAATACTATCATGTGCGCCTGTCCTTATCCGGCGCGGAAGCTGCAAGCGAAAAACTGTCTGACCGTTCCGAAGCTGACAGGCTGAAAGCTGCTTGTGAAGCTTCAAAAGCAGTCTGTACTTCCCTTGTGAAAGAGAAAAAGACCGCAGCCCCGCCGAAGCTCTTTGACCTTACTTCTTTGCAGAGGGAAGCAAACCGCCTGTTCGGATATACCGCAAAGCAGACCCTTGACCTTGCACAAGCCCTGTATGAAAAGCGTTTGCTTACTTATCCGAGAACCGACAGCGCATTTCTGACCGACGACATGGGCGACACAGCGGCGGGCATTATCAAGCTGCTTTGTGGGAAATTTTCTTTTATGGCGGGCATGGACTTTGCGCCGGAGCTTGCAAAAGTGCTGAACAGTAAAAAGGTATCAGACCACCATGCCATTATCCCGACTATGGAGCTTGCAAAGACCGACCTTGCCGCGCTGCCGGAAAGCGAAAGGAATATCCTTACCCTTGCCGGGGCGCGTCTGCTCATGGCGACCGCCGCAGTACATACCTTTGAAGCGGTTACGGCTACATTTGAATGTGCCGGACAGTCCTTTACCGCAAAGGGAAAAACAGTGCTGTACGACGGGTGGAAAGAGATTGACCGCCGTTACCGGGCAGCCTTAAAGAACAAGCCCGAAACGGACGACGCAGACAGCGACACAGAAAAGACCCTGCCGCCATTTACCGAGGGACAGACCTTTGAAAATCCGGCGGCAACGGTAACGGAACATGACACAACACCGCCAAAACCTCACAACGAAGCGTCGCTGCTCTCTGCTATGGAGCACGCCGGAAGCGAGGACACCGACCCGGACGCAGAACGCAAAGGGCTTGGAACTCCCGCCACCCGCGCCGCCGTCATTGAAAAACTGGTAAAGGGCGGTTTTGTGGAGCGAAAAGGCAAGCAGCTACTTCCCACAAAGGACGGTATCAACCTTGTGTGCGTCCTGCCGGACACCTTGACAAGCCCGCAGCTTACCGCAGAATGGGAAAACAATCTGACACAGATTGCAAAAGGCAAGGCAGACCCCGCCGCATTTATGGAGGGTATTGAGAATATGGCGCGGGAACTGGTAAAGACGTACCCGTTTCTTTCTGATGATAAAGCGCAGATGTTCAAGCCGGAACGGGAAGCGTTGGGAAGCTGCCCCCGCTGCGGTTCTCCTGTCTATGAGGGCAAGAAGAATTACTATTGCAGCAATAAGGAATGTATCTTTACCATGTGGAAAAATGACCGTTTCTTTGAAGAACGAAAAGTAACCTTTACCCCGAAGATTGCCGCCGCGCTCTTACAATCCGGCAAGGTAAATGTGAAAAAGCTCTATTCCCCAAAGACGGGCAAGACCTACGACGGAACTATCGTATTGGCTGATACGGGCGGGAAATATGTCAACTACCGGGTGGAGCTTCCGAAGAAAAAATAACTGAATAGCAAGCATAGGAAAAGAGTACCCTTTTCCGTAAAATTCCTGCTTTCTCTACCGAGAACGGCGGGGATTTTTGCTTGTTGGGAAGTTTCCCAAACCCTCTGAAATCTTGAAAAAATATCTAAACTCTTTGGCAAAAACGCGGGCGCGGGGTACTGAATGATGAAACTGGAAAGCGCAGCGTCCGCGCTGCCTTTGGGAAAGGAGGTTACACATGGCAAATTTACGGGACACCGTAAAAGACTATCAAGAAGAATTAAGGGACGGTATCGCTTGGGTGGCGTTTTGGAAAACGGGACGTTCTTGGAACGCGGAATATTTCCACCTTGAAATGGGCGATATTCTCTACCCGGAGGACAGAAGCCGCATGGAAGAAATCAAACAGGCTGACCCTGCCGCCGTTGTGGTAAACGGCTATTATTCCGGCTATCTTGGCGAGGACAGGAACCTTGACGAACTGACCGCCGGGGTGCGCCGCCACTACGAAAACGGATATAGCAATATCGGGGAATTTATCGAAGCCCACGACGACAGGCTGCCGCCGGAGCTTATCGAGGAAGCAAGAGCCGCCGCCCACGCTGCGGGGCTGCCTTTTTCTGAAAAAGCCTACCGGGGCGGCGAAGAACCCGACCCCTATCTATTTGACGGGAGCATGAGCATGGAGGACTACGAGCTTATGCACCGCATGATTGAGAAAGAAAGGAGTGAGCGCATGGAAGAAACGATTTTAAGCGGGTATCTTTCTAATCTTGGAAAGTACACCGAGGGCAGACCTGCGGGCGAATGGGTATCATTCCCCACGACTGCTGAACATTTGAAAGAAGTCTTTGACCGTATCGGGATAGACGGCAAAAACTACGGGGAGCTGCACATCACAGAATATCAGTCCTCTATTCCGGGACTGGCAGGGAAATTGACCGAGCTTGAAAGCCTTGACGAACTGAACTATTTGGGCGAGCTTTTGAAAATGCAGTTTGACGACGACCGGGAAAAATTTGCTGCGGCTATCACATACGGCGACCATACAAGGGACTTGCAGGACATTATAAACCTTGCACAAAATCTTGACTGTTACTGGATTTATCCGTCCGTAAAAACCGAGGAAGATTACGGGCATTATCTGATTGAAGAACTGGACGAGTTGGAGCTGCCGGAAGAAGCAAAAAACTATTTTCTCTATGAGGAATACGGGCGGGACGCTGCTATCAATGACGGGGGCAGATTTACCGAGCAGGGATATATCTACAACAACCGCAACACCTTTACACAGTGGTATGACGGACGGGACGTGCCGGAGGAATATCGGGTAACACCGCAGCCGCCAGTACAGGAAAAGGAACAGGCAGACCTTGACGCTGCCGCAGCCATACCGACCACTGCCACAGAGCAGCCCCCGGTTCTCCCGATTATCCTATCTTCCGAAAAGCCCGCCAACAAAATGAAAGAGATTACCGACCGACTGGAACAGGGCATTTTGGGGATTTATGAAAGCGACCGTTACGCCGACTATCTGCGTACTATGTCTAAATTCCATGATTACAGCCTAAACAATACAATCCTTATCGCCATGCAGGGCGGCAACCTTGTAAAAGGCTATAAACAATGGGAAAAGGAATTTGACCGCCATGTAAAGCCGGGGGAAAAAGCTATCAAGATAATTGCGCCCGCGCCCTTTACCGTTAAGAAACAGGTGGAAAAAATCGACCCGGACACGCAAAAGCCTGTTTTCGATAAGAACGGGAAAGCCGTTACCGAGGAAAAGGAAATCCAAATCCCCGCCTTTCGTGTGGTATCTGTTTTTGACGTGTCGCAGACCGAGGGTAAGGAGTTGCCCGACCTTGGGATAAAGGAGCTTACGGGCGACGTGGAACAGTATCAGGATTTTTTCGCTGCCCTTGAAAAAACTTCCCCCTTTGCTATGGGATTTGAAGCACTAAGCGGCAGTATAAAAGGACGCTGCAATTATGAGGAAAAGTGTATTCTCATCAACGAGGGCATGGACGAATTGCAGAATATCAAGACCGCTATCCATGAAATTGCCCATGCGACACTCCATGACATAGACAAAGACGCGCCGGAACGTCCCGACCGCCGCACCCGCGAGGTACAGGCATTATACTCAGCATTCCAAAATGTTAATCATTTTAAAGAATGCTGAGAAATAAGACG
>NZ_QULA01000005.1:0-160421 GCF_003481595.1 Blautia sp. OM07-19
AAAAGGCGGTATCCCGCCAGATTTCAGATGCTCTGGTAACTTGTTGCCGAGTAGTTCACCATAAGGGAAATATAGTAAAAATGTAATGAAACTGGAAAGATACACAGGCCTGATTGTTCGTTCACAGTTGACGCTGTGAAGTATAACACTGCAATTTTCAGAAAACAATAGCATTTACTGAGGTTTGACGGACATTTTACAGAATCTTAAAAATACTTCATGTTTACGATTTTCTGTGATATTTGGTGTGGGATTTTGTCTATTTCGTGAATAGGAAAATGTTCTGTGAAGTGTTATGATAGTACATGTAGCATGTATAATGATTTTTTGATTCAATACAAGTATCAATAAAACAAAAAATTAAAATAATAGAAGGAAAGATGAGTATTCATGAAGAAAAATTCAAAGATTTTAGCATTACTTCTGGCAGTTGCATTCATTGCTTTCTGTACAGTAAGTACAAGGGAATCCAAGGTCGTTCAGGCATTTGACACAGAAGCATCTTATATCACGATCAAAAACAGTACAGCTTTTACCCTGGAAAATATACACGTAACCTACAATGGGGATAAAGAACTTGAGGTTGGAGACATCCGAACAAGCAGTTCAGAAACAGCAGAAATCCTTCCAGATGACAGACAGATCACAGAGGTAAAGATTTCAGGAGAGATCTTTAATGGAAGGAAATTCAGCGGTACATTCAGTGGACTTGTAAACAATGATACTCTTCTGACAGTAGATATGGACGAAGATTTTTCCCTGTTTGTAACATCCAATATTGATAATTTTGATTATTGATTTAGAAAGGAGCTGACGCTTCAACGATTAAAAAATCGTGAAGCGCCAGCTCTTTTTTTTCTTGGAAACATAGAGGATATATGTTATGGTAAATGTAAAAAAGTCAAGAGGAAAGACAATATGAACCATGAGATAAAAGTCCTCTTTCTGGACATTGACAATACGCTGCTGGATTTTGACGCGGGGGCTGCGTGGGGGATGGAGCAATGTTTTCAGAAGGCAGGACTGGAATACAGAACGGAAATGTTTTCTGTTTTTACAGAGGAAAATAACAAGATCTGGCAGAAGATTGAGCGTAGAGAACTGACAATGGATGATCTTTTTTATGTACGTTGGCAGGCGATCCTTGCACATCTTGGATTGCAGGCGGATGGTGTAGAGATGGAAAAAGAATTCCGCAGACTGCTTCATCTGACCGCCGTTCCGGTAGAAGGTGCGAAAGAAATTCTGGAATATCTATATAAAAAGGATTACTTCTTATGTGCCGCAAGTAATGGCCCTTATGATCAGCAGATCAACCGTCTCAGAAGCGCAGATATGCTCAGATATTTTTCTCATTGTTTTGTATCAGAAAAGATTGGTGCGGATAAACCGGGGAAGCAGTTTTTTGATGGATGCATGAAAGATTTTTCCGGAATTCATCCATCAGAATGTATGATGATCGGAGATTCTCTGACAGCAGATATTGCCGGTGGACAGGCATATGGAATGTCCACATGCTGGTTTGTGCACTCTGGGGATAAGTCCATGAATACGAGAGAGAATGGTGGAAAAGTGGCAGATCACATCATTTACAAACTGGAAGAATTAAAAAATATTTTGTAACTACCAGGTAATTATATAAAAAGAAGGAAAAGAAACATGAACAACAACACAGACAAAGGCTTACAGGGCAACGAAAAAATAGAAGAGGCAATTGCAGGGCTTCAAAAGGAAACCACGCAGGAGATGCTGGCGCATGCTCTTACCGTGATCCGCCGCCGAATGAAAGAAGGCGGCCAGCTCATCATCGCGGTAGAACCGCCAAAAGGCGACGACCAGATCCGCCTGGAAGCGATCAAAACAGATGATGGCAGAAACTGGTGGGCAGCATTTACCAGCTTTGAAGAAGAACTGAAAGGCGGCGGCAGCGTCAAATCCACATTTCTGACGGACATCGACAAATTGTTTGAGACCGCACTCCGGACTGATGGGATCGAAGGTGTGATCCTCAACCCATGGAACCGCACGATCATGCTGGATAAGCTTCTTATTAAAATTATCCTTGGAAAAAACGCATAAAATCTCCCATCACGGCAGATACTGTCATCGTATTGCAAAATGAAAGAGAGGAAGCAGATACGATGATATTAAAAGAAAAAGAACGCACAACGATCCAGGATCTACAGACACAGGAAAAAAGCTGTATTGAGAAATACGGAAGATATGCACAGCAGGCCAAAGATCCTGAACTGAAAAATCTTTTCCAGACGCTGCAGCAGAAGGAGAGAGAGCATTACGATTCACTGGAACGTGTACTGAACGGCGAAGTGCCGCAGTGCAACTGCAACGACAGTGACGGAAGAGATTACCAGCCAAAAGCAACCTACACAGCCATGAGTTCCCCGGAGGACAAACAGCAGGATGCTTTTCTGGCAACAGACTGTATTGCAACAGAGAAACTGGTATCAGGAGAATATAATTCAGAAGTTTTTGCTTTCGGTGACAGCGGCGTGCGTAAGCTGCTTGCTGATATCCAGGTAGAAGAACAGAATCACGCAGAAATGCTGTATAAGTACAAAACAGTAAACGGTATGGTCTGAAATAAAAGAACAGAGCCCGCAGTTCAGAAGAGAATGGAACTGCGGGCTTTCTTTCTATATTATTATACTTCCGGATAATATTCTTTAAGGAATGGAATAGAGAAGGTTTCCATTGCTTCCCTGAGGTCCTCTGCATTTCTCGGTCCATAGAGCGGCAGGCAGGTGAAATCACGGCAGGTGAGATAACCAAGGACTGCCTGTGTAAGAGAAATCTGGTATTCCTCCATCAGTCCGTGGAGCCCTTCAGCAGCCTTAAGATTCTCAGAAGTGTAGTATTCAGAATTTCTCACAGCATCAGCCCCGCCTGCATATAATTTGTGGAAAAATCCACTGCAAACGGACATATACGGCATAGCCAGATTCTGCGGATTTTCGACATGATATTGCTGCATTTCCTGATTCATGACAGCCAGGGTATCATCTGCGAGCGGACGCATGGAAGCAGAACCAATGTTGAACAGAGCTTCGTTTGCGACAAATCCACGATATCCTTTGGAAGCGGCGTAAGCATCTGCTTCTTTCATGCGGGCAGTGCTCCAGTTAGAGCATGCGTAGTAGCGGATTTTGCCTTCTTTGCGGAATTCTTCCATGATCTCGATCAGTTCTCCGGCAGGAATCGCCTCATTATCTCTGTGATAAAAATAAATATCAATATAATCTGTACCAAGTGCAGTAAGAGAAAGTTCCAGATCCTTACGCATATTTTCGGCAGAAATCCTGGAAGCGTGCATATCCGGGACAGAAGGAGTCATATCCGGATGACCGCCCTTGGAGAGAAGGACGATGTCGTGACGCTTTTCACTCTGGCGGAGCCACTGACCAAGGACACGTTCGCTGCGTCCGATCTCAGATGGGATCCAGTCAGAATATACACGGGCAGTATCGTAAACAGTACCGCCCATATCAAGAAAAGCATCAAAAATCCTGAAAGCATCCTCGCCATCCCATTTGATCCCGGCATTCACACATCCCATTCCCATAGGTGAAAGTTCAAGGTCTGTGTTCATAATCGTTATTTTTCTCATAATAATAAGTACCTTTCCTGTTATTTCATTAAAAGTAGAATCAGATATAGCTTCATTATAACGATATTTGAGATGCAGGTCAAAGATTTTTACCCGGAGCTTTTTACAAAGATTTTACAAGGTTACGATTTTGCATTTTACTTTGCGTTCATATAATTGCAGTTGTCAATGAGGAAAACAAAAAATTAAATAAAGCAAAATAAAGAGGAGATTTATTATTATGAAGAAAAAATTTCTCGCAATCGTAACAGCAGCACTTATTGGAACAACCGCATTTGCATCTGTAGCAAGCGCAGCAAGCGGAACAATTGATGTAATTTCCCGTGAAGACGGTTCAGGTACAAGAGGAGCATTTATCGAACTGTTTGGAATTGAAGAAAAACAGGGCGATGAAAAAGTAGATATGACAACAGAGGATGCAAGCATCACAAACAGCACTTCCGTTATGATGACAACAGTAGCTGGTGATGAGAATGCGATCGGATACATTTCCCTTGGTTCTCTGAATGACACAGTAAAAGCAGTCAAGATCGACGGTGCAGAAGCATCCGCAGAAAACGTTGCAAACGATACATACAAAGTATCCCGTCCGTTCAATATCATAACAACTGACAGCCTCAGCGATGCAGCTCAGGATTTCGAAAACTACATCATGAGCTCTGACGGACAGCAGATCGTAGAAGACAACGGATACATCAAAGTAGCAGATGATGCAGCAGCTTACGAGCAGAGCGAGGCAGAAGGTAAAGTTGTTGTAGCTGGTTCTTCTTCTGTAACACCGGTTATGGAAAAACTGAAAGAAGCATACGAAAAAGCAAACGGCGGAAAGATCACTGTAGAAGTACAGCAGAGCGATTCCACAACAGGTATCACATCCGCAGCAGAAGGAATCTGCGACATCGGTATGGCATCCCGTGACCTCAAAGATGAAGAGACAAGCGAAAACCTTACAGCAACTGAGATCGCAAGAGACGGTATCGCAGTTGTAGTAAACACTTCAAACGATATTGATGATCTGACCAGTGATCAGGTGAAATCCATCTTTACAGGTGAAACCACCACTTGGGAAGACCTGGCTAAGTAAGACAGAAGATACAGAGTGACAGAACAGAGGCTCGGTTTGCCGGGCTTCTTGTATGTTTATTTAGGAGAGAGGAAGAGTCCTGTATGAATAAATTTAAAGAACAGGCTATGAAAGTCGTATTTATGGTCGCAGCCTGTGCATCCGTTCTGGCAGTATTTCTGATCTGTCTGTTCCTGTTTGCGAACGGACTTCCTGCCATCGCAAAGATCGGACCAGTGAAGTTCCTTCTTGGAACAACCTGGAAACCATCCAACGATAAATTCGGAATTTTCCCGATGATCATCGCCAGCATTTATGTAACAGGCGGAGCAATCCTGATCGGTGTTCCGATCGCATTGTTTACATCCGTGTTCATGGCACGCTACTGTCCACAAAAAATTTACCGGCCGCTGAAATCAGGAATTGAACTGATGGCAGGTGTTCCATCCATCGTATATGGTTTCTTCGGTCTGGTACTGATGGTACCGCTGATCCGAAACACCTTCGGTGGAACAGGAACAAGCTGGCTGGCAGCGTCCCTTCTTCTGGCGATCATGATCCTTCCGACGATCATTGGACCTACAGAATCTGCACTCAGAAGTGTACCGGAAAGCTATTATGAAGGCTCCCTGGCACTGGGTGCAACAAAAGAAAGAAGCATCTTTATGGTCATGCTCCCGGCAGCAAAATCCGGTATTCTCGCAGCAGTTGTCCTTGGAATCGGACGTGCGATCGGTGAGACAATGGCGGTCATCATGGTAGCCGGAAACCAGGCAAGAATGCCTGCAGGACTGCTCAAAGGACTTCGAACAATGACTGCAAATATCGTAACAGAAATGGGTTATGCGACAGGCCTTCACAGAGAAGCACTGATCGCAACAGGAGTGGTACTTTTTGTATTCATTCTGATCATCAACCTGAGTCTTTCTCTGCTGAACAGGAGGTCAGAACATGCAAACTAATGCAGCAGCAATAGATCCGACGGTGGAAAATATGAAAAAAAGAAATCAGACATCAACAGCGGACCGTATCCGTTCCTACCTGCGTCATCCAGGCTCAGGAGTGCTTGCACTTCTCACTGTAGGAGCAGCAATCGTTACTTTTTCCGTGCTGATCTTCCTGGTGGCATACATCCTTGTCAAAGGTATTCCATATCTGACACCAAGCCTTTTCAGCCTGGAATATACTTCTGATAATGTTTCTCTGATGCCGTCTCTGATAAATACCTTTATCATGACTGCTTTATCCCTCGTGATTGCCGCACCGCTTGGAATCTTCGCAGCAATCTACCTGGTAGAATATGCAAAAAAAGGAAACAAACTGGTACAGATCATCCGTATCACAGCCGAGACACTTTCCGGTATTCCGTCTATCGTATTTGGTCTGTTTGGTATGCTGTTTTTTGTAACAGCACTCCACTGGGGAATGTCACTCCTGGCAGGCGCATGTACCCTGGTCATCATGGTGCTTCCACTTATCATGCGTACTTCTGAAGAAGCATTAAAAGCTGTTCCGGACTCCTACAGAGAGGCAAGTTTCGGACTTGGAGCAGGTAAACTCCGTACTATTTTTACGATCGTACTTCCTTCCGCAGTACCGGGAATCCTTGCCGGTATCATTCTTGCAATTGGACGTATCATTGGTGAAACAGCAGCACTCCTCTATACTTCAGGAACGGTTGCACAGGTTCCGAATCTGATGGGATCCGGACGTACACTGGCACTTCATATGTATGTACTTTCCAGCGAAGGTCTTCATATGAACCAGGCATCTGCGACAGCAGTTGTGATTCTCTTATTTGTACTGCTCATCAACGGTTTATCCGGTATGGTGGCAAAATGTATCGCGAAAGGATAACAGAAAATGAGTGATAATATTAAACTTTCAATCGAAGATATGAACCTTTTTTATGGAAAATTTCATGCGCTGAAAGACATCAATATGCATATTCCGGAAAAAGAAATTACTGCTTTTATCGGACCGAGTGGATGTGGTAAATCCACACTTCTGAAGTCTCTGAACCGTATGAATGACCTTGTAGAAGGATGTAAGATCACCGGAAGAGTAGAGCTTGACGGCGAAGATATCTACGGTGATATGGATGTCAATGTTCTCCGTAAAAGAGTCGGAATGGTATTCCAGAAGCCGAATCCGTTTCCGATGAGCATTTACGATAACATTGCATATGGACCGAGAACACACGGGATCCGTTCCAAGGCAAAACTGGATGAGATCGTTGAAAAATCTCTCCGTGACGCTGCAATCTGGGACGAAGTAAAAGACAGATTAAAGAAAAGTGCCCTCGGAATGTCCGGTGGACAGCAGCAGAGACTCTGCATTGCAAGAGCACTGGCAGTACAGCCGGAAGTCCTTTTGATGGATGAGCCGACCTCCGCACTCGACCCGATCTCCACATCCAAGATCGAGGAACTTGCAATGGAACTGAAGGGCGATTATACGATCGTGATCGTTACTCATAACATGCAGCAGGCAACTCGAATTTCTGACAAAACAGCTTTCTTCCTTCTGGGAGAAGTGGTAGAATTTAATGATACAGATACCTTGTTTTCTATGCCGAAGGATAAAAGAACCGAGGATTATATTACAGGGAGGTTTGGTTGATCATGACAACACATTTCGAACGGCAGCTTGAAGAACTTCATGTACAGATGATCACAATGGGAAGTCTCTGTGAGAAGGTGATCTCACTTTCAAACAGAGCGATCCGTGGCGAGAACTGTATCAGAGAGATCTTCGATACAGACAGAGAAATCGATACAAAAGAGCGAGAGATCGAGAATCACTGCATGCGTATTTTGCTTCACCAGCAGCCTGTGGCAAGAGATCTGCGAGAGGTTTCAGCAGCACTCAAAATGATCTCAGACATGGAGCGTATCGGAGACCAGGCGGCGGATATCGCTGATCTTTCTCAGTTTATCGAGACGAATCATGTGGAGGTTCCGGAACTGATCGGAAAGATGGCAGAAATGACTGTCCGCATGGTGACAGAAAGCGTCGATGCGTTTGTAAAAAAAGATCTGAAACTCTGCCGCAAAGTCATTGATGATGATGACCAGGTAGATGACGCTTTTAATCAGGTCAAGGAAGAACTGGCGACACTGATGTACCAGAACCTGGATGCAAAAGCAGGACTTGATCTCCTTATGACGGCCAAATATATGGAGCGTATCGGAGACCATGCGGTGAATATCGCAGAATGGGTTGAATATGCGATCACCGGCAGCCACAGAAACAATGAACATCAAATGGGAGGAAACCAGGCTTGACAAAAAAGATATTCAGATCAACTGTCCTGGCTTCAGCAATGATCCTGATACTGGGAAGTGCCTTTGTACTGGGCGTTTTGTATCAATATTTTGGAAAGCAGTTAGATGGGGAGCTCGAGAAAGAAGCTTCCTATCTGGCGTATGGGGTAGAACAAAGCGGCGTTGATTATCTGGAACAGATAAAGCAGAAAGACGCCCGTATTACCTATATGGATGCGTCAGGAACGGTACTTTATGACAGCCAGGCAGATGCATCTTCCATGGAAAACCACAACGATCGTAAAGAAGTTCAGGAAGCACTGGAAAATGGGAGCGGATATGCGGAACGAATGTCAAAGACACTGTCTGAAAAGACAGTTTATTATGCATTAAAGCTTACCAATGGTTCTGTCCTTCGTGTGGCAGGCACACAGTCTTCTGTCTTTGCACTGATGCTTCAGCTTGTTCCCCCGGTTCTTTGTATTGCAGTCATAATGTTGTTCCTTGCAGGATTCGCAGCGGCGCGTATGTCTGCAAATATCGTTAAACCGATCAACGAACTGGATCTGGATCACCCGGAAGAAAACCAGATCTATGAGGAAGTGGGTCCGCTCCTCAGCAGGATCCATAAGCAGAACCGCCAGATCCAGACACAGCTTGAAACGGCACGCCGAAACCAGGAAGAATTCCAGATCATCACCGAAAACATGCAGGAAGGACTGCTGGTCATTGATGCATATACGATCATTCTTTCTGGGAATTCCAGTGTATGGAGAATGTTCCAGGTACGGGAACCAAAGACAGGAGAAAGCGTTTATTCTCTTGACAGGAATGAGGATTTCCGCAAGGTGATCGAGGAAGTCCTGGGCGGTCGTCATGGCAGTGCGATGCTGCAGCTGGATGGCGAATATGTTCAGCTTATCGCCAATCCGGTATTCAGAGATACTAAAGTTGCAGGTGCAGTTCTGCTTCTTGTCAATGAAACCGAAAAGATGGAGAGGGAGAACCTGCGGAGAGAATTTTCTGCAAATGTATCACATGAACTCAAGACACCATTGACATCTATCTCTGGTTTTGCAGAGATCATAGAGGGCGGTCTGGTACAGGAAGAAGACATTCGGAAGTTTGCCGGAAGGATTTACCGGGAAGCACAGAGACTGATCCATCTTGTGGAAGATACCATCAAGATCTCACAGCTTGACGAGGGAGAAAACCCATATGAGTGGGAAAAAGTAGATGCATATGCCGTAGCAAAGAATGTCTGCGGAAACCTGAAAGAAATCGCAGCAAAGAAGAACGTACATCTCTTTATTGACGGCGAGAAACTGGTCTTCTGTACAGTTCGCCCGATACTGGAAGAAGTGATCTATAATTTGTGTGATAACGGAATCAAGTATAACAGAGATGACGGTACGGTAAGCATCCATCTGCAGGATCTTGGAGAAAGCGTAGAGATCCGCGTCAAAGACAACGGCATCGGAATCCCGAGAGAAGACCGCAGCAGAGTCTTCGAACGCTTCTATCGCGTAGACAAAAGCCACTCCAAATCCATCGGCGGCACTGGACTGGGCCTGTCGATCGTGAAACATGGCGTTACCTTCCTCGGCGGCACACTCAAGATGCTCAGCGAAGTTGGCAAAGGAACCGAGATCACCATGACCTTCCCGAAAGAACGCAAAACAAATTTATAAAAAACAGGAGATGCTGACGATCGATCATGTCAGCATCTCCTGTTGTGCTATTAGTAGCAATACGCGCCTTCGTAACGTCCACAGGCGTCTTTTTTGTGAGAAAGTTCTTTGCAGGAACTGCAGCGATCGCAGAATTCCTGCTCGTAACAGGTTGCACAGACACAGTTCCCACAACTGCTGCGGTCATAAGCCGGAGTACAGGTGTAGGGAAGAGCGTCCTTGGATTTTTCTTCCTTCATTATTTCGCCTCCCAGCGTCCGGAAGCACCACATGGAAGTACCAGTCCGTTGGAGGTTACCGGAAGTCCGATCTCCTGGGAGTCAACATGTCCGTCGAAGTCTTTCAGCTCGGTTGCCAGCATATAAGTCAGTACGGCAGGAGCCAGACCTGTGGTGTAGGAGTTGATGAGGAAAAATAGCGGGTTCGGGCTTAAAAGTTTCACGCAGAGCTTGATCAGAGGATGGATCGCCTCCTCGATCTTCCAGATCTCACCCTTCGGTCCACGTCCGTAGGACGGCGGGTCCATGATGATCGCATCGTAGTGATTGCCACGACGGATCTCACGCTCCACAAATTTCACACAGTCGTCCACCAGCCAGCGGATCGGTGCGTCAGAAAGTCCGGAAGCGGCAGCGTTTTCCTTCGCCCAGTTGACCATTCCTTTGGAAGCGTCTACGTGGGTAACCTGTGCACCGGCAGCAGCGGCAGCCAGAGTTGCACCGCCTGTGTAGGCAAAAAGGTTCAGCACTTTGATCGGACGGCCTGCATTACGGATCTTGTCACCAAACCAATCCCAGTTGACAGCCTGCTCCGGGAAAAGTCCGGTGTGTTTGAAACTGAACGGTTTCAGATGGAAAGTAAGATCTTTGTAATGGAGATCCCACTGCTGAGGGAGGTCAAAGAATTCCCATTCACCGCCGCCTTTTTTGCTTCTGTGGTAGTGGGCGTTCATGTTTTTCCATCCACGGCTTACCTTCGGAGTGTCCCAGATAACCTGCGGATCCGGACGGACCAGAGTATATTTACCCCAGCGTTCCAGCTTTTCTCCACAGGAAGTGTCAATTACTTCGTATTCTTTCCAGTCATTTGCAATCCACATATATATGATAACCTTTCTTTTATTACATTTAATAGAAACATTCAGGATATTCCTGCCTATTCAGTATAGGTGAAACAACGAAATTCTGCAAGTAAAACTGTGGCGTTTTGTGTATAAGCAGGGGACTTTATGCAGAATTCACACTTTATCACACTGATTCGAGAAAATTTTTTTTAAAATACAGGGGCAGCAGGGCTTGACAAGCGGGAATTTAGCATACTAAAATAGACGGGATAGTAATATTAGATATCAAAAGAAAAAAGAAATTTATATTATGCCGGTACAGGATTCTGGAAGCGGCACGAGGAGGACAAATTATGCAGAAGTACAGTGAAATGAGCAGAGAACAGCTTCTTGCTCTGAAGAAGGAACTGGATCAGCAGTATGCAGAGATCAAGGCACAGGGACTTGCCCTGGATATGTCTCGTGGTAAACCGGCGGCTGACCAGCTTGATCTTTCCATGGGATTGATGGATGTTCTGTCAAGCAGCGCAGACCTGAAATGCGAAACAGGTGTAGACTGCCGTAACTACGGTGTTATGGATGGTATCCCGGAAGCCAAACGCCTTCTTGGAGAAATCTCTGAAGTATCTCCGGAGAACATCATCATTTATGGTACTTCCAGTCTGAACGTTATGTTTGATACCGTAGCACGTTCCATGACTCATGGCGTTATGGGAAACACTCCATGGTGCAAACTTGACAAAGTAAAATTCCTCTGTCCTGTTCCGGGATATGACCGTCATTTCAAAGTTACAGAATTCTTCGGAATCGAGATGATCAATGTTCCGATGACTCCACAGGGTCCGGACATGGATATGGTTGAGAAACTTGTAAGCGAAGATCCTGCGATCAAAGGTATCTGGTGTGTTCCGAAATACTCCAACCCGCAGGGCTACACTTATTCAGAAGAAACAGTTAAGCGCTTTGCACGCCTGAAACCGGCAGCACCGGATTTCCGTATCTACTGGGACAATGCTTACAGCGTACATCATCTTTATGATGGAGAAGAGAAACAGGATTTCCTTCTTGAGATCCTGGAAGAATGTGCAAAAGCAGGCAATCCTGACATTGTTTACAAATTTACTTCCACATCCAAGATCAGCTTCCCGGGTTCCGGTATCGCAGCAGTAGCAGCATCCAAAGCAAACCTGGATGATTTCCGCAAATATATGACTGTTCAGACGATCGGACATGACAAACTGAACCAGCTTCGTCACGTAAGATTCTTCAAGAACCTGGACGGTGTTCATGCACACATGAGCAAACATGCAGCAATCCTTCGCCCGAAATTCGAGATGGTAGAGTCCACCCTTGAAAAAGAACTCGGCGGACTTGGAATCGGAAGCTGGACAACACCGAAGGGTGGATACTTCATTTCCTTCGAATCCATGGATGGCTGTGCCAAAGCAATCGTTGCCAAAGCAAAAGAAGCAGGCGTTGTCATGACAGGTGCAGGAGCAACTTATCCATATGGCAAAGACCCGAAAGACAGCAATATCCGTATTGCACCGTCCTTCCCGCCAATTGACGAACTTGCCAAAGCAGCAGAAGTATTCGTTGTCTGCGTCAAACTCGCAAGCGTAGAGAAACTTTTGGCTGAATAAGACAGGAGCTATAAAGGAGGCATCATGGCAGAAGAAAACACAGGGATGAGCAGAGAAAGAAAGATACTGGTAGGCTTCATTGTTGTGCTGTTTTTACTGACCATCGGTGCCTACTTTTTTGGAGTATATTATTTTACAGAACATTTCCTGCCGGGAACACAGGTAAACGGTTTTAACTGCTCTTACATGACACAGGAAGAAACAGAGAAACTTCTGGCAGAAGAAACCAGTGTATATATTCTGGCTATTCAGACCAGAGGAAACGGTCGGGAGAGTATTTCAGCAGATGAGATCGATCTGAAATATACTTCTGATGGAAGCGTGAACCGAATGCTCCATGAACAGAAGCGCTTTCAGTGGTTCCTCGCATTCAGCCAGCACAAATCCTGGGAGGTTCCATCATCTGTTACTTATGATCAGGACAAATTTGAGCAGGTCATCGATAGTCTGAACTGTATGAAGGACAATCAGGAACCTTACGATGCATACATAAAGCAAAATGATGACGGATTTGAGGTCGTACCGGAAGTAGAAGGAACAAAGATCGACAAAGAAAAATTGCAGAAAGACATTTCCAATGCAGTTACGACAGGAAGAACGCTGGTAGATCTTGATGTGGATGGCTGCTATGTAGATCCTGCAGTATATGGTGATGAACTGACAGAAGACTGCGAGCAGATGAATGAGCTTACTGATGTTGTGGTCACCTATGATTTCAGTGACCGCAAGGAAACGGTTGATCGTACCTTGATCAAGGAATGGCTCAGCCGTGATGAGGATGGAAATCTGATGCTGGATCACAGCGCAATTGCATCTTATGTTGGACAGCTGGCATCAAAATATGATACAGTGGGTATAGAGCGTTCTTTTTCAACTTATGACAACAGAGAGGTCACCGTATCCGGTGGCACTTATGGATGGCTGATCGACCAGCCGAAAGAAGCGGATGCTTTGTATCAGGCGATCATGGATAAGAAAACACAGGTGAGAGAGCCGGTATATGCACAGGAAGCGGCGAGCCGCGACACGAATGATATCGGATATTCTTATGTGGAAGTCAATCTTACTGACCGCAGGCTTGTACTTTACAAGAGTGGAAATCCTGTTGTAGATACCGGGATCGCGATCAGCAGCAGTACACCGGATGGAGTTTATTCGATCGAAGAAAAGAAAAACCAGCAGGCAGTTGGAAATATGACGGTGGATTGCTGGATGTCTTTTACAGATGATCTTGGAATCTATGGTGATCCGGGATTTGAACCTGGGACGGCAACGGAAAGTGAAGCAGACAGTTTTGGAAGTTCGTCAGAGACAGATTTCAGTTCAGATATGACGGACTGGAGCAGTACAGAGGGCTGTATTGTCCTGTCTGAAGAAGCGGCACGGGAGTTGTATCAGAACGTAGAAACCGGTATGCCGGTGGTTATTTATAAATAAGAACAGGTAAAATGCTGCAGAGATTCTGAAGTGAATTTTTGCAGCAGTTTTTGCTTTCCTTAAGGAGATGGAAGAATATGAAAATTGTTGTATTAGCAGGTGGAACCAGTACAGAAAGAGATGTTTCTATCGTATCAGGAACAGGAATCTGCCAGGCACTCAGACAGAAAGGACATCAGGCGATCCTGGTGGATGTATTCTGTGGCCTCGAAACCGTAAACTGGGAAGATCCGTTCCCGGCGGAATACGATGTCGAAAAAGCAGCAGAGTATATCAAGGGCTTTAATCCGCAGATGAAAGAATTAAAGAAAGCCCGCAGAGATTTCTTCGGGTCAAATGTCATCGAACTCTGCAAAAAAGCCGACTTTGTTTTTCTCGGACTTCACGGTGCAAACGGAGAGGACGGCAAGTTACAGGCAGCATTTGACCTGATGGGAATTCCTTATACCGGAACCGGATACTTAAGCAGTGCGATGGCAATGGACAAAGGCGTGACCAAAGCAATGTTCCAGATGAGAGGCGTAAGCACACCGGGCGGAAAAGCCATGAAGAAAAAAGACCGTCAGGACTCTCTTGCGGCACTTGGCATGGAATTTCCTGTAGTTGTCAAGACATGCTGCGGTGGTTCCAGCATCGGTGTCTATATCGTAGATAATCAGGAAGATTATGTCAAAGCACTGGATGAAGCTTTTGAATACGAAAACGAAGTTGTCATCGAAGAATTCATCAAGGGTGTGGAATACACAGTTGCGGTCGTTGACGGAACTGCCTACCCGGTAGTCCAGATCGTGCCGAAAGAAGGCTTTTACGATTACGAGAATAAATACAAACCAGGTGCAGTACAGGAAACCTGTCCGGCTCCGATCTCAGAGGAACTGACAAAACGCCTTCAGGAAGCAGCAGTGGACGGCTATCATGCACTGGAAATGGAAAGCTACGCAAGACTTGACTTCATCGTGACCGAAGACGAAAAGATCTACTGCCTGGAAGCCAACACCCTCCCGGGAATGACCCCGACCAGCCTGATCCCGCAGGAAGCAGCCGTTCTCGGAATGGATTACCCGACACTGTGTGAAGAACTGATCCGCGTTTCACAGAAAAAGTACAACTAAAGAGGAAATCGATATGAAAAATCTTACTATAAAGAATCTTACCGAAGTCTGCTCCGGTACATACCATGGTCCGGAAAACGTGATGGACAGGGAAGTTTCCTCCATCACTACAGACAGCCGCAAGATTGAAAAAGACAGCCTGTTTGTTCCAATCGTAGGAGAACGTGTAGATGCACACCGTTTTATCCCGGATGTCATGAGCAAGGGTGCGCTTGTCACACTTTCAGAGAGAGAACTGGAGAATGCAGATTTTCCATATATCCAGGTAGGATCTTCTCTTCAGGCAGTGAAGGATATCGCAGAATTTTATCTGAAACAGCTTCAGATCCCGGTTGTCGGGATCACCGGAAGTGTTGGCAAGACCAGCACAAAAGAAGTGATCGCTTCTGTACTTAAAGAAAAATACCGCACACTCAAGACACAGGGAAACTTTAATAATGAACTGGGTCTTCCGTTGACTGTTTTCCGCCTGAGAGATGAAGATCAGATCGCAGTTCTGGAAATGGGAATCAGTGATTTTGGCGAGATGGCCAGACTGACAAAGATCGCCAGACCGGATACCTGTGTGATCACAAATATCGGAACCTGCCATCTCGAAAATCTCGGAGACCGCGATGGTGTGCTCAAAGCCAAAACAGAGATCTTTAAGTCCATGAACCCGAAAGGACATATTGTTCTGAATGGTGATGACGATAAACTGGCGACAGTAAGTGAATACAATGGCGTCAAACCGGTATTTTTCGGACTCAATGCAGAGCGAGATGTATATGCGGATCAAATCGAGAGCAAAGGACTCAAGGGCGTTGCCTGCCGTATTCATCTTGGCGAGGATGCTTTTGATGTGCTTGTTCCGACACCGGGGATCCATATGGTCTACAATGCACTGGCAGCAGCTGCTGTAGGACGCATTTACGGGCTTTCCATCGAGGAGATCAAGAGAGGTATCGAAAGCCTGGAGACGATCCGCGGACGTTTCAAAATGATCGAGACAGACAAATTCCTGGTAGTGGATGACTGCTACAACGCAAACCCGATGTCCATGAAAGCTTCCCTTGATGTTCTTCACGACGGAGAAGGACGAAGAGTGGCGATCCTTGGAGATATGGGAGAACTTGGAGAAAATGAGATCGCGCTTCATGAAGAAGTCGGAACTCATGCAGCACAGTGCGGAATTGATGTCTGCATCTGTGTTGGTGCGCTTTCTGTGCATATGGCAGAAGCTGCACGCAAAGCAGATCAGGAATTTAAAGTAATTTATGAAGAGAGCCGGGAATCTCTCCTTGAGCATCTTGGAGATCTTGTCCAGGAGGGAGATACGATCCTTGTAAAAGCATCCCATTTCATGCAGTTTGAAGAGGTTGTCAAGGCACTGGAAGAAATGTAAATATCAGGTTATGAAAGATCCAGACAGAATATAAAACGACAGAAATTCCTCATGGGAGGTTGAATTATCACGAAAAGCAGATAAATCAGCCGTTCAGAGGAGTTTTTCGCATTTTCCAGGGAGAATTTGACGAACGATTTTTGTTTCCAGCAAGTTCATACGGGTGTAGAATGGGAATTAACAGCAGAAGAAAAGCCGAGAAGGTGTCGGAGAGATTGTAAAAGCAAGGAGGGGCTTATGCTGGAGCGAATCATGAACCTGCAGATACTGCTTTGCATCATGGCAGCCGCCGGAGCTTTCGGAGCGGTTGGCATGCTGGCAGTACACCTTACTTACAGAAGAACTCTGCGAAGAACAAATGCAGTCACAAGCCTTAAGGAAAAATGGCTGAACCTCTGGAAAACAAGAGATAAACTGCTGAACAAGATGAACTTTCTGGTCTGGCTGCCGTCGCTTCTGTCAACGTTGTGTCTGGGGCTTGCAATCCTGTTTGTGACAAAGCTCAAGTGGACAAGTGGGCTGCCGCTTAGGTATCTTTATCTGGGAACGGTGATCCCGGTTGCATTGATGATTCTGAGACAGGCTCTGGATTTTGCTTACCGGGAAGAGCTTGTGATGAATTCTCTGGCAGACTATATCCTTTCTGCACGGACCAAAAGAGAGGAGACAGTCACACCGCGAAAGGCGGAACCAGTCGCACCGCCGCCCAGGATGGACCCCGTTCTCCAGGAAGAGATGGTGGAGAAGATCACGGCAAGCATCCGCCAGACAGCGGCGACCGGAAGCCATTTCAGCAAAATGCTGAGCCCGGAGGAAGAGGAGATCATGCGTGAGATCATCCGGGAATTTATGGAATGACAGATCGTGGAAGAAATATTGCTTATAGGAAGGCAGTTCGTTTGTTATACTTTCAGAAGGATCTGAGAGTTACTGTGAACGGAGCGAACAGTAACATCTGAGAAACTTGAAATATGTAATTGTGAAGAAATAAGATAGTTGCGGATACACAAAATTAAGGAGAAATGGGGGACAGCCCCACGAAACAAAAATGAATAAAAAGAGAATTACATGGATAGAACTCCTGCGAATTGCAGCCTGCATCGGTGTGATCGGCATTCATGCCGGGTCACAGCATTTCCGGGATACACCACTGGATTCCAGTATATGGAGAATTTCGAATTTTTACCATGGAATCAACCGTTTTGCAGTGGCATCGTTTATCATGATCAGCGGAACGCTGTATCTGGATGGTAAGAGAAACTGGTCACTCAAGAAACTCTGGACCAGGAATATTTTTCAGATAGCAGTGGCGTATGTGTTCTGGCAGATTTTTTATGCGGTATACAGGATCGTAATGGCGGGGAAACCAGCGATAGGATCTGTATCGTTTTTTAAGAAAATACTGATCTATTGCAGTGAATCCTATTTCCATCTGTGGTATCTTCCTATGTTAGCAGGACTCCTGATAGTGACACCGCTTTTGTGGGAAATCGTAAACTGTGAACGAAGTAAGAAATGGGAAGAATATCTGATCCTGATGTTTCTGCTCATCAAGATCATACCATACACAGTAAACTGTTTTTCGTTCCCGCTGAAGGAATACGTCATGAATGTGATGCATACGGTTCAGCCGGGAATGGTCGTGGACTATGCAGGATATTTTATCCTGGGACATTACCTTTCACATTATGAGATTTCCAGGAAGCTGGAACGAACGATTTATATTCTGGGAATTTCACTGATCCTTGCGGCAATCCTGCTCAGTCAGTACATGTCACCGAGAGTGGGAAGAGAACTCCAGTCCTATTATGAAAACTTTACGCTTGCGGGATTTTTCTGGGGAAGTGCGATTTTCTTATTTTTCAAAAATCATGTGTCCAAAATACATTGGAGCGAGAAACAGGAAGAGATCATATGTCGGTTGGGAGGTTATACGTTCGGAATCTATCTGATCCATGCATTTTTCCGCGACATCCTGCACAGAGCTGGAATAGACAGCATGATGATCGGAAATACAGTGATTGCGATCCCGATAGTCATGGTGTGTATCTTTGGACTTAGCTGCCTTGCGGTAATACTTATCAAAAAAATACCGGTATTGGGTAAGTGGATTGTCTGATACGAAAAAATGCCGCTTGCAGCAAACTGTTATTATCAGTGAAGCTGTGAGCGGCACTTTTTTAATCTTCCTCGATCACCTGAATCTCCAGGTAATCAAATTCAATATGTTCAATAAAACTGTCCTGGCGGAACCGTGTTCTGGAATGGCGTTTGAAATCCGTGACATTGCTGTCCAGCCAGATCGGATTTTCCAGGTCAAAATCATAGCAGATCTCCTGCAGTGCACGGAAGATCTTGTGTGTCCTTGTATCTTCTGAGTCGTCATCAATGACGAGATCTTTCAGCATGTGGTTGTCTTTCCACAGTTTTCCCCATAAACGAAACATAGTGTTCCTACCTCCCTATCAAAACTGCCACAGGTGACAGAAATATTTGAGTGCTAAGTGATTTTAAGTATAATGGCTTTTAATATGCAAGTAAAGATGTTATAAGTTCATATTTATAAGTGAAAAAACGATTAAAATTATAATAATTATGCCAGCTATGATACTGATAACTGCCAGAGGTCCATGTGATGAACTGCCATTAGAAGTGTCAGGTAACTGAGTATGAAAGGAGTTATCTGAAGACTTTGGCGGAAAATAATAATTGTTATTGGCATAGGTTTTTCTTTGTTCTGCTTTTCTTAAATGTGAGAAAGGATCATTTTGATTTATGATTCGATCATAAAATGCATTTGTAAATTCCAAATCAGCTTCTGTGCTGAATGGAGCGTCTGAGATATCATGGGCTATTTGATTTCTGACCCAGCGGATATGCTTCAACATTTTATAATCTTTTTCCCAATTGGTAACTGTATACTGCGCCTGAGGAGTTTTATCCATTTGCTGAATATATTCACTAACACCATTTTGGCAGTTGAGAATATCTCTGCAAAGCCGGTCAAGACGTTTATAAGCTTCAAAAAAAGTATTATCTCTCTGATTCAAATTTATCCCCTGTTTTTTACATCAATAGTAGGTGTTTGCTAATGGCATTGTAGTTATCAGTTATTATTTTGTCAAGAATTTTTATATATCTTCTTGTGAAATGTCGTTGCAGATTTTAGCGAGATAAAGTATAATTAATATACATTTTGCAAAAACACAGAAGCGTGCAATGCATAATTTATATGAATGGAGGATTATTATGAAGCTATACGACGGTGGCGTTTACCTTGTAAATGGCAGTGACATTGTTGAAGAAAGCAAGTTTGATCAGCCGGTATCCAGAGAAGACGCAGCAAAGAACACCATGGCATATGATATCCTGGAAGCACACAATACTTCCGGAAATATGCAGAAATTACAGATCAAGTTTGATAAGTTAACATCCCATGATATTACTTTTGTAGGAATCATCCAGACAGCACGTGCTTCAGGACTTGAGAAATTCCCGATCCCATATGTGCTGACAAACTGTCACAACTCTCTGTGTGCAGTAGGCGGAACAATCAACGAAGATGACCACATGTTCGGACTTACCTGTGCAAAGAAATATGGCGGAGTATATGTACCTCCTCATCAGGCAGTCATCCATCAGTTCGCACGTGAGATGCTTGCAGGCGGCGGCAAGATGATCCTGGGTTCTGACAGCCACACCCGTTATGGTGCACTTGGTACCATGGCCATGGGCGAGGGTGGCGGTGAGTTGGTTAAGCAGCTCCTTTCCCAGACTTATGATATCAATATGCCGGGCGTAGTTGCGATCTACCTCAAGGGACAGCCGAGACCGGGCGTAGGACCGCAGGACGTTGCTCTGGCGATCATCGGCAAGGTATTTGCCAATGGATACGTTAAGAACAAAGTTATGGAATTCGTAGGACCTGGAGTTGCAGGTTTAAGTGCAGACTTCCGTATCGGAATTGACGTTATGACAACAGAGACAACCTGTCTTTCTTCTATCTGGCAGACAGATGAGACCATCGAAGAATTCTACGAGATCCATGGCAGAAAAGAAGACTACAAAGAACTCAAACCGGGCAAGGTTGCATACTATGACGGCTGCGTAGAGGTTGACTTAAGTGAGATCAAACCGATGATCGCAATGCCATTCCACCCAAGCAATACCTATACTATCGATGAACTCAAAGAAAACCTCTATGACATCCTTGATGATGTAGAGAAAAAGGCTCAGATCAGTCTCGACGGCAAAGTTCCATATTCTCTCAAGGACAAAGTCGTTGACGGTAAACTTTATGTAGAGCAGGGAATCATCGCCGGATGTGCAGGCGGCGGATTTGAGAATATCTGTGCAGCAGCAGACATCCTCCGCGGAGCAAGCATCGGTGCAGACGCCTTTACACTCAGCGTTTACCCGGCAAGTACACCGATCTATATGGAACTTGCAAGAAACGGTGTCCTGGCTGACCTCCTTGCAACAGGGGCAGTTGTCAAGACTGCTTTCTGCGGACCGTGCTTCGGTGCCGGAGACACACCTGCAAATAATGCGTTCAGTATCCGTCATACAACGAGAAACTTCCCGAACCGTGAAGGTTCCAAGGTCCAGAACGGACAGATTTCTTCCGTTGCACTTATGGATGCGAGATCCATCGCAGCAACAGCAGCAAACAAAGGCTTCCTGACTTCCGCAGAAGAATTTACCGGAAGCTACAGACATCAGAAATATTTCTTCGACAAAACAATTTATGAGAACCGTATCTTTGACAGCAAGGGCGTTGCAGATCCAAGCGTTGAGATCCAGTTCGGACCAAACATCAAAGACTGGCCGGAGATGCCTGCGCTGGCAGAGAACCTTGTTCTCAAAGTTGTTTCTGAGATCCATGATCCTGTTACAACAACAGACGAGCTGATTCCTTCCGGTGAGACTTCCTCTTTCCGTTCCAATCCGCTTGGACTGGCAGAGTTCACTCTTTCCAGAAGAGATCCGGAGTACGTTGGACGTGCCAAAGAGATCCAGAAGGCACAGAAGGCGATCGAAGCAGGAGAATGTCCGGCAGAGGCAGTTCCGGAACTGAAACCGGTTATGGAAGCTGTTAAGAAACAGTTCGCAGATATCAGCAAAGAAAACGTCGGAGTCGGAAGTACGATCTTCGCTGTAAAACCTGGTGATGGCTCTGCACGTGAGCAGGCCGCTTCCTGCCAGAAGGTTCTCGGCGGATGGGCAAACATCGCAAACGAGTACGCTACCAAACGTTACCGCTCAAACCTTATCAACTGGGGCATGCTTCCATTCCTGATCCCGCAGGGAGAGCTTCCGTTTACCAACGGTGATTTCCTGTTCTTCCCGCATATCAGAGAAGCTGTTGCTGATAAAGCCGACAGCATCACCGGATATGTAGTCAAAGAAGACGGACTTAAGGAGTTCCAGGTAACACTCGGAGAACTGACCGATGACGAACGTGAGATCATCCTCAAAGGATGTCTGATCAACTACAACAGAAAATAAGACTGGTTCTGGCACCCCACATACAGAACCAACCCCTGTTTGTGCAGTCCCGCAGGATGGCTTACCACAGCCTCCCGCGGGACTGCTTTTTGTATGGAAGAGGAGTTTTATAATATGTTTAAATTATCAGAAAATAATAAAAAATACACACAAATAAAACAAGAATAATATTATAAACACGAAAAATATACAATAAATTAAAAAATAATCGAAAAATGTGTTGACAAATACACTATACAGTGCTATTATAATGACATCAAAAGAAAACAAAAACAAAACACAAAAGAAACTCATTCAATTCATAGTATAGAGAACATGAAAGGAATGAAAATCAAAAGAAAGGCAAGGGTGATACCGTTGGGACAGTAGTTACTAATCACAATCAATATAAGAAGTGATAGGAATCGAGTTTCCTGCAAGAAAGACCTGATACATATTAGCCCATTAATTTAAGAAATAATCATATTCTTAGAGAAGAAAGATGAAATTTACAGCCTGGTGAACAGGACTTCATGAAAAGAAATGATCGTTTATCATAAGTATTACAGGTATATAGAATCGATTACTTATATTGAATAACTATCACGCACCTGATACAGAGACTTTCGAAAATGTGTAAAGAAACATTTTTGAAAAAGTATAACTCCTTATTTTAGAGCATCGTCTGGAAGCAGAGATCCAGAGAAGCTTGAAGATAAATAAGCAAGATACTTTGAGATGCATATAAGATTTATTCTAATATGGATTGAAACTTTGCATCAGAAGAACATCTCCTCACAACAGATGTTAAGAAGAGATTATAAGGAATCTTATTTCAAAGGAAAACAGTTTGGAATTTAAGAAGTTAAGTTTGGAGCTGCTCTAATCCAATGAAAAAGAATATCCTAAGTTTCTCAATAAATTATAATTCGTAGATTATAATTTAAAATCTATAAACTTTCTAAATAGACGAAGTGATAAAAATCGTATCGTTTATGAGCAGGGAATAAAACAATCGCAACCACAAAATAAGACATCAATATGATATCGAAATTAATATAAAAACTAAATACAGAGAATTGGATCAGAGATATATGATGTAGATATATCACAGGAATTCAATTAGCAAACAAGACGATAAGTTTTGAAAGAACTAAGAGGTTATTAAAAATTGAATAGTGAAGAGTGTTAAGACGACCATCCTTTTATAAATAATTCGCGAAGAATAAATAGAAGTGATGGTCGTCTTACGTGTTGTATGTTATACTCTCCTCAAAAGGAGAGATTTTTTATGCAAAGTTTTAATATACAGGATTGTATTCTTTATGAAGATAAGGATATTCTGGTGTGCCATAAACCGGCGGGCGTTGCCGTGCAGAGTGCCCGCTTTGGAATGGCAGATATGGAAAGCAGCCTTAAGAATCATCTGGCACTTAAGACACCGGGCAAGATGCCGTATCTCGGGATCATACACAGACTGGATCAGCCGGTAGAGGGCGTTCTGGTATTTGCAAAAACGCCAAAGGCTGCCGCCGAACTGAACCGACAGATCACGTCTAAAACTGTCACAAAAGAATATCTGGCAGTAACCGCACAGCTGCCAGAGGAAAAGCAGGGGCATCTGGAAGATTACCTCAAAAAAGATAACCGGACAAATTCTTCCTCCGTGGTCACTCCGAAGACTCCCGGAGCAAAGAAAGCCAGCCTGGATTACAGTATTCAGGAAGAAATCAAAGACGAACGCACCGCAACAGGAAAAAGGATCCTTGTTAAGATCATCCTGGATACAGGACGACATCATCAGATCCGTGTGCAGATGGCTCACAAAGGCATGCCGCTCCTTGGAGACCGGAAATATAACGCCGCAGATAAGTCTGGCCTTCCGTTAGGATTATGCTCCTGCCATCTGGCTTTCCGCCACCCGGCAAACGGAAAAAAAATGGAATTTAAAGTCACACCGAAAGGTGAGACATTCAAAGGCTTTTTGACACTGTAAAGCATATCAGCAAGAATGTATTATTTTCCGCTCAAATAATGAAAAAACTATGAAATCTATGGACGCAAAAAAGAAAATGTGTATAATGTAAAAAAAGAAGCGCATTTGTATGAAGTTTGGATTAAGAAAAGAGGGAAAATAATGAGAAAAGCGGCTGCAGCCGGAATTATCCTTGCTGGTGCCATACTGGTGGCAGGGGGACTCGACAAAGAAAGCGGCTCTGAGAATTTTGTGGCGGATGTGCAGGCAAATGACGAGACAGCACAGACAGAGGAAGAGACAGATTCAGATCCGGAATCAGAGGAAGAAGCTGCACTGGCAGCACAGATCGATACTTCTGCACCCGTAACGAAGGGAAGTAGAATTGCAGTTGTAAGTAAGAGCGTGGATGGTGAGTACTGGAAGGCACTTCATTCCGGTATGGAAGATGCGATTAAGGATGTCAATGCGGCATACGGTTTTACATCCGATGACCAGATCACGATGACCTTTGAAGGCGCAAGTGATGAGCAGGATGTGGAGAAGCAGGTTAATACACTGGATGCAGTTATTGCAGAGAATCCAACGGTATTATGTCTTTCAGCAGGCGACGAGGATTCCTGCCAGGCACAGCTTGAGGCAGCCAGAGAGAATGACATTGCAGTAGTAGCTTTTGACTCCAATGTAAGTGACAGTGATATGATCGCCGTTTTCCGCGGAACAGATAATGTTTATGTAGGAAAGATGGCGGGAGAGAAATTAAGCGATGCGATCGGAAAAAGCGGTAAAGTCGCAATTTTTTCCGCTCAGGAGAAGACAGAGAGCTCTAAGAAACGTGTAGAAGGATTCAAGGAAGCTCTCGCAGAATGTCCGGACATTACAGTTGTTCAGGAATTATATACAGATCAGGTGGATGACATGAAAACTGCCATGGAAGATGCTCTTCGGAGATATCCGGATCTGGCAGGCGTGTTCTGTACGAATGCAGATGTATCTGATCTTTATCTCGATATTGAGAAAGCAGAGGGTACAGCACCGGTCATGGTTGGAGTGGATGCAACTACCAAACAGCAGGACGCAGTTCGTAATGGTTCAGAGGCAGGCATTGTTTCACAGTCCCCGTATCAGCTGGGATACCAGACGATCCTTGCAGCCGTACAGCTGACCGTTCCGTATGAGAAAGTTTCCAGCGGTCTGGAGAAATTTGTATACTATGATCCTGTATGGATCGATACCACGAATCTGGATGCTCCAGAGTACAGCTCTTATCTGTATGGGAAATAAATTAACCTGTTGTGCTATTTCAAATAAAACGTTTAAAACTTGTAAAAACCGCAAAGAATCCCTGTTATTATTGATAAATAAATTTTTTAGAATATCAATTCTTTGATTTTTCCAAGTTCGCAGGTTTCGCCGAAAATACTGTTTAATGCAATGCAGAGGTTGTATGCCAATACTTTATTAACCAAACGGGTGCATAAGCCCTGAAAGCTTTTGACCAGTTTTCTTTACCGTTGGAACGCTTGAGTGCAAAAAGACAGATCGTTTGTTCCTTCATTTCCTGCATGAGTTTTTCGCCAACATATCCTTTATCTGCTAAAATTGTAATATTTGAACAATTATCCGCCAGATCCCGTAATCCTTCGCGGTCATCTGTGGATGCCGGCGTAATCTCAAATGCAGTAATGTAACCTTCTAATGTGACCAGGGTATGCACTTTATAACCAAAGTAAGTTTCCTTTTTAGAAGGACACTTTCCGTAATCAGCATCCTGGCTGCGAAATGTTTTGCAGTATCGTGCACGTCCAAATTTACAGACTGCAAGCGGAAAACTATCAAGAATGCAATAAGAACTGACCGGAACCGGAAAAACAGAGCGCATTTTTTGTCTTAATAATTCGGTTATCTGCATCAGAGCACGCCTTGTTCTGTTAAAACGGCTTCTGCTGCAAAGCTGTGGGAAAAGGTGTCGGTAATTCTTTTTTACAAAAGAAAACCAGGCATTTTCAGAATCAATACCGACCAACTCTCCACAGAGAGCAATCGTAATGATTTCGGAATCAGATAGTTTTGCATCCAAAACATGGCGACGTTTTCTGACTTCCGAAGGTGCAAAGCGGTGATACAATTCATCAATAATAACGTAAGTGGTCAAAATAAAGTCTTCAAAAGTTGCGATAATCGTGGTATCATTATTTTGAAACTTCAACATGATGATGCCCCCTTTCAAATTTGTATGTCCTACAAATAAGATAGCACATTTTGTTGAAGTTTCTTTATATTTTATTTTATCTAGCACAACAAGTTAATTTAACAAATGTAGTAAGGATTCCCTCACCTATAGGTGAAGGGATGAATTGACCTTTGAGCATATCTGCTCGAATAATTCATAAAAGCACTTGTTCTTATAAAACAAATATATTATAATGAAGCAAGAACAATGTGTTCATAGAAATAGAATCAATCCGTCAGTATATAGAAAGTCAGGGTGAGAAAAGTAAACCGGGCAGTAAAAATAAGAATCTATCCAAATAAAGAACAGATATCTCAGATAGAGAAAACAATCGGTTGCTGCCATTTTCTTTATAACCAGATGCTTGCAGATAAGATCAGTCATTACCAGAAAGAAAAAAAGATGTTGAAAAATACACCGGCCGGATATAAAAAAGAATATTCATGGCTGAAAGAAGTAGACCTTCGAACCGCATATCGTATCCTGCCCGTACTTTACCGTAGATAAGCTCGTTCTCGACGGACAGCACGTCAAAAAAGTGTTCGGCGAGATCGACAAGACTTCCTTCGTAAGCATTCTCGTCATGGAAGGAAAAGGTACGATCCGCGATAAGGAAGAAACCCTGACTTTCAAAAAAGGAGACAGCCTCTTTGTCACAGCCAATATCGGTGAGTATGAACTGGAAGGTGCTTTTGAGGCACTTGTAACGACCGTATAACATCTTGCCTGATATAACTATATATAAAACTTCAAATTGAAATCCCAATTCCTGCAAGGACAGTTCACATCGGACTGTCCTTGTGTTATAATAGATAAGTTAATGAAAATGGAGGAGGAAAATCTTTTGAAAGAAAGAGAAACATTTGGATCAAGACTTGGATTCATCCTGGTTTCAGCAGGATGTGCAGTAGGTCTTGGAAACGTATGGAAATTTCCGTACATGACAGGTAAGTACGGCGGTGCCGCTTTTATCCTGATCTATCTTGGCTTTCTTGTACTGCTTGGACTTCCGATCCTTGTAAGCGAATTTGCAGTAGGACGAAGCAGCAGACTGAGTACGGCAAGAGCATTTCACAAACTGGAGCCGGAAGGTTCTAATTTCCATAAATACAGCTATATGGGAATGATCGGTAACTACATGCTGATGATGTTTTATACGATGGTTGCAGGATGGATGATGTACTATTGTTATGTTATGGCAACCGGGAAACTGAGCGGAGCTTCTTCCGAAGAAGTGAGCAGATTTTTCTCAAATCTGATGACATCTACAGGAACGATGACTGGATGGATGATCGCAGCGGTCCTGCTGGCATTTGGTGTATGTTCCCTGGGACTTCAGAACGGAATCGAGCGTATCACTAAGATTATGATGATCTGTCTGCTGGCACTGATCGTTGTACTGGCAGTTCACTCCGTAACACTGGATGGAGCAATGGAAGGTGTGAAATTCTACCTTGTACCGAATCTTGACAATATCCGCGAGGCAGGAATTGGAAATGTAATCTTTGGGGCACTGTCACAGGCATTCTTTACTTTGAGTATCGGTATCGGAGCGATGGAGATCTTCGGAAGCTACATGGGCAAAGAACGTACCCTTGCAGGAGAAAGCATCAACATCCTGATCCTGGATACCTTCGTAGCACTGATGGCAGGACTTATTATCATTCCGGCGTGTTTTTCATTCAATGTAGAGCCGGGAGCAGGTCCGGGACTTGTGTTCATCACTCTGCCAAATGTGTTCAATCAGATGGCTGGCGGAAGACTCTGGGGAGCACTGTTCTTCCTGTTTATGTCTTTTGCGGCACTGTCTACAGTAATTGCAGTATTCGAAAATATCCTGTCCTTTGCAATGGATCTGTGGGGATGGAAACGCAACAAGGCTGTTGCATTTAATATCGTTCTGATCATTATCCTTTCCATGCCGGCAATCCTTGGCTTTGGACCATGGTCCGGAATCCAGATCCTTGGTGAAGGAACAACTATCATGGATCTTGAGGACTTTATTATCTCAAACAACATCCTGCCGCTTGGATCTGTAATATTCGTGATTTTCTGTACATCTAAGAACGGATGGGGATGGAAGAATTTCCTGAGAGAAGCCAACACAGGAAAAGGAGCGAAATTCCCGGCATTCATCAGAAATTACATGCTGTGGGTGATCCCGGTCGTTGTAGCGATCATTTATCTCAAAGGTTACTATGACATGTTCCAGCCAAAGGGAAATGCTTATCTGATCCCATGGATGATCGTCGGTATTGCCATGCTGGCACTGACAGGATGGATCTCATTCGGACACAGCAAAAAGAAATAAGATACCACGGAACAATCCGTAAGTATCGCAAACAATAAGAATTAAGAGGAGGCACAAGTATTATGATAGCAGAAAAAATGAAACCTTTCGTACAGAACAATTCAGCAATCCGTATGATGTTCGAAGAAGGAAACCGTCTCCGGGCAAAGTACGGTGCGGACAAAGTCTATGACTTCAGCCTTGGAAATCCAAGTGTTCCGGCACCGGACTGTGTACGCGAAGCAATCATAGATCTTGTAAACAACGAAGAACCGACTGTCCTTCATGGATATATGAGTAACGCCGGGTTCGAGGATGTCAGAGAGACGATCGCACAGTCTCTGAACCGTCGTTTCGAAACTGCTTTTTCTGCACATAATCTGATCATGACTGTTGGTGCTGCCAGTGGCCTGAACGTGATCCTCAAAACGATCCTGAATTCTGGAGAGGAAGTGATCGTTTTTGCACCGTATTTCCTGGAATATGGTGCATATGTCCGCAACTATGATGGCAAGCTTGTGGAAATCTCACCGAACACAGAGACCTTTCAGCCGAACCTTAAAGAACTGGAAGAAAAAATTACAGTCAACACTCGTGCAGTGATCGTAAATACACCGCACAATCCGACAGGTGTCGTTTATTCCGAGGATACTATCAAAGAACTTGCAGCGATCCTGGAGAAAAAACAGCAGGAGTTCGGTTCTGTGATCTATCTGATTTCTGATGAGCCATACAGAGAGCTGGCTTATGACGGCGTAGAAGTTCCGTATCTGACGAAATACTACAAGAATACGGTTGTAGGATATTCCTACAGTAAATCTCTGTCTTTGCCGGGTGAGCGTATCGGTTATCTGGTCATTCCGGATGAGCTGGAAGACAGCGCAACCGTCATCACAGCAGCAGCGATCGCAAACCGTGTACTCGGAAGTGTCAATGCACCGTCCCTGATGCAGAAAGTCATCCAGAAATGCGTAGACGCAGAAGTAGATGTTGCAGCTTATGACAGAAACCGTCTGGCACTTTACAATGGACTGACAGAATGTGGATTTGAGTGCATCAAACCACAGGGAGCTTTTTACCTGTTCGTGAAATCTCCGATCGCAGATGAGAAGCAGTTCTGTGAGGCCGGCAAGAAATACAATATCCTCATGGTTCCGGGAAGCTCCTTTGCCTGCCCGGGATATGTGAGGCTGGCATACTGTGTTTCCTATGAGACGATCCAGAATTCCCTTCCGGAGTTTAAGAAACTGGCTGCGGAGTATGGACTGGGCAAATAATCCACATGAAACAACAAAAGAATGACAAAAAAATAACAATATAAAACACTATTTATACAGGATTTTAGATAAAACCACAAAAACAGGAGCCCCTCTTGTAGAAATACAAGGCAGAGGCTCCTGTCTACGTTTACATGGCATTATATCAGATCTTATCAATTTTCTTGCGGATCGCCAGCATCTTCTGATCGAGCTGGCTGATCATAGAGGCACATTGCTGCAGTTCCTCATTGATAACGGCAGCCTGTTTCTGACCTCTCTTATAACGGAGCTGGTGGTCGAGGTTTGCCCAGTAATCCATTGCAGCCGTCCGGAGCTGAAGCTCCAGTTTGACCCATTGATTCTCATTCTGGAATGGAATTGCGATCTCCAGGATCAGATGCAGGCTCTGATAGCCGGATTTCTTGGGCTGCTTGATATAGTCCTTGATCTTGATGATGCGGATGTCCTGCTGTTTCTGGATCAGGTCAGCCACCTTGTAGATATCGTCCACATAAGCGCACACAGCACGGACCCCGATCAGGTCGTTGATCTTTTCCACTGCCTGCGCGAAATTCATATCGAGGCCTTTTTTCTGCATTTTCTTGCAGACACTGTCGTAGCTCTTGAGTCGTCCGGTCTTCATCTGTATGTAGTTTCGTCCGGTCTTCATCAGCAGAAAAGTGTTGATGATATCGATCTTGGTCATCATAAGATTGATGGCACATTGTCCCTGGATGCTGAACTCGCTGTCGGTCAGCATATTCTTTAATAGTTCTTTCTTTTTCAATTTCTGTCTTTCTTCCTCTAATTGTATCAGTGTGAATGTTTCTGGTTCTGTTACCCGTATTGCATTACCGCTTCCCATTAGAATACTCCTTCAATAATAAATCTGTAGATTGATCGTGTTAAAAGAAAGTAAAACAGAAGAGAATCGCAGAACAGGGAATAGTTCTGTGTCATCTCTTATCCTCTAATCTATGCAGGATAAAATAGGAATATGACAATATATTCTGATGTATTATTCTATTATATACAAAATAACTAATTTGTACAGAGAAAAACAAAAAAACTTATATAAAATACCATATAAAAATAAAATGCAAAATAAGTAACCATAAAATATGATAAATATATACAAAAATGCCCCGGGTAGAGTTGTGCAAATTACATAAAAAGAATAAATAAAAAGGGATTTAGTGGATTTTTTAGGTGGTTAAAATATATTGACAAATGATTAACAATCTAATACAATAGCCTCATCAGCAAGATTGATAAATAATTAACGTTAATCCATTAACACACACAACCATCAAACACACTACTAAAACCAGAAAGAATCAAATCACAAGAGGAAAACAGGAGGATTCAGAAATGGCAAAGAAAGAAACCCACATCCCGGCAATTATCGACACTCCAGAGGCACTTGAAGCCAAGATCGCTGCGATGAAAGAAGCTCAGAAAATTTTTGCTACCTATACTCAGGAGCAGGTAGACAAGATCTTCAAAGCAGCCGCAACAGCAGCAGACAAAGCCCGTATCCCGCTTGCAAAAGCAGCCGTTGAAGAAACAGGAATGGGTATCGTAGAAGATAAAGTCATCAAGAACCATTACGCAGCAGAGTACATCTACAATGCATACAAAAACACCAAGACCTGTGGTGTACTGGAAGAAGATCCGGTTTATGGAATCAAGAAAATTGCAGAACCGATCGGTCTGATCGCAGCAGTTATCCCGACAACAAACCCGACTTCCACAGCAATCTTCAAAACCCTGATCGCTCTGAAGACAAGAAACGCAATCATCATCAGCCCACATCCACGTGCAAAAGGAAGCACTATTGAAGCTGCCAAAGTTGTTCTTGAAGCAGCAGTAAAAGCAGGTGCTCCGGAAGGAATCATTGGCTGGATCGATGTACCAAGCCTTGAGCTTACAAACCTCGTAATGAAGGAAGCTGACATCATTCTTGCAACAGGTGGTCCTGGAATGGTTAAAGCAGCATACTCCTCCGGAAAACCGGCACTTGGTGTTGGAGCCGGAAATACACCGGTTATCATCGACGACACAGCAGATGTCCGTCTTGCAGTAAACTCCATCATCCATTCCAAAACATTTGATAATGGTATGATCTGTGCTTCTGAGCAGTCCGTAACTGTTCTTGAAGGCATTTACAAAGCAGTAAAAGAAGAGTTCCAGTACAGAGGATGCTACTTCCTTAAGAAAGACGAAATCGAAAAAGTAAGAAAAACAATCCTGATCAACGGTGCACTGAATGCCAAGATCGTTGGACAGAAAGCAGCTACGATCGCTGAGATGGCAGGAGTTACTGTTCCGGCAGAAACCAAGATCCTGATCGGTGAAGTAGAATCTGTAGATATCAGCGAAGAGTTCGCACACGAGAAACTTTCTCCTGTACTTGCAATGTACAAGGCAAAAACCTTCGACGAAGCTATCGCAAAAGCAGAACAGCTGGTAGCTGACGGTGGATATGGACATACATCTTCTCTGTACATCAACGTAAATGAGAAAGAAAAGATGGCAAAACATGCAGCAGCAATGAAGACCTGCCGTATCCTGATCAACACTCCATCTTCTCAGGGTGGTATCGGAGATCTCTACAACTTTAAACTCGCTCCGTCTCTGACACTTGGATGCGGTTCCTGGGGTGGAAACTCTGTATCTGAAAACGTTGGTGTTAAACACCTGATCAATATCAAGACTGTTGCTGAGAGGAGAGAGAACATGCTCTGGATGAGAACCCCGGAAAAAGTTTACTTCAAAAAAGGCTGCCTGCCGGTTGCTCTTGATGAGCTGAAAAACGTGATGGGCAAAAAACGCTGCTTCATCGTAACGGACTCCTTCCTTTACAAGAATGGATACACCAAGAAGATCGAAGACAAACTTGACGAAATGGGAATCGTTCATACATGCTTCTCTGATGTAGAACCAGACCCGTCCCTCGCTTCTGCAAGAGCAGGTGCTGCAGCAATGCGTGCATTCGAACCAGACTGCATCATCGCAATGGGTGGTGGATCCGCAATGGATGCTGGTAAGATCATGTGGGTTCTCTATGAAAACCCGGATGCAGACTTCGATGATATGGCAATGGACTTCATGGATATCCGTAAGAGAATCTATACATTCCCGAAAATGGGTAAAAAAGCTTACTTCATCGCCGTACCTACATCTTCCGGTACAGGTTCTGAGGTAACACCTTTCGCCATCATCACAGACAAAGAAACAGGAATCAAATGGCCTCTGGCTGACTACGAACTGTTACCGGATATGGCGATCGTAGATACAGACAACATGATGAGTGCACCAAAAGGACTGACAAGTGCTTCCGGTATCGACGTTATGACACATGCTCTTGAGGCATATGTATCCATGATGGCTTCTGACTACACAGACGGTCTTGCACTCCGTGCAATCAAACTGGTATTTGATTATCTGCCAAGAGCATACAGAAACGGAAATGATGTAGAGGCAAGAGATCATATGGCAAATGCTTCCTGCATGGCTGGTATGGCATTCGCAAATGCATTCCTCGGAGTAAACCACTCCCTGGCTCACAAACTGGGCGCTTTCCATCACATCCCGCACGGTATCGCAAACGCTCTGGTACTTACAGATGTTATGCGCTACAATGCAGCAGAAGTTCCGGCTAAGATGGGTACTTTCCCGCAGTATCAGTATCCGAAGACACTGGCTCGCTACGCAGAGGTTGGCCGTTTCGTAGGACTGACAGGAAAAGATGACAAAGAAGTATTTGAGAAACTTCTGGAGAAACTCGAAGAACTCAAGAAGATCATCGAGATCAAACCTACCATCAAAGATTACGGTGTAGACGAGAAATACTTCATTGAGACTCTTGATGAGATGAGCGAGCAGGCATTCAACGACCAGTGTACTGGTGCAAACCCGAGATACCCACTCATCGCAGAACTCAAAGAAATCTACCTGAAAGCTTACTATGGTAAATAATTAAAACGATATATTTTCTTCCATAAAATATAAATAATATAAGCGGCGATTGCCCCGGCATTACAGGAACGTAGTGCCGGGGCAGTTGCTTTATGGCAGTTAAGATTTGTTTAAGATTTGCGCGGACAAATTTAAGACTTTGTGTGTTGAAAAGAAAGAACACGAATGTTACAATAAACACCAACAGATATGGTAAAATCAAACAAAAACCACATACATCTTATGTGGAACAAAGGAAGCGTTAAGCTTCAGGGGGCATGATTATTGAAACAGAATGAAAACACAAAATACGTGAAACTTGGAATTACAGGTGCAGCAGTCCTGGCGTTTGGATTTGCGATCATGTATATCCTGAACCAGAGCCAGAGTATCGCAGCAGGAATCCGCGTGATCTTTAATATCCTGAAACCATTCCTGTATGGCGCACTGATCGCTTATATCCTTGCACCGATGTGCAACCGGATGGATGACAGATTCCTGAAATGGTTTCCAAATGCAACTGAGAAACAGAAAAAGGGAATGAAGTTTCTTTCCATTGCAATAGCGATCATATGTGCAGTGACTCTCGTAGTTCTGCTGATCCTGCTGATCTTACCGCAGGTATGGGACAGTACGATCAAAATCATCCGTATCCTTCCGGCACGGCTTGCATACTGCAATCGTATGATAGATCAGGTGCTCCAGGATCAGCCGCAGCTTCAGGCATATTTTAATCATTTTTCTTCACAGATTGAAAGTGGTCTGAATGACATTCTGAGTGCGAATTCCAGTATGATGCAGACAATTCAGGGGATTATAGGGAATCTTACCGTACAGTTGATTGAAGTCCTGAGTGTATTCAAGAATATGTTCCTCGGATTTTTGATTGCAGTATATCTCCTTGCCAGCCGCAAACTGTTTGGCGCACAGGCGAAACTTCTCCTGTATGGTATATTCCCGAACAAATGGGCACAGATCATCGAGGAAGAAGTCCATTACACAGACAAGATGTTCAATGGATTCTTTGTTGGCAAGATCATCGACTCTGCAATCATCGGTGTGATCTGTTTTGCAGGGACAACGTTGTTGGGATTTGAATCTGCAGCGTTTATCAGCGTTGTCATCGGTGTGACGAACATCATACCGTTTTTCGGACCTTTTATCGGTGCAATCCCGTGTGCATTACTTCTTCTTCTTGACAACCCGTGGCAGGCATTGTATTTCCTCATCTTTATCGTGATTCTTCAGCAGGTAGATGGAAATATCATTGGACCGAAGATCCTCGGAAACACAACAGGCGTTTCCAGCTTCTGGGTGCTGTTTTCCATTCTTCTGTTTGGCGGATTATGGGGACTTGTGGGAATGGTCATTGCGGTTCCGCTTTTTGGCGTACTCTATGATATTATCAGGAAACTGACAAACAGAGGACTTCAGAAGAACCACAAAGAAGACATGAGAGAAGAATACGATAATAGCTTCCACAAGCCGGAACCACTGAAGGAAAAATCTTCCGAGCCGAAACTTTCCAGAGAGAAACTTCTTGAGGCAAAGGTTCAGCTTCTGAAGAAAAAGAAACAACAGAAACATTGATTCAAAGTAATTAAGAACTGATTCAGGTGCAGTCTCGTGATGCCCGCCGGATCAGTTCTTTTCAGAAATGGAAGGAAAAGGAGAATGAATATGACGAAAGAAGAACTGAAACAACTGCCAAAAGTAGAGCTGCACTGTCATCTGGACGGTTCACTCAGCAGAGAATTTATAGAGAAAAGACTTGGAAGACAGGTCAGCCAGGAAGAACTTACAGTTTCTGACGACTGTACGAGTCTTGCCGAATATCTTGAGAAATTTGACATCCCGGGCCGATGCCTCATGGACGAACAGGGACTTGCGGAAGCCGGTTATGATGTACTTCGCAGCATGAGCCAGGAAAATGTCTGCTATGCAGAGATCCGTTTCGCTCCGCTGTTCTCAGAGACAGAGGATATGAACTGCAGCAAAGTGATCGAAGCACTTCTTAGTGGTCTGGAACGCGGCAGGAAAGATTTTGGAGTAGAGTACGGAGTACTCACCTGTGCAATGCGCCATCATAGCGAGGAAGAGAATTATCGTATGCTCAAGGCGGCAAGGGAATATCTCGGTTCCGGTGTATGCGGAGCAGACCTTGCTGGAGCAGAGGCAGCATATCCAATGTCGGAGTTCATGGAACTGTTTACAAAAGCGGGGAAACTGGGGATACCTTTTACTCTCCATGCAGGAGAATGTGGAAATCCTCAGAATATCATAGATTCTGTGCAGGTCGGAGCAAAGAGGATCGGACATGGTATCGCCATGCGTGGTCATAAAGAACTTGAGAGAGCACTTGCAGAGAAAAACATAGGAATCGAAATGTGCCCGATCAGCAATCTCCAGACAAAAGCAGTCAACAGTACCGCAGAATATCCGCTCCGTGAATTCCTGGATGCAGGACTGAAGGTATCGATCAACACCGACAACCGGACAGTCAGCAATACAAATCTGACCAAAGAACTGGATTTCATCCAGAGAACCTACGGGATCCGTGATGAAGAACTTCCGCTCCTGATGAAGAATGCAGTGGACACAGCTTTTGCAGCAGATGAGGTGAAAGCAGCACTGTACCGGAAACTGGGAATCCGGTAAATTTCAGGTATGACTGCCGATAATTGAATTTTTACAAATAAAACCGCCCTGAGCCGTTAAAATGTTACGACTCAGGGCGATTCTTTTATTGCTCTGTATATCAGGGAACGCCAGCGGCGTGTCCTGTGATTTACTCTTACTGCTTACGGAATGCAGCACGTTTTCTTTCTCTGGGATCAAGAATTCTCTTGCGGATACGAAGGCTTGATGGTGTAACCTCAAGAAGCTCATCCTGGTCGATAAACTCGATCGCCTGCTCAAGACTGAGAACCTTAGGCGGTGTCAGTTTCAGAGCTTCATCGGCGGAAGAGGAACGTGTGTTGGTCAGATGTTTGGTCTTGCAGACATTCAGTTCGATGTCTTCAGCTTTACCATTCTGTCCGATGACCATACCGCTGTATACTTTTTCGCCAGGTCCAACGAAAAGTGTTCCACGGTCCTGTGCGGAGAACAGACCATATGCAACAGCTTCACCTGCTTCGAATGCGATCAGGGAGCCCTGTTTACGGTACTGGAAATCTCCTTTGTATGGAGCATATCCATCGAAGGTTGTATTCAGGATACCGGTACCCTTGGTGGAAGTAAGGAACTCTCCACGGAAACCGATCAGTCCACGGGACGGGATATGGAATTCCAGGCGGACAGAACCATCGCTGGCTGTGCTCATTCCCTGGAGTTCACCTTTACGCTCGCTCAGTTTCTGGATAACGGTACCGGAAAATTCTTCCGGAACATCAACGTAAGCGATTTCCATTGGTTCAAGTTTCTTGCCGCGTTCGTCTGTGTGATACAGAACTTCCGGTTTACTTACTGCGAATTCATAACCCTCACGGCGCATGTTCTCGATCAGGACAGAAAGGTGAAGTTCACCACGTCCGGAAACCTTGAAACATTCGGTAGTTTCAGTATCTTCTACACGAAGGCTGACATCTGTATTGAGCTCACGGTACAGACGGTCACGCAGATGACGGGAAGTGATGTATTTACCTTCCTGTCCTGCAAGCGGGCTGTCGTTTACGAGGAAGTTCATGGAGATCGTAGGCTCGGAGATCTTCTGGAATGGAATTGCCTCCGGGTTGTCGCCGCCGCAGAGAGTATCACCGATATGGATATCTTCGATACCGGAGATCGCTACGATGGAACCTACAGATGCTTCTTTAACTTCAACTTTGTTCAGTCCGTCGAATTCATAAAGTTTGCTGATCTTGACTTTCTTGCGTTTGTCAAGGTCGTGATGGTTCAGAAGGGTAAGTTCCTGGTTTACTGCGATCTTACCGTTCTCTACTTTACCTACACCGATACGTCCTACATATTCATTGTAGTCGATGGTGCTGATAAGAACCTGTGTGTCAGCTTCCGGATCACCTTCCGGAGCCGGGATATATTTCAGGATTGTCTCAAACAGCGGAGCCATATTCTCCGGTGTATCTGCGAGGTCAAGAACTGCATGGCCTGCTTTTGCAGAAGCATACAGGAACGGGCAGTCAAGCTGCTCGTCAGAAGCTTCAAGGTCCATAAGAAGTTCCAGAACTTCATCGATAACTTCATCAGGACGTGCTTCCGGACGGTCGATCTTGTTGATGCAGACGATAACGTGCAGGTTCAGCTCCAGAGCTTTCTTCAGAACAAATTTAGTCTGAGGCATAGCACCCTCAAAAGCATCTACCAGAAGAATAACGCCATCGACCATTTTCAGTACACGCTCTACTTCGCCGCCGAAGTCTGCATGGCCTGGGGTATCGATGATGTTGATTTTTACTCCTTTGTAGTGGACAGCAGTGTTCTTGGACAAAATAGTAATTCCGCGCTCACGCTCAATGTCATTGGAGTCCATGACACGTTCCTGAACTTCCTGGTTTTCACGGAATACACCGCTCTGCTTCAGAAGCTGGTCTACCAGGGTGGTTTTGCCGTGATCGACATGGGCGATAATGGCTACGTTGCGTACATCTTCGCGTTTGATATTCATAAAAATCGAAATCCTTTCTTTTTTCTTCTATATTAATGTGTTTTTTCCATGATACGACATTCCAGTTTACCACATTTTTCGCAGATTACAAGGTGTTGAGAAAAATTTTTTTTAAAAGTAGTTCTAAATCTGCATAAGCCTTCATATTCATAGTTCTATAAAAAACAAAATACCCAAAGAGGAAGGAGAACTATTTATGGCAGACAAAATCATTGAAAACAATCAGGTATCGATCATGGGAAAAATTGATACAGGCTTTACATTCAGTCATCTGGTGTTTGGCGAGGGCTTTTATACAATGGAGCTGATCGTCAAGCGTCTGAGTGATTCTGAGGACAGGATCCCGGTCATGGTGTCAGAGCGTCTGATCGATGTCACACAGGATTATATAGGAGAGTATATTGAAATCCATGGACAGTTTCGTTCCTATAACCGCCATGAGGAGAAGCACAATCGACTGGTGCTCTCTGTCTTTGCGCGTGAAGTGAAGTTTGTGGAGGAGGACGATGAAAATGTTCCGGTCAACCAGATCTTTATGGATGGCTTTATATGCAAACCGCCGGTTTACCGCAAGACTCCTCTTGGAAGAGAAATTGCAGATATCCTGCTGGCAGTGAACCGGCCTTACGGAAAATCAGATTACATACCATGCATCTGCTGGGGCAGAAATGCGCGATATGCTTCGGCGTTTGCAGTAGGCGGACATGTACTTCTGTGGGGCAGGATCCAGAGCAGGGAATATATGAAGCGTATCGGTGAGAATCAGTCCGAGAAGCGCATAGCGTATGAAGTATCCGTGAGCAAGTTGGAGTACGTAGATTAGGAAATATCTGGGAAACGTCCGGAGGACAGATACAGCTTGCTTTTTTGCCGGAACTGAGGTAAGATAAAACCATTAATGCAAGGATTAGTTTTACCAACGTTAAGAGGAAGTAGTTATGGAAAGAGAATTAACAGAAGTATACTGTGGAAACGGAAAGGGCAAGACCGCACTCGCGATCGGACAGAGCATCCGTGAAGCGGTGCAGGGCAAGAGTGTGATCGTTATCCAGTTCCTGAAGGGATGTGAGAAGCGTTCACTGGATTTTCTGGAGGATCTGGACAATCTGGATTTCAAGATTTTCCGTTTTGAAAAGAGGGACTGCTGTTATGAACAGCTCACTGAGGAAGAGAAAGCGGAGGAGAGATCCAATATCCTCAACGGATTGAATTTTGCCCGCAAGGTTGTTGTGACACAGGAATGCGATTTTCTTTTGCTTGATGAGATTCTGGGACTTCTGGATCGTGGGATCGTCACGGTAGATGCCATTATAGACATTCTGAAACAGAAGGACGAGTCCATGCATATAGTAATGACCGGCTGGAATTTTCCGGAGGAACTTAAGCCATATGTGGATACGATAACCACACTGAATTCCGAGGAAGTCCATCACTCCTGCGAACAGCAGTGAGCATCCGGCAGATTATCAGAATATATTAAATTACAGAAGAATAAAGGAGGAGTTCAAATGGCAATTTTTAAAGGTGCAGGTGTAGCGATCGTTACCCCTATGTATGAAGACGGAAAGGTGAACTACGACAAACTGGAAGAACTGCTCGAGTATCAGATTGCCAACAGCACAGATGCGATCATCATCTGCGGTACCACAGGTGAGTCTGCAACCATGACACATGGAGAGCATCTCAAAACTATCAAATTTGCAATTGACAAAGTAAACAAACGTGTTCCGGTTATCGCAGGAACAGGTTCTAATTGCACAGAAACTGCGATCATGATGTCCAAGGAAGCAGCATCCTACGGAGCAGACGCTCTGCTGGTAGTAACTCCTTATTATAATAAGGCAACTCAGAAGGGACTCATCGCTCACTATACTGCAGTAGCAAACGCAGTACCGGAGACACCGATCATTATGTACAACGTTCCGAGCCGTACAGGATGTAATCTTCAGCCGGCAACTGTTGCCACTCTTGTTAAGAATGTCAAGAACATCGTAGGTCTTAAGGCTGCAAGCGGAGACCTTTCCCAGATCGCCAAGACAGTTTCGCTGGCTGGCGAAGACCTGGAACTGTATTCCGGAAACGACGATCAGGTACTTCCGATCCTTTCACTGGGCGGACTGGGTGTTATCTCCGTACTTTCCAACGTTGCACCGAAGGAAACTCATGATATGGTAATGAAATTCTTTGAGGGAGACACCAAAGGAGCTGCCAAGATCCAGATCGATGCGATCCCGCTGATCAATGCACTTTTCTGCGAAGTAAACCCGATTCCGGTCAAGACTGCTCTGAACCTTATGGGAATGAATGTAGGACCGCTTCGTATGCCGCTTTGCGAGATGGAAGAAGCAAGCAAGGAAACACTGATCAAAGCAATGAAAAATTTTGGAATCAAACTTGCTTAAGATACCCCGGAGGAAACTAAGATTATGGTAAAAATTATTATGCACGGATGCTGTGGACATATGGGTCAGGTAATCTCTGATCTGGTTGCGAAGGATGCAAATGCAGAGATCGTTGCCGGAATCGATATTGCAGACAAAGGAAACACCACATATCCGGTATTCACAGATATCAAAGCATGTCAGACAGAGGCAGATGTAGTGATCGACTTTTCTTCAGCCAAGGCAGCAGATGCACTGCTGGATTTCTGCGTAGAGCGTAACCTTCCGGTTGTACTCTGCACAACAGGACTTTCTGAAGAACAGCTTGCCAAAGTAGAGGAGACAGCAAAGAAGATCCCTGTCCTCAAATCCGCAAATATGTCCCTTGGCATCAACACCCTGCTCAAACTGATTCAGGATGCTGCCAAAGTTCTTGCAACAGTAGGATTTGACATGGAGATCGTAGAACGTCATCACCGTCTTAAAGTAGATGCACCGAGCGGTACAGCTCTGGCACTTGCAGACAGCCTTAACGAAGCTATGGATAACCATTATCACTATGTCTATGACAGAAGCCAGAAGCGCGAGATGCGTGACGATAAGGAGATCGGTATCTCCGCAGTCCGTGGCGGAACTATCGTAGGTGACCACGAAGTGATCTTCGCAGGTCCGGATGAAGTGATCGAATTCAAGCACACTGCATATTCCAAAGCTGTTTTTGGCAAAGGCGCAGTAGAGGCAGCCAAATTCCTCGCAGGCAAACCGGCAGGAAGATATGATATGGCTGACGTGATCGAGGGCTAAATAACATCAGGACGCTTTTTTGACATGCCAAAAACTAAAAAAAGTTCTTGCAATCAAAAAAATATTGTGCTATTATGACCTCATCAATCAAAGAACAATCGAATTTACAAAGGCGTAAACATCATATGGTGTTTGCGCCTTTTTGCATTTGGCGTAACTTTGACTGAACAGGCCTGTTGAAAATGTCGAAAAACTAAAAAAGTAGACAAAAAACTATTCGACTAATTGTACAAAAATATTATTGAACTCTCAAAATTTTTGTGATATAGTAACTATATCAAAAGTCGTGTATTAAATAAAAAACAAAAAAAGTTACTGAAAAGTGACACATCAGCCGGAGAACTGAGGGAAAAAGGAGGAAATTCAATATGAAAAAAGCATTAGCAGCAGCACTTTGTGGAGTATTATTCACAGCAACTATGACAGTTCCGGTACTGGCAGACGATGCAGATTATGCAGGAATGAAGATCGTTCTGATCCTTCCGGGAAGCATTGATGACCAGAGTTGGAATGCAAGCAACAATGCAGGAGCGAAAGAATGTGACGAGGAGCTTGGCACCTCCATCGAAGTTGTTGAATCCGTTCCGGTAGAAGAATTTGAATCCACCTTTACAGAATATGGCGAGAAAGGCTATGATCTGGTAATGGCAGCAGGAAGCCAGTTTGATGAGGCTAGTGCAGCAGTAGCACCTCAGTATCCGGACACTGTATACACTGTTATCAATGGTACAGCAAGCGATTCTGACAACATGGTTCCTGTATTCCCGAAAGAATATGAAGGTTCCTATCTTGCAGGTATCATCGCAGGATACACAACAGAAAATGGTAAATTTGCAACAGAGGGCGGCGAGTCCAATGCAGCAATGGTCAAACTTCTTGATACATACGAAGGCGCAGCCAAAGAAGTTGCAGAAGAAAGAGGAATCGAAGGTGCAGAGGCAAACAGATCCTTCCTGAATACATGGACAGACGTTTCCGTAACCAAATCCATGACAGACCAGATGATCGACAATGGTGCTGATACCGTATTCTGCTATTCCAACGAAGGTGCATCCGGTGCTGTTCAGTCTGCAGAAGAAAAAGGTGCCAAATTCGTTGCATTTGCAGCTAATAAGAACGACGAGAGCGACTGTGTAGTTGCTTCTGTAAATATGAACTGGTCAAATGTTTATCCTTGGATCGTTGAAGGAATCGCTTCCGGTGAACTGAAAGGTGCTCAGGAAGTCGGCGTAGCAGAAGGCGTATTTGAAGCAATCTATACAGATGCAGTTTCAGATGAATGCAAGAGTGCAGTTGAGCAGGCAACACAGGATATCACAGATGGCAAGATCGATTTCACACAGTATTTCTCTGAAGCAGAATAACAATCGTTGATGAGAATATGAGTTTCCAGATTGACAGTGCCTTTTGGCACTGTCAATTTTATAAGGAAAGGGGATGGCGAAATCATGAATGAGCCTGTTATAGAACTGAAACACATTACCAAACGCTTTGCCAAAGTACTGGCAAATGATGATGTTTCCATCACGATCCACAAGGGCGAAGTTGTAGCTCTTCTGGGAGAGAATGGAGCCGGTAAGAGTACGATCATGAAGATTTTGTATGGCCTGTACCACGCAACATCCGGAGAGATCTGGATCGACGGCAAAGAACGCAAGATCGCAACACCAAAAGAAGCAATGGACGCTGGTATCTCCATGATCCAGCAGCATTTTTCACTGGTTCCGGCACATACAGTTACAGAGAATATCATTCTCGGAAACTGTAAGGGAAAGCTGGATATCAAGAAAAAAGAAAAAGAGATCCAGGCGCTTGCAGAGCAGTACGGATTTCAGGTTCCGGCAGGAGAGTATGTAAAGAATCTTTCCGTAGGAACTCAGCAGAAAGTTGAGATCCTCAAGGCGCTTTATCTCAATGCCAGAGTCCTGATCATGGATGAGCCTACTGCTGTACTTACGCCTCAGGAGATCGATACGCTGATGGAGTTTGTCCGCCGCTATGTTGAGAAAGGCAATTCTGTAGTATTTATCACGCACAAGATGCGTGAGGTTATGGCGGTTTCTGATACGATCGTTGTTATGAGAAACGGAAGCATCTGCGGTACTGTAAAGAAGACAGATACTTCTGAAACAGAACTTGCACATATGATGATCGGTCATGAACTGGAAACCCTGGAAAAACCAGGAACCGAAGATATGAGCAATCGCAGAGTACGCCTTGCGGTCAAAGACTTAAGCATTAAGCCGAAGGGCCATACACCGCTTCTGGAAGACATCAATTTTGAGATCCATGAGGGAGAAGTTCTTGGATTTGCGGGAGTTTCCGACAATGGACAGCAGGAACTCTGTGAGGCGATCTACGGAGGAATCCCGATCACATCCGGCAGGATCGAACTGGACGGAGAGGATGTCACAAACGAATCTGTCAAAGACAGGATCAAACTTGGTATGGGATATGCGGCAGCAGACCGTTATCGTTATGGAATGGTTGCAGAGATGTCCATGTCCGAAAACATGCTCCTCAAATCCAGTTACCTGAACAAATGGGTCAATCACGGACTGATCCGCTGGTCAGCACTTCACCGTTATACAGAAGACAGCATCAAAAAATATGCGATCAAAGCACCGGACCACACTGTTACGGTAGGAAGCCTCTCCGGTGGTAACCAGCAGAAGATGGTCGTTGCCCGTGAAGTTGATATGGGTGACAAGCTGATCATTTTTGACCAGCCAACCCGTGGACTTGACCTTGGTGCGATCAACTATGTACATAAGACGATCCTTGGGGAAAGAGACAAGGGAAAAGCAGTTCTTCTTGTTTCGACAGAACTTTCAGAGATCTTTGCACTTTCCGACAGGATTGCGGTTCTCTATAAAGGAAAGATCATGGGAATCTTCAAAAACGGAGAACTTACAACAGAAAAGATCGGATTGCTGATGGCTGGTGTACAGCCTGAGAAAGAAGGTGCAGAATCATGAAACAACAGAAAAAAGTAGCAGAGCTTCTGCTGTGGACCGTTCTGGCGATCATCCTTGGACTGGTGATCAGTTTTGCATTTTTGCCGCTGCTTGGTGTAAATCCGGTAGAATCTCTCAAGATCATGCTTTCAGAAACGTTTGCAGATAAATTTTCCATGGGAAATATCCTGGTAAAGACAACACCTCTGATCCTTACCAGTCTTGCATTCGCTTTTACATACAAAGCAAACCTTTATAACATCGGTGCACAGGGACAGTTTTATGTTGGATGTATCTGTGCGGTTGCAGTGACACTGCAGCTCCAGACCAAAGTCCCAGGACCGGTCGTTCTGATCACTGCCTGCCTTGCAAGTATGATCGGCGGCGGTCTTACAGGATTCATCATTGGATTCCTCAAAGCGAAATTCAATGCAAATGAGTTCCTTGTAAGTATGATGTCTACCTATGTTATTACTTATGTTATGCAGCTCCTTCTGAGAACTGTTCTCCAGGAGTCAAAGCATGAATATTTAAAAACAGACTACATTGATAATTCCGCATGGCTGCCAAAGATCATCAATGGAACTTCTGTTTCACTTGGTATCGTGATCGCGGTTGCAGCAGCGATCGTGATCTGGTTCATCCTGTACCGTACTTCCATGGGATATCGTATCCGTGTTATGGGATTCAATCAGGATGCAGCGGCAATGTCGGGTATCAATCCGAAAACACAGTGCATGCTGGCTTTCTTTATCAGTGGCGCAGTTGCAGGTCTTGCAGGTTTCACTGAGATCAATGGCATGCAGCATATGCTTCTTACCGGACTGGAATCCGATATCGGTTCTTATGGAATCGGTATTGCGATCATGGCAAATGCCAACCCGATCGGTGTCATCTTTGCGGCACTGCTGTTTGGTACTCTCCAGGTCGGAGGTACTGCACTTGGCCATTCTACAGATGCGCCGGCAAGTGTTATTGATGTAATGCTCGGTTTCGTAATGCTGTTCGTACTGATGTCCTTCTTTGTAAGAAAGAAACTGGAAGTCAGAAGCATGAAGAAACAGAAGATCCAGAAAGGAGAGGTTTGAGTATGCAGATTTTTGTGAATTTGATTACAAGAGCTATTTTTATGAGTACGCCTCTTGTTCTGGGCGCATTAGGTGAGGTTCTGGCAGAACGTACAGGTATGATGGTAACGGCGATCGAGGGTATTTTCCTCGTTGGCGCGTGGGGAGGATTTATCGGAGCTTATCTTTCCGGAAATCTTCTGATCGGATTTTTGCTTGCGATGGTATGCGGACTGATCGTGTCACTGCTTTATGGCGTGACGACGATTTACATGCATCAGCACCAGATCGTAATGGGAACTGCTGTTGCGATCCTTGTGACAGGATGCTGTACATTTTTCTACCGTGTGATCTTTGGTATCCAGACAGTACCGCTTAAGGTAAACATCCTCAAGACGATCAAGATCCCGCTTCTGAGTAAGATCTCGATCATTGGACAGGCGATCTTTTCCCAGAACCTGGTAACCTATTTTACGTATATTCTGGTGCCGATCATTTTCTTTGTGATATACAAGACTTCTCTTGGTCTGTCCATGAGATCCTGTGGTGAAAACCCGGAGGCAGCAGATGCGGCCGGTATCAATGTAACACGTACACGTTTTCTTGCAGTAGCAGTAGCCGGATGCCTTGGCGGTATCGCCGGAGCTTACTATCCGCTGTGCAACGTCGGCATGTACAATGCAGAGATCATCGGCGGACGTGGATGGATTGCATTCGGTATCTGTTTCCTCGGAAACTGGAATCCGGTCGGCGCGCTGATCTTTGGAATCATCTTTGGTATTTCCGATGCACTTGGTATCTTCGTCAGAGCGATGGGAACTTCCTCTGTTCCGAGTGAGCTGTTCAGTGCACTGCCGTACATTCTGGTCATCGTACTGACCGTATGTAGAAAACAGTTCAACGTACCTGCAAAACTCGGTGCAAATTATGTAAAAGAAGATTAAAATTTCATGGGCATGTGTCTTTTGTGGCACATGCCTTTTTATGTAATTCCAGTTTCTTCCAGAATAGGATCTCGAAATCCGGTACATATTATTACCACAAGATAAAATCCATGGTAAAGGAGAATGACAATGAAAAAATTCAAAGGGATCCTGACAGGTACATTGCTTATCATGACGCTTGGAATGCTGACTGCCTGTGGAAACAATAATAATGCAGCCGATGAGACCGGAACTGTGACGGAAGAAAATGATATGATGGGCGATAATGCGGATGATACTACGGCAAACGACAATGTCAATGGAAACAATGCAGACGCAAACTCTGGTGCAGACGATGCTGCGATAGACAATGGCGATACGATGTCAGAAGGAACCGGGGATAACGGAACCGTGACAGAAAACGGAGCCGGAACAGCAGAAAACAATACAGAAAATATGAATAATAATGCAGACAACAACGACGATACAGTATCAGGTGCACTCGGAAACGGAGTCAAAGATCTCGGCGACGGCGTGGGTGACGCGGTGGAAGATGTCGGCGATGCCGTTGGAAATGCAGTAGAGGGACGATAAGATCTTATATCGGTTTTAATAATTTAGCATGATAAAGTAAAAACGCTTGCATGAAACAGAAAACCATATTATGATATCCTCAGGAAAACCTGAACAGGATCATGCAAAACCCCTGGACCTATCAGAATCCGGGGGTTTTATATTGAAGGGAGAAACAGACTATGAAATTTCGTCCATGCATCGACATACATAATGGAAAAGTAAAACAGATCGTAGGCGGCAGCCTCAAGGATGCCGGAGACCAGGCAAAAGAAAACTTCGTATCCGGACAGGATGCGACTTTTTATGCAGAATTATACAAAAACGCCGGACTGAAAGGCGGACATGTCATCCTTCTGAATGGAAAAGATTCTGAATACTACGAAGCCACCAGAAACCAGGCACTTAAGGCTCTCAGGGCATATCCGGGAGGGCTCCAGATCGGAGGCGGTGTCTGCCCGGAAAACGCGCAGGACTATCTGAACGCCGGAGCAAGCCATGTGATCGTCACCTCCTATGTTTTTAAGGACGGCAGACTTTCCTGGGAAAACCTCGCCAGGATGGAACAGGCAGCAGGCAGAGAACATCTCGTACTTGATCTCAGCTGCCGCAAAAAAGACAACCAGTACTTCATCGTCACAGACCGCTGGCAGAAATTTACCGACGTACCGGTAACCCTCGAAGTGATGGAAGAACTCGGAAGCCATTGCGATGAATTCCTCGTTCATGCAGTAGATGTAGAAGGCAAGGCAAACGGCATCGAGACAGAACTCGCGGACCTCCTTTCCGCATACCAGAAACGCCCGATCACCTATGCCGGTGGTGTAGGAAGCATGCAGGACATCAAACTTTTGAAGCTTCACGGCAAAGGCAGACTTGATGTGACCGTCGGAAGTGCCCTGGATCTGTTTGGCGGAACGATTCCATTTGAAACACTTAAGAATCTGTAAGTTTGGATGATTAGTAGAAAATTCTATGAATAATCTGTAAAATAACATCCCAGAAAGTCTGTTTATGTGCTATGATAGATAGCAGATATGGTATTAGCAAAAACCTATTATAATGATAAAAAAACGGAGGAATTTCAATTATGGATCTTTCAACTTTAGTAAAAATGTCCAACACATACGGAAGTAATCCGGCTTATGTTCTGGCTGGTGGGGGAAATACTTCTGTCAAGGATGACACAACACTTTATGTTAAGGGCTCAGGCACACAGCTTGCCACAATCAAGGCAGAAGAATTTGTTGAGATGAGCAGAGCACGCCTGAATGAAATCATGAAAACAGAGTATCCGTCCGATGACGTGAAACGTGAATCTGCATACCTTGCTGATGTCATGGCGGCGGTGACAGACGATGACAAGACCAAACGTCCAAGCGTAGAAGCACTGCTCCACAATTTATTTGCCTATACTTATGTACTGCATGTTCACCCGACTCTTGTCAACGGCCTGACCTGCGGAAAGGGCGCACAGGCACTTTGCGAGGAACTTCTGGGCAAAGATGTTCTCTGGATCGATATCTGCAAACCGGGATATACACTTGCACGCATCTGTTACGAGAAAATGAACGCCTACAAAGAAGAAACCGGAAAGGATGTTCAGGTTCTTCTGCTTCAGAATCACGGCATTTTTGTTGCGGCAGATACTGTGGAGGAGATTGGCGTTTTATTTGACGGCGTCATCAGTAAGTTAGAGAAACAGGTTAAAAGAACCGCTGACGTAAGCGAAGCTGTCACACCGGAGAAAGAGCAGGCTGCGCAGAAACTTTCCGAATTACTGGGACATGCGGTGGAAGTTGTGCCGGCAGCAGAAATGGACAATTTCGTAAAGGACAAAGCATCAGCAGCACCGCTTCTGAAACCATTTACTCCGGATCATATTGTGTACTGCGGACCATATCCGTTATTTGTAGAGAATATCGATCAGGCAAAAGAAGCACTGGACGCATTTATGAAAGAGAATGACAAAGAACCACGCCTCATTCTGGTACAGGGCGTTGGCGGCTTTATCATGGAAGATGACAAGGGAAAAGCTGCAAAAGCACAGCTCCTGGTCAAAGATGCCATCAAACTTGCAGTATATGCAGAGAGCTTTGGCGGAGCACTGCAGATGACAGATGACATTACATATTTCATTACACACTGGGAAGCAGAAGCATACCGCAGCAAGAAATAGGAGGTAAAAAACATGAGTGACGTACTTGAAACGATCAAAAGCAGAAGAAGCATCCGCAAATACAAAAGCGACATGATCCCGCAGGACAAACTTGAGAAGATCATCGAAGCAGGAACCTACGCGGCAACAGGAATGGGTAAACAGTCCCCGATCATCATTGCTGTGACAAACAAGGAGCTCCGCGATAAACTTTCTGCCATGAATGCAAAGATCATGGGAGTTGAGATCGATCCGTTCTACGGCGCACCGGTCGTTCTGATCGTGCTGGCTGACAAGGCACGTCCGACATACATTTATGACGGAAGCCTCGTTATGGGAAATCTGATGCTGGAAGCAGAAGCACAGGGAATCGGAAGCTGCTGGATCCACAGAGCCAAAGAAGAATTCGAGAGTGAAGAAGGCAAAGAACTCCTCAGATCTCTTGGAATCGAGGGCGATTATGAAGGAATCGGACATTGCATCCTCGGTTATGCAGACGGTGATGCTCCGAAGGCCGCACCAAGAAAAGCTTCTTATGTTTATTACGTAGAATAACAAAGAAAATACAATACCTTACAGATCAGGTCGGTGGTAAGATAATTTACCATCGACCTCTTTTTGTCCATTGAAAAAGGAAAGAATCCGCGAATATAATATAAGAAATAAAAAATAACAAGCACCTGAGGGCTTTCTTCCATTTTGAGGAATGCGGATCCAGTAAATCGGATAAAGTAATAGGGAAGATGGAACAGAGGAGGAAATTGTAATGAATAAGCTTACACATGCAGCTGCCAAGACCGTTTTTTCAGGAGTAGTTGATTATGCAATTGGACAGGTAAACAAGAACCCGGAGGAAGCATACGAAAAGATCATTGACACTGCAGAGAAACATATGAAAGATTTTCAGACAGGAGTAAACTGGGATTATCTGAGACGAGTTGCCTGTAATCCGGAATACACACTGAACCGTTACGTGACATCGATCGTAAAGGATCTCCACCCGAATGTACTCAAGACCACACTGATGAATCTTGGATTTGAGGCTCTTTACAATGGAACCAAAACCATCCGTGAGATGAGAAAGATCCATAACTGCAACATTCCGTGGATCATTCTGATGGACCCGACCAGCGCATGTAACCTGCATTGTACAGGATGCTGGGCAGCAGAATACGGAAATAAACTGAATCTTTCTTTTGAGGATATGGATTCTATCGTAACACAGGGTAAAGAACTGGGCGTTTATTTCTACATGATGACAGGCGGAGAGCCGATGGTAAGAAAGAAAGATATCATCGAACTTTGCAGAAAACATAACGACTGTGTCTTCTTTGCATATACCAACGGTACACTGGTTGACGAAGCACTCTGCAAACAGATGCAGGAAGTCGGAAACCTGTTCCTTGGCTTAAGCGTAGAGGGTGAGCCGGACGTAAACGACATGCGTCGTGGAAACGGTGTATACAACAAAGTTATGCATGCGATGGACCTGCTCAAAGAGCACGGACTTGTATTTGGTACCTCTATCTGCTACACAAGCGCAAACTACAAGAGTGTTACCAGTGAAGAGTTCATCCAGATGCTCATCGACAAAGGATGCCGTTACGCTCTGTATTTCCACTATATGCCGGTTGGAAACGCGGCTTCCGTTGATCTGCTTCTGAATCCGGAACAGCGTGTTTATGTGAAAAATCGTGTAAGAGAGATCCGTAATATGGAACACGGCCCTGGAATTTTTACCATGGACTTCCAGAACGATGGTGAATTCGTAGGAGGATGTATCGCAGGTGGAAGAAACTACTTCCATATTAATGCAAACGGTGATGCAGAACCATGCGTATTTATTCATTACTCTAATGGAAATATTCACGAGAATACAATTCTCGAGATCCTGAAACAGCCGCTGTTCATGGCTTACCATGACAACCAGCCATTCAATGACAACATGCTCCGTCCATGCCCGATGCTGGAGAATCCGGAGATCCTGCAGCGTATCGTCAAGGAATCCGGTGCACATTCCACAGACCTCCAGTCCCAGGAAACATCGGAACATCTCTGCAGCAAATGCGTACATTATGCAGAAGAATGGGCTCCTGTAGCAGACAAACTGTGGGAGGAAGAAAAAGCAGCAAAGGCAGCGAAAGCCGCAGCAAAATAATCTGCACCTCGATAAAATAAAAATCCTCAAACCGTCTTCTTGTATTCCTGAGACCAGGGATGTGAGAAGGCGGTTTTTTACTTATAAATGTCAGGAGGAATGCTTTCTTTTTTGCGGGGATTGTATTAGAATATAGGATATCATACGCAAAACAGATAAAACGGATTGGAGAATAAATATGAAAGTTGTAATTTTAGCAGGCGGTTTTGGTACCCGTATCAGCGAGGAGAGCCATCTGAAGCCGAAGCCGATGATCGAGATCGGGGAGAAGCCGATCCTCTGGCATATTATGAAAATGTATTCTGCTTATGGATTTAATGAATTTGTTATCTGCTGTGGATACAAACAGCATGTGATCAAAGAATGGTTTGCAGACTATTATCTTCACAACAGCAACATCACTTTTGATTTTACCCAGGAAAATAAGATGATCGTGCACAACAATGTCCTGGAACCGTGGAAAGTCACCCTGGTCGATACAGGACTCAATACCATGACCGGCGGACGTATCAAACGTGTGAAGGAATATCTCGATGGAAATACGTTCATGCTGACCTACGGGGATGGCGTGGCTGATGTCAACATCAAAGAACTTCTCGAGTATCACCGCTCCCACGGCAAAATGGCGACGATCACAGCGGCACAGCCGGGAGGACGTTTCGGTATCCTTGATATTGAAAACGATGGAACGATCACCAACTTCAAAGAAAAGAAAAAAGAAGACGGCGGTTGGATCAATGCCGGATTCATGGTCCTGGAGCCTTCGATCATGGATCTGATCGAAGGGGATGATACTGTGTTTGAGAAATATCCTCTGGCAGAGGCTGCCCGCATGGGACAGTTAAATGCCTACCGCCACAAGGGCTTCTGGCAGTGCATGGACACCCTTCGTGAAAAAAATCTCCTGGAAAGTCTCTGGCAGAGCGGAAATGCACCGTGGAAGATCTGGGAATAGAAAAGAGGAAATAACAGATGAAAGCAACAAGCTGCGATTACTGCGCGAATTATGTATATGACGAAGAAAGTGAAAGTTATTACTGCGATGTAAATCTGGACGAGGACGAGTATTACCGTTTTATCAGCACAGAATATAAAGAATGCCCGTATTATCGCAATGGAGATGAATACAGAGTAGTTCGGCATCAGATGTAGGGGACGGAGAAAAATATGATTACAGTAGAGCTGGATAATTTCAGCCTGAAACAGATCTGTCAGTCCGGTCAGTGTTTCCGGATGAGAGAGACAGAAGAAAACACGTATGAACTGATCGCAGGAGATCAGTATCTCAAGCTTACACAGGAAGGGACGATCGTAACTTTTCATTGCAGTGATGTGGAATTTCTCTGTTACTGGGTTCCGTACTTTGATATTGATGCGGATTATGCAGGCTATATCGAGAAGATCAATCCACGTGACCATTACCTGAGTGCGGCGGCAGAGTGCGGGAGCGGCATCCGGATCTTGCGTCAGGATCTGTGGGAGATGATCATTACGTTTCTGATCTCACAGCAGAATAATATTTCCAGGATCCGTGGATGCATTGACAGATTATGTAAACGATACGGTGAGCAGAAATATTCCGAGGAAGGCGTGGAATACTGGACTTTCCCGACAGCGGAACAGCTGGGAACGGCGACGGAGGAAGAACTCCGGGCACTCGGAATGGGCTATCGCGCGAAATATCTGGTGGAAACGACACGAAGTATTCTGAGCGGAGAGGTCTCGCTGGAGAAACTTTACCGCATGCGTTATTATCGCAGGGCAAGACAGGAATTGATGAAACTCAGCGGCGTGGGAGAGAAGGTTGCTGACTGCATCTGTCTGTTTGCACTTCACCACATGGATGCATTCCCGATCGACACACATATCCGCCAGGTTCTGGACATACACTACAAAAGAGGATTCCCGAACCGCAGATATCACGGACTTCGGGGAATCATGCAGCAGTATATTTTTTATTATGAACTGACTGGTGCGGCGGATATTCACCGCACGAAATGAGGAGACAGACTATGGAATATGTTGTAAAAATCATCGCAGATGTTCTGGCAGCGCTCTACCAGACAGCGGGAGCATCCCTTCTGCTGGCGGCACTTGTCATGTGCGTCTATATGCTTGGCAGGAAACAGGGAGCCGGTCCAGTGGTTCGGGCATGGATCCGTCAGTTCCGCACAAGCGGCTGGTTCAGGAAACATTTTTTCCTGGTATTTTATGTAAGTATGATGCTGTTTCGGACACTTTTGTGCCGGACAATCTGGGGAAATCCTCTGGATCATGTGCTCGGCATCTGGAGTTTACATAATAATGGAGAGCTTTACACAGAGAATTTTGAAAACCTGATCCTGTTTCTTCCGTTCATCGTCCTTTTGTTCTGGGCACAGGAAGAAAGAGACCATTATAAGGAAAAAAGTATTCAGGATGTCCTGATCTTAAGTTTCAAGATCAGTTTCCTGTTTTCGCTCGGCATCGAGTTCTGTCAGTTGTTTTTCAAACTGGGAACCTTCCAGCTTGCAGACCTGTTCTTTAATACAGTGGGCGGACTTCTCGGTGGAATCTGGTACTGGGGATTTGACAGAAGCCGCAGAAAGATTGAGAGTGCGATTCGCAGATTTGGCGGCTGGGATGTGACACCATGGAGATCCGCGGATGAGGAGCAGAAATCTTCCGGTACATATGCAATGACGGAGAATCCATCCATGGACCGCTCTGTTTCAGAAGCAATGGGAGAAAATGCCACACCTGAGATCAAAGAAGATCCGAAGGAACGAATGGATTCCAGATACCGTGCGATCGAGCGTCTGATCCGCGAAGCCGGCAAAAAGATGGTCAAGGCCAGACCATCCGATGCAATGATCCATCAGAAAGAGGGGCTTGCGAACTTCTGCACCGATTACGATATGGAGATCCAGAGGTTCCTGATCAAAGGATTCAGCGAGATCCTTCCGGGAGCAGCTTTCTTCGGAGAAGAAGATACCGAGGGAAATGCCGGTGCACAGGCAGATGGCGAGTTTACCTTTTATATTGATCCGATCGATGGCACGACGAATTTTATGTTTGATTATCATCACAGCTGTATTTCTGTCGGGCTTGCACATAAGGATCAGATGATCGCTGGTTTTGTCTATCATCCGTACATTAATGATATGTATATTGCGATCCGCGGCAAGGGAAGTTACCTTAATGGCAAACGGATCCAGCTTGCGGATAAATCCGTCACGGAGGGAATCGTGGAGTTCGGCTGTGCAAGATACAACGAAGCCGGAATCGACTGGCTGTTCCGTGTGGTCAAAGATATGTTCCAGAACAGCCTTTCCATCCGTTGTGGCGGTTCAGCGGCATTGGGACTCTGCCGTGCGGCATCTGGAAGCAATACGGTCTATCTGGAACTGAAACTCCAGCCATACGATTATGCGGCGGCATCCGTGATCCTGGAAGAAGCCGGCGGCGTGATCACACAGATCGACGGAAGTCCGATCACACTCCACGAAGGCTGCTCGATCATCGGCGGCACACCGAAAGCGTGGAAAGAAAGCAAAGAAGTTTTTGAGAGACTGAGAGACAGTTCGGCAGAAGGGACCACAAAAGTAAAACTGAATAAATGACAAATAATATGCACCTGCTGTATCGGGAATGTTTACCTGGTATAACAGGTGTATTTTGTTATACTTTTATTGAAAAAGAATTATCAATAAGATGTTAAATGAGAAAAAAAGTCAATTCACAGGTTAGAAAATTCTAACTGAAATATAGACAGGAATATAGGTTTGTGGTATAAAATAATAGTTAGAAATACCTAACGGAAAGAAAGAGGAGGAAGAAGATGGCAAATCAGAAATTGTTAAAGAAAGTAGCTCCGGTAGTGCTCAGTGCAGCTATGGCAATGACAAGTATGCCGACAGTTGCAATGGCGGCTGATTTTTCAGACAGTGATGTAGTTTCAGATGCTGTAGAAGTAGAAGAAACACCGGATGCGGAGACTGAGACAGAAGTAGAGGTAGATACAGAAGAAGTTGCTGATGATACTGCAGATGTAGATGTGGTAGAAGATGAGGATGCAGACACAGCAGAAACTGATTCTGAGGAAGATCTGTTCAGTTCCGAGTTAACAGAGGACGAGTTTTCTGATCAGGCAGGCGATGACCAGATAACAGGCGAAGCATACGTTCTCATGAACATTCCTTATGACGATTTCTATAAGGCAGAATTAAAGAATAACGATGTCAAAGTCGATGCATTTACCTCTGCCACATTGAACAAATCCAGAACAGCGGGTATGATGAATGGAAATTCAGCTTATCATACAGATGTAGAAGGAACAAATCTGGCAGGTGTCACCTTCCCTGTTAAAGTAAGTGATCTTGCACTTCTGAAGGATCAGAAAAAGGTGACAGACGATGATTCCGTAACGATCACAGTCACAAACAAAGGACAGACAGCAAGCAATACTTATACAGGAAAAGATTCTCTGATCGAGAATGCTTCCTACTCTTATTATGTACTGTCAGAAGTTCCGGGTTATTATAAAGAACTGACAGTAAATGAAGATGGAAGCTTTACCTTCAGTGATGTTAAGGGTGCACAGGAGAAAACAGTTGAAGCAACAGCAGAACTGAAAACACAGAGCAAATATGGAGATTATCAGCTGAAGATCAATAATGAAACCTTCTCTTCCCTGATCAGTACAAGCACGGATAAAATCTATGGTGCAACGGTTAATACAACAGATGGTACAGAGTACGGTATGCGTCATCTGGAAAATATCTGGAAAGGCTATGAACTGGCATGGTGCACAGGTTTTACTACAAGTGTTCATGGATGCCCGACATCATCTGAACATTATAAATCCATGATGGGAAAAACCATTGACAGTGTTACTTATTACACTGACAAGGGAATCATCACATTTGATGTTAATGATGAAAAGGTTCTGACAAAAACAGGCGTAAAAGCAACAGTTGCAAACATTCATACAACAGATACAGAAGCAGCAGTCACTCTGGATGGCACTCTTCCGGAAGGTTTTGCAGCAAAATATACTGTTGACGGAACAGAAGTTGCATATGCAGATGGCAAGATCACAACCGGAACACTGGCAGCAGGTTCCCATACTCTGGTTATCAGCGATGAAAATGGCGAATATGCACCGATCCAGGCTTCTTTCTATGCAAAAGAGGCAGCTGTACCGGCAGCTTACGATGCTGAAAACAGTAAACTTGTACCGGCAGAAGGCTCTACAGAAGAGCAGCTGACAGCTTACATCAAGACAATCACTGCTGTAACAGTAGGAGATAAGACTTATCAGGCCACCGGAAAAGGTTCAAAAGTGATCGTCAAAGAAGACGGAACACTGGATCTTACAGGTATTGAAGTAACAAACGGAACTAAATTTGTTGTAACTTCCAGCGGATATGATGATTTTGCGTTCGATTATGAAGTTGCAGAATATAAATATGTATATGCAGGACTTACCTGGGCTCAGTACTGGGCAGCAGAAGGTGTATATGCAGCAGGTGATGCAACTGCTTCAGCAGACAAAGATACAAGAGGTGAGGCAGACCTTGGAGCGTTTGATACTGTAACAAGAGCAACTACAAACCACGGTCTTCACAGAGGAAGCTTCCAGACAACTGCAATTATTAAAGGTGAGAAAGGTTCTTATGCCGTTTCTTACTGGGAAGGACAGACAACAGTTGTATTCACAGACGGAACAAAAGCTACATATAGCAGGGGAACTCTTACATTTGAAGATGGTACAACAGATGAAATGCTTGACTATGAAGTAAGCGGTCTGAAATATGTACCGGTTAAAGTAAAAACTTCGGATTATGAAGATTTCAAAAAGGCTTATACAGTAGTAGAAAATGATGGAACACTGGTTGGTGGATACGGAGAAGTTAATCTTCGGTCTTATAATCTGACAGCAGATGTTACGGCAAATACAAATGGTCTTAAGACAGCTACAAAGAATGAAGATGGTACATTCAGCTTCAGCGCAAGAGCAAATGGAACAGATTCAGGTGTTAAAGATGCAGCCCTCAAAAAAGCAGAAAATATTACCACAACTGTAAAAGAAGCAAGTGGCAACTATGGTGAGTTCCTGAGAGTTGACCTTACAGGAGATGGATACGGAGATCTTGGTGCTGCAATGCAGGCTGTTAAATGGACATACTATGGAAACGACAGCACTTGCACAAATGCACTTCAGACTTACGGAACAAAATTTGCAGCAGATAACTGGATGCACAAATCTATGGGTATTCAGCTTGGCCTTACAAAATCCCTGCGCTGCCAGCTTCCAGAAGGATACGACGGAACAGGATACTGGACACTGACCGTATATGCTCTTGGATACGAAGACTTTACTGTACAGTTCCAGGCAACAGATGCAAATATTGTAAAACCAGCAAAAGAAGAAGTGGATACAACTGCACTTGAGGCAGTGATTGCAGAAGCAAAAGCACTGAAAGAAAGCGACTATACTCCGGCAAGCTGGGTAAATGTTGCAAACGAACTTGAAGAGTGCGAAGAAATGCTTGCAAATATTGACAAACAGACACAGAATGGCGTTGATGAGCAGATTACACATCTGAGAGAAGCAATTGATTCACTTGTAAAAGCTGAGTTCAAACTTAACGTTGCTTCAGGAACACTTTATACTCAGGATAAAACATCTACAACCCTCAAGGTAACAACCAACCTGGCAGGAACTGTAACATGGAAATCCAGCAATACAAAAGTTGCAACTGTAGACTCCAAGGGTGTTGTAACAGCCAAAGCAGCAGGTACAGCAAACATCACTGCTACTCTGAATGGAAAAACAGCAACTTACAAAGTAACTGTCAAGAATGCAATGTCCATCAACAAAACAGCTGTCACAGTTTATGTTGGAGGAACACCTGCTTCCTATACACTGAAAGCAACATCTGCAATCGGTGGAACAGTAAAATATGCAACAAGCAACAAGAGCGTTGCAACTGTAAGCTCCAAAGGTGTTGTAACAGCAAAGAAAGCAGGTACAGCAGTAATCACAGCTACAGCCGGAAAAGCAAAGATCACCTGCAAAGTAACTGTTAAGAATCCGAGCATTGCAGCAAAAGCAGCAAAAACAACTATTTATACAAAAGGTCAGACTTCTACAACAATCGCAGTGACCAAGAGCGGTGTTTCCGGAACTGCGAAATTTACAAGCAGCAACAAGAACATTGCAACCGTAGATTCCAAAGGTGTTGTAAGAGCGAAAAAAGCCGGAACCGTTAAGATCACAGTTCAGGTAGGAAAGCTGAAAAAGGTAGTAACGGTATCTGTTAAAAATGCATCTCTGAAACTTTCAAGAACAGCAGCAACAATCAACAGAGGCAAAACAACTACCATCAAAGTAAGTGCAGTTCCAACTGGAAAAGTTACTTACACAAGCAGCAACAAAGGCGTTGCAACTGTAACTTCCAAGGGCGTTGTAAAAGGCGTTAAGAAAGGTACAGTAGTTATCACTGTGAAATGCAGCGGCATGACAGCAAAATTTAAAGTAACTGTAAAATAAAAAGTTATAAAGTCAGCACAAAAGACGGGGGCCGTTTTTTAACAGCCCCTGCTTTTGTACGTTTTGAGATAATACAGGAGACACTATGAAAAAACAGGACAAAAAGGATTTTCCGGACAGAAAAAATTATATCAAGCTTCTTCCGGCAGCGGCAGTGATCGCAGCAGTGGCGGTGACTGGTGTTCAGGGAAAGGCCGGAAGTACGCAGAAAGTACAGTCAGAGAGTGCCGATGTTAAGGATGCAGAAGAACTGACCGGGCTGATTACAACAGCATATTCCTATGAGGATTTTTCAGATGGAACTTCTTCTTCAGCAAAAACAGGCAAAACTGCTTCCAAAAAGGCAAAAGCCGGAATCAAAAAAGGAACGGCAAAAACACTTCCGGATGAATCTCAGAAAACTTCTGCGACAGGACAGGGAACTACATCTACTCCGACTGTATCCGTTCCGGAAGGCGGATATAAGGATGGTACTTATCAGGGAAGCGGCACAGGATTTGGAGGCACGGTCAGTGTTCAGGTAACGATTTCCGGTGGAAAAATTACTTCGATTGATGTTCTGAGTGCCTCCGGCGAAACTCCCTCTTATTTTGCCTCTGCACAGGGGGTGATCAGCAGGATGATCTCCGGTCAGACTCCGAATGTTGATGCTGTCAGTGGAGCAACCTATTCCTCCAATGGAATCATTCAGGCAGTACAGGATGCTCTGTCAAAAGCGGCGAATACAGATGCAAAGACAACACCGACACCAACCGTGAAGCCGGTCGTAACAGCAAAACCAACACCAAAACCGGCATCTATTCCGAAACCGGCAGAAAATGTGACCTATAAAGACGGAACATACAGCGCAGAAGCAGAAGGCTTTGACGGACCGGTTAAAGTGACAATTACCATCAAAAACGGAAAAATCACAAAAATCACAAATACAAATACAGATACGAAGGAATATTTTAGCAAAGCATGGTCTAAGATTCAGCCTGCAATTCTCAAGAAGCAGGGCGTATATGGCGTAGATACCGTAAGTGGAGCAACTTTCTCATCCAATGGTATTCTGGAAGCTGCTCAGAAAGCACTGGCGAAAGCAGAGACAACAACTGCCAAACCGACTGTGAAACCAACAGCTACGCCTACTCCGACAGCAGAACCAGATATCCCAGAACCAGATACACCGACTTCTGAATATCAGGATGGTACTTACACAGGGAGAGCAAGAGGGTATTCTGGATTTGTCTATATTACAGTAACTATTAAGGATGGAAAAATTATAGAACTGACGAATACGAACACAGACACAGATTCTTTCTTTAAGAAAGCATGGAAAGTATTACAGCCTGCAATTCTGGAAAAACAGTCTGTAGATGGAATTGATACCGTAAGCGGAGCAACGTATTCTTCGAATGGAATTCTTGGTGGAACCCAGAAAGCACTGGAAGGTGCAAAAATTACGCCAACCCCAACAGAAACCCCAGTTCCAACAGTGACACCGGAAATTACTGTTACACCAACTCCAACGGTAATACCAGAAGCAACTCCAACACCGGAACCGACTGCTGTTCCGACAGAGACTCCAACACCGGAACCGACTGAAGAACCGGCAGGAAGATACAGAGATGGAACTTACACGGGAAGCGGAGCCGGAAATTATGGAGCAGGAAGCGTAACAGTAACAGTTACTATCTCCGGAGGACAGATTGTTGAAGCATCCTACAGTACACTTGATGATGAAGAGTATTTTGATGAAGCATGGAATTCTATTTATAATCAGGTAATGGGAAGTCAGTCAGCTGACGGTCTGGATGCTGTATCTGGGGCAACTTTTTCCTCACAGGGCATTATTCAGGCATTTCAGAATGCACTGAGTCAGGCTCAGAATTAACACATATTAAAAAATAATCAACAGGAGTAACGAGAAAAAATGAAATACCATAGTTTTTATATGCGAGTTCTGTGCCTGATCCTGATCATCGGCGCAGTCCTGGGCTATAATTTTATGCAGAAAAATGATACACAGGCACAGGAGATCACAGAGCTTACAGACCGCGTGAGTGCGCTGGAAGAACAGCAGCAGGAAATGCTGACTGCCCTCGAAGATGCGGCAAAAGCGCAGGAAGAAGCCAAGGCTGCAGCCGCAAACGCTTCTTCAAAGGAGACAGCAGGTGATATCACAGCTGCGGACAGCAGCAATGCAGACATATCTGATGCTGATAATGTATACAAAGACGGAACCTACACAGGTGAAGCACAGGGATTTGGTGGAACCATTCAGGTTCAGGTAACACTTGCCAGCGATGAGATCACCGACATCCAGGTGACAAGCGCACCGGGCGAGGATTCTGCTTATCTCTCACAGGGAGAGGGCGTTATCAGCTCCATTCTCTCCGCACAGAGTACAGATGTTGATACCATTTCCGGAGCAACCTTCAGCTCTACCGGAATCATCAATGCAGTTGTAGATGCATTAGGAAAGGCGGAAAACTGATGAAAAAAAGGCAGAGAAAAGTCCGTCTGATCCGGGCTGCCATACAGCTTGTATTTTTCATTGTGGCACCGGCACTTTTTTCCACCGCGTTTGCGGGAGTTAAGTCGATCTTTCAGGCGATCGCGGCAGGACAGCCGGTGACATGGAATTCCTTCCTCGATGTTACAGGCGCACTGCTTCTGATCACGGTACTGTTCGGAAGACATTTCTGCGGATATGCGTGTGCCTTTGGTTCTCTGGGAGATGCCATGTACGAGCTGACCTTATTTATCCGCCAGAAAGTTTTTCATAAGAAAGGCAGACATGGATATCCGGAAAAAGTGGTTCGCTGTCTGCAGAAAGTGAAATATATCCTTCTGGCATTTATCCTCCTTTCCATTTTCACCGGATGGTATGCAAACCTCCAGGGAATGAGCCCGTGGGATGTATTTTCCATGCTGACAGCGCGGAAACTTCCAAATGCCTCTTACAAGATCGGAATCATCTTACTTGTCCTGATCCTGATTGGCATGTGTACACAGGAGCGTTTCTTCTGCCAGTTCCTGTGCCCGATGGGAGCTGTTTTTGCGCTGATGCCGATCCTGCCGTCAGCGTTATTCAAAAGAGACCCTTCCAAATGCCCTGCCAAATGCGGTCTCTGCAAAAAACGCTGCCCTGCACATCTTGATATTGACGGAGATACCCCTCTTTCCGGTGAATGTATCTGCTGTCATGCGTGCGAGGCAACCTGCCCGCGTAAGAATATCCAGATCGGACAGGAAGTGGAGGAACTGAAAGAAGAAGCAGCAGTTTCAAAAACACCAGTGAAGCGAGAGAAAAGTGCAGCTGTTTCAAAATAATGGTGAAGTTACTGCGAATAGTAACAAGTTAATAATATATAACTTGCCGCAAAAACAAAACTGTGGTAAGATATAACCGAAAAATTAAAACGCATTCGTTGTATGTCACAGCGGATGCGTATTTCGGTTATAAAGGAGAAATATATGCGTAATTTTCATAAAAAAATCGCCTGTACACTGACAGGTGTGATGCTTTGTGGCACGCTTATGGGAGCAGTGCCGGTTCTGGCGAAAGATGCGGAGAAATATACAAATACAGATTTTGCGATGGATACGGTAGTTTCTGAGACGCTGTATACAACAGGAGATGACCTGAACGCAGAGATCGGAAATAAGCTCCGGGAGATCGAAAGCGGACTTCTGTCCTGGACGGACGAGGACTCACAGATTTCGAAGCTGAATGCGGCAGCGGGGGAGACGACAGAAGTTTCCGATGAGCTTGCCGGGTATCTTGCACAGATCGAGCAGCTTGCTGATGATTCAGGTGGAGCTTTCGATCCGACACTTGGCAAGGTGATCCGTCTGTGGGATATCGACGGCGAGGACCCGCATGTGCCGGAGCAGTCCGAGCTTGAAGCACTTCTTAAGGATGTTGGCTATCAGAACGTGACTCTGGATGGGAACAAAGTCACTCTGGCAGAGGATACCACTCTGGATCTGGGTGCGACCGGCAAGGGGATTGGTTGCGATGTGATCTCAGAATTTCTCAAAGACCAGAAAGAAGTCGAGGGAATGATCCTGAACCTGGGCGGCAGCAGTGTCATGGCTTATGGACAGAAACCAGACGATTCCCCATGGAAAGTAGCAGTCACAGACCCGAGAGACACAGAAGGTGATTATCTCGGCGCGATCACGATCAAAGGCGGCGAGTTCCTTTCTACCTCCGGTGATTACGAGAAATATTTCATGGAAGACGGCAAACGCTACCACCACATCCTGGACCCGAAGACGGGCTATCCGGTATGGAACGGATTAGATTCCGTGACGATCGTCTGCGACAATGGACTTCTGGCAGACGGACTCTCCACCGCATGTTTCGTTCTTGGAATGGATGATGCAATGGAACTGCTGGAGAAATATGATGCAGATGCAATGTTTGTGGATGAAGACAAGAATATCTATTTGACGGACGGGATGAAAGAACGATTTGAGTTAATGAAGAACACCTACACCGTAAAGGTTGTGCAATAGTTCAGGAGCAAATGTGATTTTGCGATGCTTTATTTTGGTGTTAAAATTATTTTGAGCATCGAGAAATGAATTATACTTTAAAAACGATGCATAAGACCAAGGGGACGGGTACAGTGGCGATTTAGTGCCATTGTACCCGTCCCCTTGGGTTTTTCCTAGAACCGAATACGTTTCAAAACCTCACTTGTCAGAGTCCCGATCAGCAATCCGGTGATCACCCCGGAGATCAACAGCGCCGGCGCATAATAAATCAGCCCGGACGTCATCGTGATCAGACTCGCAATAATAAGCTGCCCGATATTATGTGACACGCCCCCGGCGACGCTGATTCCAAGAATGCTGAAGCCAGATTTTTTCTTCATAAGAGTCATAACGGTAAGACTGAGTGCAGCCCCGGCGAGGCTGTAGAGGATACTGAACAGATTTCCAAACATAAACCCGATCACAACGATCCTCACAGCGGAGACAAGTGCCGCTTCCTTCCATGTATATTTCTCAAGGATAAAAAGTACCGCAAGGTTTGCAAGTCCAAGTTTCATTCCCGGAATCCCCGCAAAAAACGGGATCAGCGATTCTACATAGCCAAAGATGATCGCAACTGCGGCAAACAGTCCTAGATTGGCGATTTTTTTCTGGTTCATAATGTTTTCCTTTGTAAAGTAGAATAAGGGTCAGACAACAGTGTCAAATTCCGGTGAGGTTTCATCGGAACCGGAACCCTTTTCCCCCTCGATCACAACTTTGTTCGGCAGGCAGACGATCGTTCCGCCGGTGCTGTCAACGGCTTTCTGTTTTAGGCAGAGATGGTCCGGACAGTCGGCCTCGATCATTTTGACCTCGCCGTTTTTTATTTCGCATACATTGGTATCTCCGATGGAGATCACCTGATCCTTTGAAAGAGAATACGTGCCATATTCTTCACCATCTACCGTGATCCGGATCGAACCGTAATGCCCCTGACGCACCAGATACATCCCGCCCCACAGGATCAGGGCAAAAACTACGATACCAATGATAAATGTCAGTTCTTTTTTCTTCAAATAAATAAACCTCTGTCTTAGATAAATGTTAGTTTGTTACGGTTTACAGGTTCCCATATAGAATCAATCATAGCATATCTGTCTGTGTATGACAAGAAAAAGTTAGCACTAACGAACAGGAGCGGATTTGCCAAAAATCTGGACACATTTTGTTTATTAAAAATTCATTGTTTTCCCTCTATGAAAGTGGTAAAATAGAGAAGATGTGACGTTAAGGTGTTAAGTAAGCCATAACGAGTAACTGCCGGGCGGTCATGAAACCGTGGGCAGGAGTTGTAGAATGGGAAATAAGAAGAACAAACAAGAATAAAGACAAACAGGAGTAAAGTATGAATATATTTTCAAAAGTATTCGGGACACGTAGTGAGCATGAGGTAAAGAGAATCATGCCACTGGTAGAGAAAACAGAATCTCTTCGCCCGGAAATGCAGAAATTAACAGATGAACAGCTGAGAGACAAGACCAGAGAATTCCGTAAACGTCTGGACGAGGGAGAGACACTGGATGATCTTCTTCCGGAGGCTTTTGCAGTTGTTCGTGAAGGTGCGAAACGAGTTCTTGGCATGGAGCATTACCGTGTACAGATCATCGGTGGTGTCATTCTCCATCAGGGTCGTATCGCTGAGATGAAGACTGGTGAAGGTAAGACCCTCGTGTCTACCCTTCCTGCATACCTGAATGCCCTCGAAGGCAAGGGTGTCCATATCGTAACTGTCAACGACTACCTGGCAAAACGAGATGCTGAGTGGATGGGTAAAGTCCATGAATTCCTCGGACTGACTGTAGGCGTTGTCCTCAACGACATGAAACCGGAAGAGCGCCGTGCAGCATACGGATGCGACATTACTTATGTAACAAACAACGAACTTGGATTCGATTATCTTCGTGACAACATGGTTATCTACAAAGAGCAGCTTGTACAGAGAGATCTGCACTATTGCATCATCGATGAGATCGACTCCGTCCTGATCGACGAGGCACGTACACCTCTTATCATTTCCGGACAGAGCGGCAAATCCACCAAACTTTACGAAGTATGCGATATCCTGGCACAGCAGCTTGAGCGTGGTGAAGCCAGCCATGAGATGACCAAGATGGCAGCTATCATGGGCGAGGAAGTTGTCGAGACTGGTGATTTCGTTGTCAATGAGAAGGACAAGATCGTCAACCTCACCGAGCAGGGTGTCAAGAAGGTTGAGAAATTCTTCAATATCGAGAACCTGGCAGATCCGGAGAACCTGGAGATCCAGCACAATATCATCCTTGCACTCCGTGCACACAACCTGATGCATAAGGACCAGGATTACGTAGTTAAGGATGACGAGATCCTGATCGTAGATGAGTTTACCGGACGTATCATGCCGGGTCGCCGTTATTCTGACGGACTTCATCAGGCGATCGAAGCAAAAGAGCATGTCAAGGTCAAGAGAGAGAGCAAGACTCTTGCTACTATCACATTCCAGAACTTCTTCAACAAATATGACAAGAAGGGCGGTATGACCGGTACAGCACTTACCGAGGAGAAAGAATTCCGTGATATCTATGGAATGGACGTTGTAGAGATCCCGACTAACAGACCGGTACAGCGTAAAGACCTCGAAGATGCCGTATACATGACCAAGAAAGAGAAATTCAACGCAGTCGTAGAGGCTGTTAAGGAAGCATATGCAAAGAAACAGCCGGTACTGGTTGGTACGATCACCATCGAGACTTCCGAGCTCATCAGCAAGATGCTCCGCCGCGAGGGAATCCCGCATAAAGTCCTGAATGCGAAGTTCCATGAACTTGAGGCAGAGATCGTTGCACAGGCAGGTCAGTCCGGTGCTGTTACCATCGCGACCAACATGGCAGGTCGTGGTACCGATATCAAGCTCGATGACGTTGCAAGAGAAGCCGGCGGTCTCAAGATCATCGGTACAGAGCGTCATGAATCCAGACGTATTGATAACCAGCTCCGTGGACGTTCCGGTCGTCAGGGAGATCCGGGTGAATCCCGTTTCTATATCTCTCTTGAGGATGACCTGATGCGTCTGTTCGGTTCTGAGCGACTGATGAAAGTATTTACATCCCTCGGTGTTGCAGAGAATGAGCAGATCGAACACAAGATGCTTTCCAACGCGATCCAGAAGGCACAGGAGAAGATCGAGTTCAACAACTTCGGTATCCGTAAAAACCTTCTCGATTACGACCAGGTAAATAACGAGCAGCGTGAGATCATTTATGCAGAGCGCCGTCAGGTACTGGATGGAGAGAACATGCGCGATGCCATCTACAAGATGATCACAGATATCGTAGACAGTACTGTAGATATGTGCTTCTCCGATGATGTAGATTCCGAAGAGTGGGATCTGGATGAGTTCAACACAGCACTGCTCCCGATCATCCCGATCAAGGCTTTAACTAAGGAAGATGTCAAAGGCAAGAAGAAAGACGAGATCAAGCACGAGATCAAAGAAAAGGCTGTCAAACTCTACGAAGCCAAAGAAGCAGAGTTCCCGGAAGCAGAGCAGCTTCGTGAACTGGAACGTGTCGTTCTCCTGAAATGCATCGACAGCAAGTGGATGGATCACATCGACGACATGGAGATTCTCCGTCAGGGAATCGGCCTTGTAGGATATGGTCAGAGAGATCCGGTTGTTGAGTACAAGATGAGCGCTTACGAGATGTTCAACAACATGATCAGTGCGATCCAGGAAGATACTGTCCGTATGCTGTATCATGTAAATGTAGAGCAGAAGGCAGAGCGTGAGCAGGTTGCCAAAGTTACAGGAACCAACAAGGATGATTCCTCCGCAAAAGCTCCTGTTCAGCGTAAAGAAGACAAGATTTATCCGAACGATCCATGCCCGTGCGGAAGCGGCAAGAAATACAAACAGTGCTGCGGACGTAAATTAATGAAAGCATAATAGAGCAGATAATAAAGAAGCTGCATCCCCGTTGGAGTGATTCCGATGAGGATGCAGCTTTTTGCATAGGTGATATTTGATTTTTCAATATCAGAGAGTTTATTTCCCAGCTTTTGCTCTGCGGGCATCTTTCTTTGATTCCAGGTTGGAAACGACCATAGTGCAGGCAGCATCACCGGTGATGTTGACAGTGGTACGTCCCATATCAAAGATACGGTCAACACCGGCAACAAGTGCGATACCGTCGACCGGAAGACCTACAGAAGTAAGCACCATCGCAAGCATGACCATACCGGCACCAGGCACACCAGCAGTTCCGATAGAAGCGAGAGTTGCTGTGAGCACGATAGTCAGCATCTGAGAAAGTGTCAAATGGATTCCGTAGCAGGATGCGATAAAGATCGCACAGACGCCCTGATAGATCGCAGTACCGTCCATATTGATGGTAGCACCGAGTGGAAGTACGAAGGATGCGATCTCACGTTTGGCACCAAGTTTCTCAGTACATTCCAGGTTGATCGGCAGGGTTCCTACGGAAGAAGCACTGGAGAATGCAAACATGATCGCCGGAAGCATGCCCTTGAAGAATTTCAGCGGGCTCATTCCACCGAGTGTTCCGACAGTCAGTGAATAAACAACTACAGCATGTACAACATAGCAGATATAAGCTGCGAGAAGTACCATAGCCAGGGAACCGATGATTGCCGGACCGTTGGTTGCGATAACCGGACACAGCAGGCAGAAGACACCGATCGGGGACAGTTTCAGGATCATTTCCATACATTTCATAAAGATCTCATTCAGATCATTGAATGCGTTTACAACGCGGACGTTTTTCTCACCGACGAGGATGATCGCGAAACCAAGGATGATCGCCATTACGATAACCTGCAGCATGTTTGCTTCTACCATCGGTGAAACGAAGTTGGATGGAAAAATATTTACCAGCGTATCCATGAAGGAAGTTGCCTCAGCAGCCTCATAGGCCAGGTCTGTGGTAGCAACTACAGGAAACAGTCCTTTGAACAGGTTTCCACCGGTTAGACCGATTGTAACGGCAAAAGCAGTTGTGCACAGATAAAAAACAACTGTTTTGAGACCGATAGATCCAACTTTCTTGATATCACTCATGGAAATGATACCGCACATGATGGAAAACAGTACGATCGGAACGACGATAAACTTGATCAGGTTCAGGAAAATCGTTCCAAACGGTTTGATGTAAGATTCGGCGAAGCTGGCATGACTCTGCATCAGAAGACCAGCAATGATCGCCAGGACCAGTGCAATAAAAATCTGCATGGCCAGGGACATTTTTTTCTTTTCTTTCATTAATAGTTCCTCTCTTTCTTTCCCTTTTGTACAGGTTTCGGGTATAAAAAAGGCATCGCAAATAAACGCAATGCCTTCATCGCCATCACCTGACAATTCATTGTATCATATGTACAAAAAAGATACAATACAGAGTCAAAAATTGGCTAAATTTGTATTTGTTGTCTATGACAACGAATTAGAAGAACTTCGCGATCGCATCCAGTTCCTTGCGCGGCGGACGTGCCGGAGATTCGGCTGCCTTGCCAACTGCAATAACAGACACAACAGTTTCTGTCTCTGGAATATCAAGGAGTTCGCGGAGTTTATCAGATTCACGAATTCCCATGATCAGAGTGGAAAGTCCCAGATCTTCCGCTTTGAGGATCAGGTTTTCATTCTGCAGACCAAGATCATAGCATCCCCATCCGTTTCCAAGTTCATTGTCGGCGGTACCATCTTTCTGGAAACCGGCGCGGTCATGTACGAAGGTTGTTACGATCAGCGCAGCATTCTCGGATTTACCCGCATTTCCCGCACCCGGAAGGCAGGTTGCACGGATCTTGTCGACTATTTCTCTGGAAAGAACACAGTAGTAACGTCCTGTCTGAGAGTTTTTCCAGGACGGAGCCTCCTGCGCGGCACGGATCAGCGCTTCCATCTGTTCTCTGGTCACTTTACTGTCAGCCGCATATTTGCGGACAGTTCTTCTGGTTTCTATTAATTTCTGAAATTCCATGGTGAGTCCTCCTTGATGTGATAACTTTGTACAACGTCATTTTAACATAGCGATAAAGGGGATTCAATGAGAAGTTTATGTATGCACAATTCACAAAAACCAAAAGAATAACTTATATAATCTATACAAAGTTGTGTTTTTTTCCAAAAAGCAATTGACGTTCACTTAAGAGAGTGCTACTATGACACATGTAAGGAAAACCTTTTCCTAACAAACCAGCAAGGAGAATCAGAATGGCAGTTACGATAGAAGATATTGCCCGGGAAGCCGGTGTATCGATTGCGACTGTATCCAGGGTGATCAATAAGACGAAGCCGGTAAGTGCAGAACTCCGTGACAGAGTCTACGAAGTGATTGAGAAGAATCATTTCAAGCCCAACAGCCTTGCACAGGGATTGATCACAAAGAAGACCAATACGATCGGTATTATCGTACCGGACATTTCCAATGCAGTTTTTGGTAAACTCACCAAGGGAATCAACAGTGTTTTTGCCCAGGAAGGCTATACTGTTGTCCTCTGTGAATCACAGGGTGAACTTGAGAAAGAACTGAAATTACTGGGAATTCTGGAGGAGAAGCAGATCGAAGGCCTGCTTTTTGCCGGAGTTGATGTAAACCACACTCTGGTAGAGCGCATGCGCAAGAGAAATTATCCGGTAGTCCTGGTGACACAGGAAGCTTCGGAGGATGAGGAAGCAGTGCACACTGTGATCCACAATAATGTGGAGGCGATGTACGATGCGGTGAAGTTCCTTCTGGACAATGGCCATGAGCGGATCGCCTATCTCGGCGGACCGAAGAATGACTTTTCATCTGGCAAGAAGCGTGTCATTGGCTATAAGAAAGCACTGGAAGAAGCAGGAATAGAAGTGAAGGATTCCTACATTGCCCAGGGAGATTTTTCTTTTGAAGCGGGATATCAGGGAATGAAGAAGCTCTATGAGGAGAACAGTAAGCTCCCGACGGCAGTAGTCACCGGAAGTGATGTGATCGCAGTAGGAGCAATCCAGTATCTTGACAACATGAGAGTGAAGATTCCAGATGATATTTCCATCATGGGATTTGATGATTCTGAATTTGCAACTTACATCAAGCCGGAGCTGTCAACCGTGCGGATCTCTTACTATGATGAGGGAGTCAAGGCGGCGGAGATGCTCAGGGAACTGATGGATGGCAGCACAGAAGCACCAATGAAGGAGTATGTGCCCCACAAGATTATCCGAAGGAGCACGACAAAGAGTCTGAACTGAATACAGGAAAGAAGAGCTGTATAGGAGCAGCTCTTACTTTTGAACGAACAGGAAAGCGCTTTCCCTAAAGATTATGCAGATTATACAAAAGAAAATCACAAATATTAGTGATTATAACAAACAGAAAAACGATGAAACCTTATTTTTTTACGACTAAATGTAAACGTTTTCCTAAACGTATAAATATCATTCCGACAGTTCAGAGACATTCTTAAATTAAGAGATCTATAAAAAACACAATATATATTTTCATTCATGAAGGAGGAAACAACATGAAAACAAAACAGTGGAAAAAAGCAGCAGCACTTATGTCAGCAGGAGCAATGACCGCATCCATCTTTGCGGCACCATTGGCAGTAAAGGCAGACGATAAGGTAACAATTTCATTTTCCTTTGACCAGGGCGTTGGCGAGGCAACCCAGAAGATGGTAGATGCCTACAACGAAAGCCAGGACAAAGTGGAAGTACAGACTGTCATTCTCCCGCAGGATGCAAACACAGTTCACGATGATTTTGTAAACAAGCTTGCTTCCGGAGATACCAGTGTAGATGTAATGGGACTTGATGTAACTTATATCAGCGAGTTTGGTTCTGCAGGATGGCTGGCAGATCTCTCTGATCTGGTAGATCCTTCTCTGACAGAGGGAATGCTCACAGGTCCGGTAGAAGGTGCAACGATTGATGGCAAACTTGTAGCAATGCCATGGTTCACAAACTCAAGTGTCCTTTTCTATCGTACGGATGTCCTTGAAGATCTGGGTGCAGAAGCTCCGGATACCTGGGAAGGCTGGATGGAGCTGGCAGACAAGGCAAAAGGTGTAGATGGCGTGGAATATGGAGCTGATTTCCAGGCAGCACAGTCCGAATCTCTTGTATGCAACTGGGTGGAATATGTATGGGGTAATGGCGGAGATATTCTGGACGAGAACGGAACTCCTGTTGCAAACTCCGAAAATAATGTAGAAGCAACAGAGATCATGAAGAAACTTGTTGATGATTATGCACCGGAAGGAATCACAACTTATTCCGAAACAGAGAGTGAGCAGGTATTCAAAGAAGGCAAATGCCTCTTCATACGTGACTGGTCAGGATTCTGGTCAAGCGGACAGGATGAAGGTTCCAAGGTGACAGGAAAAATTGGCGCAACTACACTTCCGGTCGGACCAAGTGGTGAAGATTCTCACACCTGCCTCGGTGGACTTGATCTTGTGATCAACAACAACGTTGACGATGCACACAAAGAGGCAGCAGCTGATTTCATTTCCTACATGGCAAGTGCAGATACACAGAAAGAAATGACTCTGATCTCTTCTCAGCCGCCAGTTGTAAAATCTGTTTATGAAGATGCTGATATCCTGGAAGCAATCCCATTCTACTCTGATTTTGCAGACATCATCGCAACAGGAAAATCCAGACCGCAGACACCAAAATATGCAAAAGTTTCCGATGCGATCCAGAGAAATGTACACCAGGCACTCACCGGCGAGATGGAAGTCAAAGATGCACTTGATACACTCCAGAGCGAACTGGAAGAGCTTACAAAATAATAAAATTTTAAGGGAGAGGAATGAGCACAATGAAAAAGGGACGTGGTTCACTGGAAAAAACAGAATCCAGGGATGCATGGATTATGATGACACCGGCTCTTATTGTTCTGGCGATCGTGGCGGTTTATCCGATACTTCGTACATTCTGGCTGAGTCTCCATGAGATGGTCCTGACTGATCCGACGAGCGGGTATCCGTTCGTCGGACTGGGAAATTATATAAAGATTTTTCAGGATTCCAGAGCATTGACGGCACTTGTATTTACACTGAAATTTACTGTTGTGACAGTATTTTTTGAGACGATTCTCGGCTTTATTTCTGCGATGATCATGAATCAGGGATTCAAGGCAAAAGGCTTCGTCCGGGCAGCGATCCTGATCCCGTGGGCGATTCCGACCTCTGTTTCTGCAATGATGTGGAAATTTATCTACAACGATCAGTATGGACTTTTTAATGATGTATTGTGCCGCCTTGGGGTGATCGATGATTACAAAGCATGGCTCAGTACTTCAAGTGGTTCCTTTATGGCGCTGGTCATCACGGATATCTGGAAAACAGCGCCGTATATGGCACTTCTGATCCTTGCAGGGCTGCAGATGGTTCCGGATGATCTCTATGAAGCGGCAAAGATTGACGGTGCAAATGTAATTCAGCGTTTCATTTATGTCACGCTTCCAAACGTCAAAACGACCGTCCTCGTGGCAATGCTGTTCCGTACCCTGGATGCTTTCCGGGTATTTGACCTGATCTCCGTTATGACAGGAGGCGCGAACGGAACGGAGAGTGTGTCTGTGTACGCATACAATAACCTGATGAAATTCCTTGATTTTGGATATGGTTCTTCCCTGGCAGTGCTGATCTTTGTAGTTGTATTCCTGATCAGCGTGATCTATATGAAATTTATGGGAAACCGTCTGACAGAGATGTAGGAGGTGGACATTGTGCAGAAATCAAAGAGCATAGCAGGAAAAATCTTATTCGCAGTGTTTGTGATCGTTTTTGTCGGAATCATTGTCCTTCCTTTTTTCTGGCAGTTTATGACTTCGATCAAACCTCTGTCGGAGATCTCAGCAATTCCGGCGAAGTGGATCCCGAGCAAGATCCACTGGGACTTTTACAAAAATGTATTTACGAAACATCCATTTGGAAGATATCTGCTGAACAGTTTTATCGTGGCACTTTCCACAACGGTACTCAGCATTCTAATCGGTGCTTCCGCAGCATATGCACTTGCGAGACTTCGCTTTAAAGGTAAAAAGATCATGCTCATGGCGATCTTAAGTATTTCCATGTTCCCGACGATCGCAACCTTAAGCCCGATCTATCTTCTTCTGAAAAACCTGAAGCTTCTCAATACATATGCAGGTCTGATCATTCCGTACATCACCTTTGCCCTGCCACTGTCGATCTGGCTTCTGACGAACTTTTTTGCACAGCTTCCGAAGGGATTTGAGGAGGCTGCAGCGATCGATGGCTGTTCCAGAGGTAAGATTTTCTTCACGATCATGCTTCCTCTGATCAAACCGGCAACTTTTTCTGTGGCACTGATCGTCTTTATCAATGCATGGAATGAGTATCTGTATGCACTGACTTTTATGACAAATGACAATATGAGGACAGTACCGGTAGGTATTGCACTTTTCCCGAGCAATTACGAGCTTCCGTGGGGCGACATTGCGGCAGCGACTGTTGTAGTAACCGTTCCGCTTATCATTCTGGTACTTATTTTCCAGAAAAAGATCATCGCAGGTCTGACCACCGGCGGTGTAAAAGAATAATAGTAGCTGTGAGGGTACTGAACAGTTACAAATAATAAACATCAGGAGTGAGCATTATGAAAAAAATCAAATTATCAGAAAATCTGGAATTATCTCAGGTAGTTATGGGATGCATGAGAATCGCAGATTCCAATCTTACCGAAAATGAACTTTTGGATCTTGTAGAAAAATGCCTGGATATGGGAGTGACCTCCATTGACCATGCACCGGTATACGGCGGCTATACCTGTGAAAAAATCTTTGGAGATGCGGTACTTCGGAAACGTCCGGAACTGAGGGACAAGATGCAGCTTATCACAAAAGCTGGTATCGTATGCCCGGGACATTATGGAAACAAGACCATTTACTATAACAGTACAAAAGAAGAGATTCTGAAAGAAATGGACGAATCTCTGGAAAAACTGGGAACAGATCATGTAGATCTTCTACTGATCCACAGACCTGACCCGCTGGCTGATCCGGCAGAAACTGCAGATGCATTGGAAACTGTTGTAAAGCAGGGAAAAGCCCTGAATATTGGTGTTTCAAACTTTTTGCCGTCCCAGATGACGATGCTTCAGAGTTATCTGAACATTCCGCTTGTGACAAACCAGATGGAGCTTTCTGTCAAAAACACTGAGAACTTCTTTAATGGAGTAGTTGACGATGCATTTACAAGAAGAATCCCTCTGATGGCATGGTCTCCGCTTGGAGGTGGTGATGTATTTAAGAGTACCGATGAAAAATTTGTACGTCTGCGTACTGTACTTACGGCAATCGCAGAAGAGCATAAGACTACGATCGACGCAGTGATCTACGCATGGCTGTTTGTTCATCCGGTAAGAATTGCGGCGATCACAGGAACTATGAATGCAGACAGAATCCAGAAAGCCGTGGATGCGACAGAACTGGAACTTTCTTATGATGAGTGGTATCAGATTCTGGAAGCATCCAGAGGATACGCTGTACCGTGATGAAAATTAGTTGACATAAATGATCTTGGGAGGACAGAAACGTGAGTAAAATTCGTTTTGGACTGATCGGTTCCGGCTGGAGAGCAGAATTTTATATTCGCATTGCCAAAGCCCTGCCGGAAATGTTTGATCTGGCAGCAGTGATGATAAGAAGTAAAGAAAAAGGTGAGGCTTTTTCTGCAAAATTCGGTGTAAAAGTAGTCAATACACTGGATGAACTTGTGGAAAAAGAGCCGGAGTTTGTCGTAATGGCAATCAAAAGAGGAATCGTCACAGAAAATCTGATCACTTTATTTGAGAGAGGGATCCCGGTGCTGACGGAAACACCTCCGGGAGAAGACGTGGAAGCACTGCATCAGCTCTGGGATGCTTATCAGAAATATCAGCCAAAAGTGCAGGTGGCAGAACAGTATTTCCTGCAGCCGCTCTATGCATCCTGGTACAAGGCAATCTGTGATGGAAAGCTTGGTGAGGTAGAAAATATCAATATTTCTTCACTCCACGGTTATCACGGTGCGAGTATCATCCGGCAGTTCCTTAGAACAGGATTTGAGAACTGCAGGATTTACGGAAAACGTTACTGGTTTGATGTGACGGAAACATATGGAAGAGAGGGCATGGTTTTTGATGGAGAGGTTGTCAAATGCTCCAGAGATCGTCTGACGATGGAATTCGACAATGGCAAAGTGGCATATTTCGACTTTTCTGACCCGGCGCAGTATCACTCTTTTATCCGCACCAGACAGCTTACCGTGCAGGGAACACGAGGTGAGATCGATGATCTTACTATTCGCTATCTGAATGCGCAGAATATTCCGGTCACACAGGATCTTCGGAGGATTGATCTTGGCGTATATGGAAATCAGGAATGGTCACATTATGCGGTTATGCTGGGTGAGGAATTTTTGTTCCGTACACCGTTTATCAATGCGAGATTCAACGATGACGAGATCGCAGTTGCTTCCTGTATGGTAAAAATGCATGAGTATATCAACGGCGGTGAAGAATTTTATGGAATGGCAGATGCACTGCAGGATATGTATATCTGCCTCAAGATGGATGAAGCTCTGGAACATCCGGTGACTGTAGTAGAGACTCAGACACAGCCATGGGCGCAGAAATAAACCAAAAAACAGGATCCTGACGTTATAAAATGCTTGTAAACAAAAGCACTGAATCTATCAAGAAACATTTCTTTTGAAGTGATGTTTCTTGATGAATTTGGTGCTTTGTTTTTGTGGTTTTGTGTAGTATTGCAGAAAGAACTGTGAAAACCACATGTGATTTGTGACTATTTTTTGAAAAAACCTCTTTACAAACCACATAAAACAATATATAATGCAGACATAAACAAAAAGAAACCACACAAAATTAAAATAAAACAGGCACAAAACCACAAAGATACAAAAACAACAAAAACAGACAGGAGAGTATTAAAATGAAAATTCTTGAATCTAAATTCGTAAAAGGCTTTATCAAAATGGCAGATGACGGTTATCAGCAGGGATGGCATGAGAGAAACGGTGGAAACTTAAGCTATCGTCTGAAACCGGAAGAAGTAGAGATGATCAAACCGCGACTGAATGCACCGGGAGAATGGGAAGAGATCGGAGTGGAAGTTCCGGGTCTGGCAGGAGAGTTTTTCCTTGTGACAGGAAGCGGTAAATATTTCCGAAACATCATCGTGGACCCGGAAGTATGTCTTGCGATCATCGAGCTGGATGAGACAGGAACGAAGTACAGGATCCGCTGGGGACTTGTCGAGGGCGGCAGACCGACCAGTGAGCTTCCGACTCATCTGATGAACCATGAAGTGAAGAAGAAACTGACAAACGGAAGACATCGTGTTATCTACCATGCACATACCACAAATACGATCGCGCTGACTTTCGTACTTCCACTGGAAGACAAGGTATTCACAAGAGAACTGTGGGAATCCGCAACAGAGTGTCCGGTTGTGTTCCCTGATGGTGTCGGAGTGATCGGCTGGATGGTTCCGGGCGGAAGAGAAATTGCTATCAAAACAGCAGAACTGATGAAAAAATACGATGTTGTCATCTGGGCACATCACGGAATGTTCTGTTCCGGAGAAGATTTTGACCTGACATTCGGTCTGCTCCACACAGTAGAGAAATCTGCAGAGATCCTGGTCAAGATCCTCTCCATGTCACCAAACAAGCTCCAGACTATCACACCGGATAACTTCCGTGCTCTGGCAAAAGACTTCCACGTAAGCCTGCCAGAAGAATTCCTCTATGAAAAAGAAAAATGATCATCGCTGTGTTGGCACTGTTCCGAACTGCTTTTTGTAAGCACGGACAAACGTAGTGTAATCCCGAAAGCCGCTCATCTGGGCGGCTTTCATTATGGGCATTCCCTGGGAGATCAGAGAGCGGGCGTGAAGCAGGCGTTTGCTGACGATGTAGTTGTGGATCGTGTAGCCTGTTTCTTCTTTGAATTTCCGCATCATATGATATTTGCTGAAGAAAAACTTCCCGGCGAGACTGTCGATCGAGAGGTCTTCTGCCAGATTTCGATTAATATATTTCAGAAGCTGCTCCACCTGGGAGTCCGAAGAGTAGGATTTCCGGTCTGGAGCAGTACTGCTTTTGAGGAAAATCCGGTTGATGTAGACCATAAACTGTGTAAAAAGTGCCTCACTTAAGAAATTATCCCCAAACTGGTCACCACGCAGGGACTGCTCGATCTCGGGCAGCAGGTCTTTGAGGCGTTCCTGGAGGGCAGAATCCAGACGGACAAGGTTGAAGCTGCGGTCGTTGGCTTTCTGGAAACAGGTGTTGAGCTCTGGACGTGACAGATCTTCACGAAGCCAGAAAATATAGCGTTCATATGGCACCGCCGGGTCGATCTCCGGCTTGTGGATCGCACCCTGGCTGACCAGAAGAATGTCCTGAGGTTTGAGGTGGTAAGCTTTTCCTTCTATATGATAAGTAACTTTGCCAGAGACAAAGACGATGATCTTGTGAAAATCATGATAATGCCACTCAAACTCCCGGTCTGTACGGTCATTGATATGAAACAGCCGGAAATCCTCCTTGAGATAGCCGGTTTTTGCAAGGGAATACTGCGAATAGTCCATGGGAAGCCCTCCTGATTTGTTTGCTTTCTATTATAAAGAAGTATTCACTGGAAAAGAAGTGGTGTATAATAAAAAATATCATTTTATACAGGGAGAGAACAATGAAGGAGAAAGCATGGAAAAATGTAATAGCTGTATTGATAATAGCGCTGGCACTTATGGCGGGAGGTATAAATGTATCTGCCGCATCCGGGATTACGATTCGACAAGGCAAAGTATATCAGAATAATAAAGTGTATACCGGATGGTTCAGCCAGAATAATGGAAAGTATTATTCTGTAAAAGGAATAAGAGCAAAGGGATGGAAGAAAATTTCGAATAAATATTATTATTTTGACCGAAACAGCAGGCTTATCACGAATCACATTGTCGGCTCAAAAACGACTGGATACTTTTATGTGGACAAAACGGGTGTAAGGGTTACAACGAAAGAAATCCGTCAGGCAGTTGCTTTTGTCATGAGATACTCAAAGGCAACAGATCTGCCTTCTAAACGTCTTAGAACCTGTTTCCGTACACTGCTTAATTATCCTTATTATAATATGACAGATCACGCACCACGGGCAAATCAGATTGCTTCCTGTGCAGGTTACATGTTTACTTACAGAAGAGGTGACTGCTATTATTATGCCTCTACAATGGCATATATTGCAAGAGTTCTGGGCTATGATGCGCGTGTGGCGTGTGGTGCAGTTACTGCAAGAGGACCATATGCCGCATTGTCTCCACATGGATGGTGCGAGGTAAAATATGGAAATGCATGGAAAATGCTTGACTGTAGTATGCAGCGGGCACACACAAACAAGAATTTATGCCTGGTCACGAGAAAACAGTATCCATTTCGCCTGAGATGTGATAGGGTGTGTACAATGAAATCCAGTTATGGAACAATTAAATGGGCATGATTAGGAGGCTGTGAACGGGTCAAACAATAGCATGACCGCATTTTTTGCAAGGTATAGAGCAGTTTATTCTATATACATTGTAAAAAATAGCTTATATACTGGAACTATCGAATGGTTAAATGAATTGCGGGTAACGATAAATCCATAATATAAGCAAATCAAGCGGGAGGGCATAGCAATGACAGACTGCATTACAATGATAAAATATCAGGGACTTGGAAATGATTATCTGGTACTGGATCCGAACAAGAACCGTGTACAGCTTCAGGGCAAAAAGATTGCTCTGATGTGTCAGAGAGGTTTTGGACTCGGTGCAGACGGTGTTCTGTACGGACCGGTGGACATCAATGGAAAAATGGGCGTGCATATCTACAACTCTGACGGAAGCGAAGCGGCGATCAGCGGAAATGGTGTCTGTATTTTTGCAAAATACCTTCTTGACCATGAATATGTCAAAGAGAAAAAATTTGAGATCGAAACTTTGTCCGGTTCTATTGAAGTGGAGTGCCTGAACAGCCGTGCTACAGAATTTCGTGTAAACATGGGAAAGGCATCCTTCCTTTCCAGAGAGATTCCAGTGACTGGCGAGGTGCGTGAGGTTATCAATGAGGACTTTACCTTCAACAACAAAGATTACAAGGCAACCTGTCTGACGATCGGTAATCCACATTGTATCATCTTTATGGATGAGGTAAGTGAAAAAGCAGCCAGAGAACTTGGACCATATGTGGAAAACGCCGATGAATTTCCGGAGAGGATGAACCTCCAGATCTGCCGTAAGATTGACACCGGCAATCTCGACATCGAGATCTGGGAACGCGGCTCCGGCTACACCAAAGCTTCCGGTACAGGAAGCTGCGCCGCAGCAATGGCTGCATACAAACTCGGTTTCACCGAAAACCGCATCAACATCAACCAGCCAGGCGGCATGATCCAGATTGACATCCACAAAGACGGCACCATCTACATGACCGGAAGTGTGGGATATGTTGCGGATATGAGCGTGGCGGAGAGCTTTTTCTCATAAGATACAATTCAAAATATAATTTAATGATTATCAGGCATGTTGGGCATCGGGTGAAGGCAAGCAGGTTATTTCCGATGCCTGATATGTCTGATATATCAAGAAACCGGCATCGATTTACAGGATTAATTTATTTCCGATGCCTGATCGGATCATTATGTCAACTTATTGGCATCGGATTTTCTGGATTATATATTTTTCGATGCTTAAGCGACATATTGTTTCGATGTGAGAATAATAGAAAATTGTTAATGATATAAATAAGAAAAATCTATAATTGATTGCATCAGGGAGACGGCAAATGCTGTTTCCTTTCTTTTGTACTTATGATAAAATATATCAGAAAAATATTGAATCGTAATTGTGAGGGTACTGAACAGTTACAACCGATACGAAAGAGAGGTTCACGCTTTTATGGATATTACAATGCTGGGAACAGGAAATGCAATGGTAACTGAGTGTTACAATACATGTTTTGTGCTGAGAGATGGGGATAAGCATCTGCTGGTTGACGGCGGTGGTGGAAATACACTGCTTGCACAGCTTAAACATGCCGGATTTGACTGGATGGATATGCGCGAGATCTTCGTGACACACAAACACGTAGATCACATCATGGGTGTTGTCTGGATGATCCGTATGATCTGCCAGCATATGAAACAGGGACAGTACGAAGGTGAGGCAACAATTTACGGACACGAAGAGGTCATCCGCATCCTCAAGGAAATGGCAGAGATGCTTTATCCTAAGAAACAGACCTGCTACATCGGAGACCGCCTGCATCTGGTAGTCGTAGAAGACGGAGAAGAAAGAACCATCATGGGACATAAGACGACATTCTTCGACATCCAGTCCACCAAAGCGAAACAGTTTGGCTTCTGCATGGATATGGGCAATGGCGAGAAATTCACCTGCTGTGGTGACGAACCATACAACGAATGTGAGAAAAAATACGCCGAAAACAGCAAATGGCTCCTTCACGAAGCATTCTGTCTCTTCGACCAGGCAGACAGATTCCACCCATACGAGAAACATCACTCCACAGCCAAAGACGCCAGCGAACTGGCAGAGCAGCTCGGCGTACAGAATCTGATTCTCTACCACACCGAGGACAAGAACATCGCCCGCCGCAAAGAACTCTACACAGAAGAAGGAAAGAAATACTTCCACGGAAATCTTTTCGTCCCGGAGGATCTGGAGAGAATAGAATTATAGTACATATAAATCCCCATCATGCATATAAACATTGGAAAGTTTCATGTATGATGGGGACTTGCTTTATTTATCTCTATAATGCGAACCACACTGAGCAATCAAAATTAGATTATTTATTCAAAATCCTGCCATGCTTCATCAGATCATGCTTTTATCATCCATATTTACCTCATGTATCGTACCGCCGGTGGTTTCAAGTTGCTCTATTGACTTCTTAAGTCGTGCAATATTTGCAGGACTGTAGAATGGATCGCTGTCAGCGGTGATCTCGAATGGGATTCTGCGTTCACGAACTGCTTTTTTGGCGAAGACACAGAATGCTGTTGTCATACTCATGCCAATGTCAGAACAAAAGGCTTCAAACTGTTTCTTAAGTTCTGCATCCATACGGATATTTACATTTGTCTGAGCCATTGAAATTCCCTCCTTTATACAAATTTTGATACTTATATTGTATGTAATATTATATACAATGTCAATAAAATGATGAGTTAAAAATGCAAAAATAAAAAATGGATTCGTGGCTTTTCACACTGCAAATCTTGCAGTTTCACCCAATCTATGGTATGGTATTACAGTATATGAATATATAGAAAGAAGGTGAAGCTGTGGTTGAATTAGATCAGTTCAAGAGTATTCTTGCAACATACACAGAACCATTAGTGGAAGTGAGGGATTCACTTTGACCTCGCTAACAAAGAGCAGAGGGTTGAAGAATTAGAGCGTGAAATGGAAGCACCGGACTTCTGGGATGATGCAGAGGTTTCACAGCAGAAGATGAAAGAACTCAAGAGCATGAAGGACGACATGGAGACATACCACAATCTGGAGACCCAGTTGGAAGATATGGAAACCATGATCGAGATGGGCTATGAAGAAAATGATCCGGAGATCATTCCGGAGATTCAGGAGATGCTCGACGAATTCCAGAAGGATTTTGACAGCATCCGTGTTAAAACATTACTGTCAGGAGAATATGACAGCGAAAATGCGATCATCAAGCTCAATGCCGGAGCAGGTGGAACAGAAGCCTGTGACTGGTGTGGAATGCTTTATCGTATGTACAGCCGCTGGGTAGACCGCAAGGGATTCAGTATGGAAGTGCTTGATTACCTCGACGGCGATGAAGCCGGTGTCAAATCCGTTACCTTCCAGGTCAACGGAGAGAATGCTTACGGCTATCTCAAATCCGAGAAAGGTGTACACCGTCTTGTCCGTATTTCTCCGTTCAATGCAGCAGGCAAACGCCAGACTTCCTTCGTATCCTGCGATGTTATGCCGGATATCAAGAAAGACCTGGATGTAGAGATCAACGATGACGACATCCGTATCGATACCTACCGAAGCAGCGGTGCCGGTGGACAGCATATCAACAAGACATCATCCGCGATCCGTATTACACATTTCCCGACAGGAATCGTAGTACAGTGTCAGAATGAACGTTCTCAGCACATGAACAAGGACAAAGCCATGCAGATGCTGAAAGCCAAACTTTTCCTCCTCAAGCAGCAGGAAGCAGAAGCGAAACTTTCCGGTATCCGTGGTGAAGTAACCGATATCGGCTGGGGAAATCAGATCAGATCCTATGTTATGCAGCCATACACCATGGTCAAGGATCACAGAACAAGCGAAGAAACCGGAAATGTAGACGCAGTTCTTGACGGAGACATCGATCCGTTCATCAACGCCTACCTGAAATGGATCGCATTAGCCAAGAAACCGGCTGAATCATAAGGCAAAAAAGCCTTGCAGACTTTGCAGAGGTGTGATAACATATCCCTCATAGGAAAACAGTTGTCTTTTGAAAACGGACATCTCCTGAGAGGGATATGTGTTTCATCAAATGGATAAAGAGTTGCTGTGAACAGTAACGATAAAGTCAGCAGAGACAGGAAGGTCATAATGGGAAAAACAACAGAAAAAAAGAAGTATTTTGTAGTCAGGGAGCGAGCGGTTCCGGAAGTTTTGTTGAAAGTGGTACAGGCAAAGAAATTACTCGATTCAGAGAAAGTGAGCACTGTGCAGGAAGCAGCAGAGCAGACCGGTATCAGCAGAAGCTCCTTTTATAAATATAAGGATGATATTTTTCCTTTTCACGAAGAAGCCAGAGGAAAGACGATCACTTTCATCATTCAGATGGATGATGAACCGGGAATCTTGTCTGTTGTGCTTCAGACCATTGCACGTTTCCATGGAAATATCCTGACGATCCATCAGAGTATTCCGATCAATGGAGTGGCAACCCTCACACTCAGCGTGGATATCCTGCCGGGTGAGGGAGACGCAGAGGCTATGGTGGATGAGATCGAACAGAGAGATGGAATACATTATCTGAAGATCCTCGGAAGAGAATAACTATAAGAAAGAACGCAGGAGGAAACCAAGCTATGGTAAATATTGCAGTATTAGGATACGGTACAGTAGGAAGCGGTGTGGTAGAGGTTATCAACACCAACCATAACAGCATCAATAAGAGAGCCGGCGCAGAGATCAACATCAAATATGTACTGGATCTGAGAGATTTCCCGGGAGATCCGGTAGAGAAAGTCCTTGTTCACGACTATGACGTGATCGCAAACGATCCGGAGGTAGACATCGTAGTAGAAGTTATGGGAGGAATCGAGCCGGCATACACCTTTGTAAAACGTGCCCTCGAATCCGGCAAAAGCGTCTGCACCTCCAACAAAGCCCTGGTAGCCAAACACGGCCCGGAACTTATGGAGATCGCACGCGAGAAAAACATCAACTTCCTGTTTGAAGCAAGCTGCGGTGGTGGAATCCCGATCATCCGTGCACTGAACTCTTCTCTGACAGCAGATGAGATCGATGAGATCACAGGTATCCTCAACGGAACCACCAACTACATGATGTACAAGATGAGCACAGAAGGCTGCGAATTTGATACAGTTCTCAAGGAAGCTCAGGCAAAGGGATACGCCGAGGCAGACCCGACAGCCGATGTAGAGGGATATGATGCATGCCGTAAGATCGCGATCCTTTCTTCTCTGGCATACGGTAAATTCCTGAATTACGAGGATATTTATACCGAAGGAATCACCAAGATCACACCAGAGGATATGCAGTACGCAGAAGAACTTGACATGACGATCAAACTTCTCGGTACCAGCCGCAAGATCGGAGACGATTCTTTCTACGCAATGGTAGCACCGTTCCTGGTAGGTAAGAGCAGCCCGCTTTACAGCGTAAATGACGTATTCAATGCAGTATTTGTCCATGGCAATGTCCTTGGTGATGCAATGTTCTATGGAAGCGGCGCAGGCAAACTTCCGACAGCAAGCGCAGTAGTTGCTGACGTAGTAGACGAAGCAAAGCACCTCCACAAGAACATTATGACAAACTGGTCCAGCAAACCGCTTGAACTGATTCCGATGGATGAAGTTGAGGGAAGATTTTTTGTAAGAGTCGAAGGCACAACCGTAGACCAGGTAGAAGCTGTTTTTGACGACGTTGAGATCGTAAATCTCAAGAACCTCCCGGGTGAATTTGGATTTATCACCACCAAGATGAAACAGGGAGAATATAAAGAAAAAGTTCAGAAATTAAATGGCAGTGTGGTCACTATGATCCGTGTCAAAGACTGACATTTTTTTCGGGGGAGAAACTATGTTAATAGTAAAAAAATTCGGCGGCACTTCAGTTGCAAACAAAGAGCGTATCTTTAATGTCGCCGGAAGATGCATAGAAGAATACAAAAAAGGCAATGATGTGGTGGTAGTTCTTTCTGCAATGGGTAAATACACAGATGAACTCATCACTATGGCAAAGGATATCAATGAGAAACCGCCGAAGCGTGAGATGGATATGCTTTTTACGATCGGAGAGCAGATGTCCGTGGCACTGATGTCCATGGCATTCGATAAACTGGGCGTTCCGTCTGTTTCTCTGAACGCATTCCAGGTCGCAATGCATACTACAAGCGTTCACGGAAATGCAAGACTCAAGAGGATTGATACCGAAAGAATCAAGAGAGAACTGGAAAACCACAAGATCGTTGTTGTGACAGGTTTCCAGGGAGTCAATAAATACGATGATTATACAACGCTTGGAAGAGGCGGCTCCGATACGACAGCAGTTGCTCTGGCAGCGGCACTTCATGCAGATGCCTGCGAGATCTACACTGACGTAGACGGCGTATATACAGCAGATCCGCGTAAAGTTCCGACAGCCCGCAAGCTCAAGGAGATCACTTATGATGAGATGCTGGATCTGGCAACACTTGGTGCCGGAGTGCTCCACAATCGTTCTGTGGAAATGGCAAAGAAATACGGCGTACCGCTCGTGGTACGTTCCAGTTTGAATACAAGCGAAGGAACTGTTGTAAAGGAGGAAGTAACAGTGGAAAGAATGCTGATCAGCGGAGTTGCGCTTGATACAGATGCAGTAAGAATCGCCGTGATCGGTCTGAAGGATACCCCGGGCGTGGCGTTCAGATTATTTGATGTACTGGCAAAGAAAAACATCAACGTAGATGTGATCCTTCAGTCTATCGGACGTGCGGGAACCAAGGATATTTCCTTCACCGTAGATGACAAGGATCTGGATGATGCAATGGCAGTCCTTGATGAAAACAAAGCAAGACTTGGATACCAGGAACTTCATTCTGAGAGAAATATTGCCAAACTTTCTATTGTCGGAGCCGGAATGATGAGTAATCCTGGTGTTGCGGCAAAGATGTTTGAGAGTCTTTATAATGAGGGCGTCAACATTAACATGATCTCCACATCAGAGATCCGCGTGACAGTTCTTATCAACGAAAAAGACGGTGTAAGAGCGATGAACGCAGTACATGACGCATTTAACCTGGCAGATTAAATAAAATGGAAGGAATTTCATCTCTGTGGTTTCAGGGGTGGAATTCCTTCGTTGTTTACAGAAAACAGGAGTCAAAAATGAAAAGAAACCGAAAATACTGGAAAACAAGTGCCAAGGCAGCTCTCAGAGGAAACTGGATCATCGCGATCGCGGGAATGCTGGCTTATATGGCGGTGAACTTTCTGGGAAATGTCCTTTCGCTGGAGCTTTTTCCGGGAAATTCTATGCTGGAGATCGCAGCCGGGCAGATTTTTGTATTTGTTGTGTCGCTGATCGCGATGGTATTCGGTACAGGATACAGCTATATGATGTTGAATATGAGCAGAGGCAGGGAGTTCAGCCTTGGAAATCTTCTGTATATGTTTCATAATCAGCCGGACAGAGTGCTGATCGCGGCATTTGTAATGGCACTTCTGAACACAGTTTCACAGCTTCCGATCTATTTTGCGGTATATCTGACCGATCCAGGAAGCACGATCGAAGCGCAGATGAACTGGATGCAGATGATCATGGGAATCATGATCCTGAGTGTAGTACTGAATGTACTTATCACAGTACCGCTTGCGCTCAGTTTTTATCTTCTGGCAGATAATCCGGAGATGGGAGGAGTAGAGTCCCTGAAACAGAGCATGCGTTTGATGAAGGGACATATCTGGCAGTATCTTATGCTGCAGCTAAGCTTTGCACCGCTGCTGATCGTGTCGCTTCTATTCATGGGGATTCCGCTTCTGTGGGTACTTCCGTATATGGAAGCGTCTGAAACGGCTTTTTACAGAGATATTCTGGGAGAGTTTGATGAGCCGGAGAAGAAGGAAGAGTCTTTTTACAAAAATACGGCATCAGACGATTATAATGCAGAAGCATAGTTATTAAGCAGATTTATTTACGGGCACAAAAGGAGATTTTTATTTATGGATATTATTCAGGTGATAACCGACGAACTTAAAGTACAGAAATGGCAGGTAGAGGCTGCTGTAAAGCTGATCGATGAGGGATGTACGATCCCGTTTATTTCCCGTTATCGTAAAGAAGCGACAGGCTCTCTGAACGATGAGCAGCTCCGTACCCTGCACGAAAGACTTCTTTACCTGAGAAATTTGGAAGATAAGAAAAATCAGGTACTTACAAGCATTGAAGAGCAGGGCAAACTGACACCGGAACTGAAGAAGCAGATTCTGGATGCCAAGACCCTCGTAGTAGTAGAGGACCTTTATCGTCCATACCGTCCGAAGAGACGTACAAGAGCGATCATTGCGAAGGAAAAAGGACTTGAGCCGCTGGCGAATATCATCATGCTTCAGATGACAAAGAAACCGCTGGAAGAGGAAGCTAAAGCTTTTCTTTCTGAGGAAAAAGGCGTAGAGACCGTAGAGGACGCGCTGAACGGAGCGAAGGATATTCTGGCAGAGACGATTTCTGATGAGGCAGATTATCGAATCTATATCCGTGACCTTACCATGAAAAAAGGTTCTGTTGCATCTGCAGCGAAGAAACCGGAAGAGTCTTCTGTATATGAGATGTACTATGAATTTGAGGAGCCGATCAAGAAGCTTGCCGGACATCGTGTGCTCGCCCTGAACCGTGGTGAGAAGGAAAAAATCCTCACAGTCAAGGTAAATGCACCGGAGGAAGAAATTCTTGGCTGGCTGCAGAAGCAGGTCCTGGCAAAGGATAATCCGATCACAACACCGGTTCTCCGTGAAGTAGTGGAGGACAGCTACAAGCGTCTGATCGCCCCGGCGATCGAGAGGGAGATCCGTAGCAGCCTGACAGAAAACGCTGAGGACGGTGCGATCCATGTCTTTGGAAAAAACCTTGAGCAGCTTCTGATGCAGCCTCCGATCGTAGGCAAAGTTGTCCTCGGCTGGGACCCGGCATTCCGTACAGGATGCAAGCTGGCAGTCGTAGATCCTACCGGAAAAATGCTGGATACGACTGTGATCTATCCGACAGCACCGACTAATGAGAAGAAGATCCAGGCGGCAAAAGATACACTTAAGAAACTGATCAGGAAATACAATGTTTCTCTTATTTCTCTTGGAAATGGAACAGCGTCCAGGGAGTCTGAGCAGATCATTGTGGAACTGCTTAAGGAAATCCCGGAGAAAGTTCAGTATGTGATCACGAATGAGGCTGGTGCTTCTGTATATTCCGCGAGCAAGCTGGCAACAGAGGAGTTCCCGAATTTTGATGTGGGACAGAGAAGTGCGGCTTCCATCGCAAGACGTCTTCAGGATCCGCTTGCAGAGCTCGTTAAGATCACACCGCAGTCGATCGGTGTCGGACAGTATCAGCATGATATGAACCAGAAGAAGCTTGGTGAGGCACTGAGTGGAGTTGTTGAGGACTGTGTAAATAAGGTTGGTGTGGATCTGAATACGGCGTCTGCATCGCTTCTGGAGTATATTTCCGGTATCAGCAAGGCGATCGCGAAAAATATCGTTGCGTATCGTGAGGAGAACGGCAGGTTTGAGAGCCGTCGTGAGCTTCTCAAGGTTGCGAAGCTCGGACCGAAGGCGTTTGAGCAGTGTGCAGGATTCGCGCGTATCACAGGCGGCAAGAATCCACTGGATGCAACGAGTGTGCATCCGGAGAGTTATGAGGCAGCGCAGAAGCTTCTGGAAAAACTTGGCTATGCACCGGAGGATATCACGGTTGGCAAGCTGAGCGGAATCTCAAAGCAGATCAAAAATTACAAGAAGCTCGCAGAGGAGCTTGGCGTAGGAGAGCCGACACTTCGTGACATCGTTAAAGAGCTGGAAAAACCGGCAAGAGACCCACGAGATGAGATGCCGAAACCGGTTCTGAGGACGGATGTACTTGATATGAAGGATCTGAAAGAGGGTATGATCCTTAAGGGTACAGTGCGAAATGTGATTGATTTTGGAGCTTTCGTAGATATCGGAGTGCATCAGGATGGACTGGTGCATATTTCTGAGATGAGTGAGAAATATATCAAACATCCGCTTGAGGCAGTGTCTGTTGGAGATGTTGTGGATGTGCGCGTGATCGGCGTAGACCTCAAGAAAAAAAGAATCAGTCTTTCTATGAAGGGAACGAAGTAGGAGACGGTATATGCGTGGTCGTGTGGGGAAGACCGCTCCGGGGCTGGGCGTTTGCTCCGGGGAACGGTTTCGTCACCTAGAAACACTAAGGCGTGGAAAATATGCTAAAACCATACAGAAAAGCCCGCAAACTCGCTGTCGCTCAGACAGAGCGGTCTTTTCTGTATAACGCATATTTTCCACGCCTAACTGTTTCTACGGCTCCTGCAGATGTTCCCCATCTCAAACGCCCAGCCCCTCCGCTCCGCCCCTCAAGACGCACCATAATACCGGAATGGGGATGAAGGGGGACGCGGTACGCGAACGGCCGTAGGCCGTTATGTACCGCTGAATATTTGAAGAGCGTAGCTGCACGCGCGGAACGCGCGGCGGAGCGAACCTAGTTGACCATTTGGCTGGGGGAAAAGTCAGCAGTCAAAAATGGCATGGGAAGGCAAACACTCTGCAGGAGTCCATGGAAGCACTTAGGGATGTTCTGGCTGCGTTATTCATAGAAACTGCACTGTTTGAGCGAAGCGAGTTTGCAGTTTCTATGAATGCTTTTAGCAGACAGGTTATCCCTTAGTACTTCCGGACGACGAAGCCGGTTTGAATTCCCATGCCATTTCTTGACTGCGTCCCTTTAACAACCACACAGCCCACCAAATCAACTCAGCAGAGCGGAGTCATTACTGAATTCCTGGCCGCTGGCTTTTTCGAATTGGTCGAGGAGGTCGCGTACGGTCAGTTTCTTTTTTTCTTCACCCTGGATATCCAGGATGATCTTGCCTTCCATCATCATGATCAGACGATTTCCATGGATGATCGCGTCCTGCATATTATGAGTGATCATCATTGTAGTCAAGTGATCCCGGTTTACGATCATTTCTGTGATCTCAAGTACCTTCGCCGCTGTCTTTGGGTCGAGTGCTGCGGTATGTTCGTCCAGCAGAAGCAGCTTCGGCTTCTGAAGCGTAGCCATAAGCAGTGTCAGCGCCTGTCTCTGTCCACCGGAAAGAAGTCCGACCTTGGAAGTAAGACGGTCCTCAAGTCCCAGACCAAGGATCTTAAGTAATTCTTTATATTCTGCACGTTCTGCCTTTGTGATACCGGGTTTCAGCAGACGAAGTTTTCCACGACGTTTCGCCAGTGCAAGATTTTCTTCGATACCCATTGTAGCAGCAGTACCAGTCATAGGGTCCTGGAAAACACGTCCCAGGTAGGCTGCTCTCTTATGTTCTGATAATTTCGTAACATCAACACCATCAATGATGATATGTCCTTCATCGACCATCCATGTACCCGCAACTGCATTCAGCATGGTAGATTTACCGGCACCATTTCCACCGATAACTGTAACAAAATCTCCTTCATTCAGAGTGAGGTTCAGACCGTTCAGAGCCACTTTTTCATTGATAGTTCCAGGATTAAAAGTTTTGTAAATGTTTTTTAGCTCAAGCATCAGTTGTTACCTCCACGTTTCGTAGGTTTTGAAAAATATTTTGCTTTCCAGTAAGGTACAGCAAGGAAGATCGCTACTACAAGTGCAGACAGCATCTTCAGAAGGTCTGTATCGATTCCGAGCCAGATAACAGTCTGGAGTACCAGATAGTAGAGGATAGAACCAAATGCAACGCTCAGAAGACGAAGAGCAAAGTTGCGGAAGATCTTTCCGAAGATCGCCTCGCCGATGATAACAGCAGCAAGACCGATAACGATCGCGCCACGTCCCATGTTGACATCAGCGAATCCCTGATACTGTGCAAGAAGTGCACTGGAAAGAGCAACCAGTCCGTTGGAGATCATAAGTCCGAGTACCTTGCATACATCTGTGTTGATACCCTGTGCACGGGACATATTCGGGTTACATCCGGTAGCACGGAGAGAACATCCGAGTTCAGTACCGAAGAACCAGTACAGGATCGCGATCAGAACAACGATAAAGATTGCAACGATCAGAATTGTATTCTGATAAAATGGAACATTTTTGACATTTCGAAGGGAAACAAGAAGGTTGTATTTGTTTCCGTTGACTGCCTGGTTTGCTTTGCCCATGATCTTGAGGTTGGCAGAGTAAAGACCAAGCTGTGTCAGGATTCCGGCAAGGATCGCCGGGATTCCCATGAAAGTGTGGAAGATTCCTGTTGCAAGACCGGCAAGCATTCCTGCGCCGGTTGCAGCAAGCATGGATACCCAGATGTTATGACCGCTCATAAGCATCATAACGCAGACAGCACCTCCGGTACACATGGTACCATCAACAGTAAGGTCGGCTACGTCCAGAATACGGAAAGTAAGATAGACACCGATTGCCATGATCCCCCATATCAGACCCTGGGCAGAAGCACCCGGAAGTGCATTGATTAAGCTCATAATGTTCATTTTTATAGTTCCTCCTGATGACACAGAAAGCGAGAAAGGTTATTCCTCTCCCGCTGTCAGTGTGAATTTGTGATTTTAGATTAATTGTCAGAATTATTCAGCTTCTTCAGCAGTATCTTCCTCTGCTGTGTCGTCTGCTGCTTCTGCATCAGCATCCTCGGATGTTTCTTCTTCGTCTGCTGCATCGTCAGCACCGATTGCCACATAGTCATCCGGAACTGTGATTCCAAGTTCGTCACAGATCTCCGGGTTGTATTCTTTGGTGAACTGTGGAGCATATTCGATTGGCATTGTGGAAATGTCTTCTCCGTCAACGAGAACTTTGAGTGCCATTTTACCTGTAGCAACACCAAGGTCATAGTAGCTGATGGAAAGAGTAGCAACACCGCATCCCTGGCAGATACCTTCTTCACCGGCGATTACCGGAACTTTCTCCGGAAGGCAGATGTTGTTGATGATCTCTGTGTTGGAAGCAACTGTGTTATCTGTTGGTACGTAGATCACATCGCTTTCTGTAGCAGCTGTAGTAGCTACGGAAGAAAGGTCGTTGGAATCTGAGAATGCGTAGTAAGTGCAGGTGTATCCTAATTTTTCAAGGGCATCCTTTACTGTATCTACCTGGTACTGGGAGTTTGCTTCTGCGGAGCAGTAAACAAGTCCGACGTTCTTTGCATCCGGGAACAGTTCGTTGAGCATTGCTGCCTGCTGATCCAGTGGAGCAAGGTCAGATGTACCGGAAATGTTGGTTCCAACAGTTCCGTCGAAATCGTCAAGGTCAAGTGCAACACCATATTCGGTAACTGCAGTACCAAGGATCGGGATATCTGCTGTACCAGCTGAAGCTGCCTGAAGTGCAGGAGTTGCGTTTGCAAGGATCAGGTCTACACCGTCAGAAACGAAGTCTGTGATGATAGTAGAACAGGTATTGGAATCACCCTGTGCGTTCTGCTCATCAAATGTAACTTTGTCGCCAAGTTCTTCTGTGATGGCATCCTTGAATCCCTGTGTTGCTGCGTCAAGTGCCTCATGCTGTACAAGCTGGCAAATACCGATGTTGTAAGTTTTATCATCTGCATTATCTGCTGCGAATACGCTGACACCGCCCATGCCAACTACCATTGTTGCAGAAAGAACACCTGCTAAAATCTGCTTTTTCATATTTTAAGTCCTCCTGTTTTGTTGATTCACACTTGAATCGAATTAACTTTTTAAAGTATAACGCTTTAACGCGAAAAAGTCAAGGAGAAATGCTGAGACTTCAGACAAAACCGCCAAAGATTTCCTATTTAAGATTATGCGAAATAAAATACAAAAAAAATTAGGGTGTCAAATAAATAATGCGTTTTTGTTCGAATTTATTGACAATTTGCAGATCGGAATGTATAGTAAAAGCACTTGCAAAGAGGCGTAACAGAAAGTGTTGTGCCTCTTTTGTTCGGTGAACTGTAGGTAGAGGAGTAAAAAGAGAAAATGGAGGAAAGAAGAATGAAAAAAGCATTGGCAATCGGACTTGCAGCAGCAATGGCAGTTTCTATGACAGCACCTGTATATGCAAGTGATGACAGCGAAAGTGGCGCAGGAATCGCAAAGGAAGACATCAAGATTGGTGCGATCTATATCGGAGATGAGAACGAAGGCTATACAGCAGCTCATATGGCTGGTATCGACGAAATGGTAGAGAACCTTGGACTGGATGATTCACAGGTCATCGAGAAAACTCTGATCGGTGAAGACGAAGGATGCTACGATGCAGCAGCAGACCTTGCAGACCAGGGATGTCAGATCATCTTTGCAAACAGCTTTGGACATGAAACTTATATCCTTGAAGCAGCAGGAGAATATCCGGACGTTCAGTTCTGTCATGCAACAGGAACTCAGGCAGCATCAAGCGGACTTTCCAACATGCACAACTACTTCACAAATATTTATGAAGCACGTTATGTATCCGGTGTAGTAGCAGGTCTGAAACTGAATCAGATGATCGAGGACGGCACTATTACAGAGGATAACTGCAAAATGGGTTATGTAGGTGCATTCCCGTACGCAGAGGTTATTTCCGGATACACTTCCTTCTACCTTGGAGCTAAGAGCGTATGCCCGTCCGTAACAATGGAAGTTAAATACACAAACAGCTGGGCAAGCTTCGACCTTGAGAAAGAATGTGCAGATGCCCTGATCTCTGACGGATGTGTTCTGATCAGCCAGCATGCAGATACAACAGGTGCTCCTACAGCATGTGAAGCAGCAGGCGTTCCTTGCGTTGGATACAACATTGATATGACATCCGTTGCTCCTAACACAGCACTTACATCCGCATCCATGGACTGGGGTGTATATTACACATATGCAGTACAGTGCATGCTTGATGGCACAGCAATCGATACTGACTGGTGCAAAGGCTTCTCCGATGGTGCAGACAAGATCACACCACTCAACGAGAACGTTGTAGCAGAAGGAACAGATGAGAAAGTAAAAGAAGTAGAAGACGCACTTGCAGACGGATCTCTTCATGTATTTGATACCTCTACATTCACAGTAGATGGCAAAGAACTTACTACCTATAAGAAAGACGGCAGCGACACAGAATACGTTTCTGACGGATACTTCCATGAATCCGAATATGGTTCTGCACCGGCATTCGATGTAGCGATCGACGGAATCACTTCTATTACAGAATAAGAATTGAAACAGGCAGGGCTGCTCGTCAGCAGCTCTGCTTTTTTCTTGTCTATAGACAGAAAAAAGGAGGGAATGACAGTGGGAGAAACTTATGCACTTGAACTTAAGGATATTTCCAAGCGTTTTGGATCCGTCCAGGCGAATGACCATGTAAATCTCACGCTGAGAAAATCAGAGATTCTTGCGATCCTGGGTGAAAACGGAAGCGGCAAGACAACTCTCATGAATATGATCTACGGAATTTATTATCCGGATGAAGGACATATTTTTGTAAATGGCAAGGAGGTAACAATCTGTTCGCCGAAGGATTCCTACGAACTTGGAATCGGTATGGTACATCAGCATTTCAAACTGGTAGATGTACTGACAGCAGCCGAAAATATCGTCCTGGGTCTGCCGGGCAAGGCAAGACTCAATATGAAAAAGATCACAGAGGATATCCAGAAACTGGTCAACAAGTACGGATTTGACCTAGATCTTTCAAAGAAAATCTACGAAATGTCCGTTTCCGAGAAACAGACCGTCGAAATCGTAAAGATGCTTTATCGTGGTGCCAGGATCCTGATACTGGATGAGCCGACAGCCGTGCTGACACCGCAGGAAGCCGACCGATTATTTGATATCCTTCGTAACATGAGAGATGACGGATGTGCGATCATCATTATCACGCATAAACTGCAGGAGGTTCTTGCACTGTCTGACCGCGTGGCGATCCTCCGTAAAGGCCAGTATATTGACACTGTGGAAACTGCCCAGGCAAATGTGCAGAGCCTTTCTGAAATGATGGTTGGCGCAAGAGTTGACCTGAATATCGAGCGTCCGAAGCCGGAGAATATAAAGCCGCGCCTGGTCATTGAAGGCGTAAACTGTAAGGACAAAGACGATGTCAAAACTCTGGATGATGTAGATCTGACAGTAAACACAGGTGAGATCCTTGGTATTGCCGGTATTTCCGGAAGCGGCCAGAAGGAACTTCTGGAGGCGATCGCCGGTCTGCAGGATGTAGAAAGTGGTTCCATCCGACTTCTGGATGACAATGGAAGCGGAATGGAACTTTCCGGAATGGATTCCATTTCTATCAATGAAGCAGGAATCAGTCTTGCTTTCGTTCCTGAGGACCGTATCGGTATGGGACTCGTCGGAGACATGGATATGACCGATAATATGATGCTTAGAAGCTACCGCAACGGCAAAAGTCCTTTCCTCGACCGTAAAGGTCCGAGAGCCCTTGCACAGAAGATCAAAGATCAGCTTGAAGTCATGACACCGAGTATTTCCGCTCCGGTCCGCCAGATGTCCGGTGGAAATGTCCAGAAAGTTCTGGTTGGACGTGAGATCGCACAGAACCCGAAAGTTCTCCTTGTCGCTTTCCCGACACGAGGCGTGGATATCAACACTTCTCATGTTATCTATCAGCTTCTGAACGAACAGAAGAAAAAAGGCGTTGCAGTTGTCTGCGTCATTGAGGATCTGGACGTTGTACTGGAACTCTGTGACCGTATCGCAGTTCTCTGTGGCGGCAGGATCAGCGGAGTGGTTGACGGAAGAACAGCGACCAAAGAAGGAATCGGTCTTCTCATGACGAAGCACGAAAAAGGAGGGGCTGTCAATGAATAAAGAACCTTTCTTACAGGTAAGTAAACGAAGAAACAAAGCCGGATGGCAGGAAAGACTTCTGATCCGTTTTATCGCACTGATCCTTGCACTGATCGTGTGTGGTGCAGTGATCGTGGCACTTGTCAAAATGAATCCGGTAGATGTATACAAGGCAATCTGGGATGGAGCCATGGGCTCCGAGCGCCGTATCTGGCAGACGATCCGTGATACGATGATCCTTCTGTGTATCGCGATCGGTCTTGCACCGGCATTCAAGATGAAATTCTGGAACATCGGTGCAGAAGGCCAGATCCTGATCGGTGGAGCATGCTCTGCAGCAGTAATGATCTATGCAGGGGACAAAATGTCACCGATTCTGCTTCTGATCGTAATGTTTATTGCAAGTGCCATTGGCGGCATGATCTGGGGAATGATCCCGGCAGTATTCAAGGCATACTGGAATACCAATGAGACACTGTTCACACTGATGCTGAACTACGTTGCGATGCAGGTCGTTACCTACTGCATTGTTTTCTGGGAAAATCCAAAAGGATCCAATACAGTCGGTATCATCAATCAGGCAACACAGGCAGGATGGCTGCCAGAACTCTTTGGACAGAAATATGGATGGAATGTGCTGATCGTCCTGATCCTGACAGTCGGTATGTTCATCTACCTGAAATACTGCAAACAGGGTTATGAGATCGCTGTAGTCGGTGAGAGTGAAAATACCGCCAGATATGCAGGTATCCATGTAAAGAAAGTCATCATCCGTACCATGGCAATTTCCGGTGCGATCTGCGGTATCGCAGGATTTGTAATTGTCAGCGGCGCGAGCCATACGATCTCTACTGCGACAGCAGGTGGCCGCGGATTTACAGCGATCATCGTTGCGTGGCTTTCCAAATTCAATACCTTTATTATGGTAGCTGTTTCTTTTGGTATCGTATTCATGGATCAGGGTGCTGTTCAGATTGCGACACAGTATGGACTGAACGAGAATGCATCTGATGTAATCCTTGGAATCATTCTGTTTTTCCTGATCGGAGCAGAATTTTTTATCAATTACAGAGTAAAGCGTGCAAAGAAATAGGAGGAAGATGCAATGAGTGTACTGACCATTTTTATTCAAAAAGCAATTGTCCAGGGCATCTGTATTCTGTATGGTGCGCTTGGAGAGATCATGACGGAAAAATCCGGTAACCTGAACCTTGGTATCCCGGGAATCATGTACATGGGAGGTATCGCCGGACTGATGGGAGCCTTCCTTTATGAAAAAGACAATCCGAACCCGAATGCTTTTGTCGGAGTTCTGATATCGTTTGTATGTGCATTTGCATGTGCAATGATCGGTGGACTGATCTACAGTATCCTGACGATCACACTTCGTGTAAACCAGAACGTAACAGGTCTTGCCCTTACCATCTTTGGTACTGGATTTGGTAACTTCTTTGGTGGTTCCATCTCCAAACTTGCCGGTGGTGTCGGACAGATTTCTGTTAAGGTAACAGGAAGTGCCTATACGGCAAAAATCCCTGGCTTATCCAAGATCCCTGTAATTGGACCGATCTTATTTAACTACGGATTTATGACTTATCTCTGTGTGATCGCAGCGATCGCACTGTCATTCTTCTTATTTAAAACGAGAATGGGACTGAACCTCCGTGCGATCGGTGAGAACCCGGGAACTGCAGATGCAGCCGGTATCAACGTTATCAAATACAAATATCTGTCAACCTGTATCGGTGCAGGCCTGGCAGGACTTGGCGGGCTGTATTTCGTAATGGAATACTCCGGTGGAACCTGGACAGATAACGGCTTTGGTGACCGTGGATGGCTTGCAGTCGCACTGGTTATCTTTGCACTGTGGAAACCGCTCAATGCGATCTGGGGAGCATTCCTCTTTGGGGCACTTTACATCCTGTACCTGTATATTCCGGGACTCGGAAGAAGCATGCAGGAAGTATTCAAGGCTCTTCCATATGTCGTAACCATCATCGTTCTGGTATTCACAAGCTTCCGAAAGAAGAAAGAACATCAGCCGCCGGCTGCACTGGGACTTCCGTATTTCCGCGAAGAACGATAAGAATATAGTATTAAATTCATAGAGACACTGATATATTTTTGAAAATGTTTTTCAAAATTGTCAGTGTCTTTATTATTTTCTATTGCATTGTAAGAAAGTTGGTTGTATAATATCTCTCAGATAAAAGAAAATTCTTCGGGGCAGGGTGACTGATTTACAGAAGATCGGAATTCCCTACCGGCGGTATAGTCCGCGACCCGCGTAATGCGGCTGATCTGGTGACTGGCTTACAGAGAGTCAGAATTCCGGAACCGACAGTAAAGTCTGGATGAGAGAAGAACACGAATAATTCATACGTGCTCAGTACCCCGGGAAGATGATTCCGGGGATTTTTTATGCTGCAAAACCGATTTCTTTTTACAAATAAGAGTCGTTTGCCACAGCATAGCGTAGAATTTTCTTTTAAAAAAAGATAATTCAAAGGAGAGAGAAGTATGAGTGAACAGGTTTTAAGAAATGGAAATGTAATGCAGAGGAGCCGTACCCGGACGATCACACAGGTTGCGATGCTGGGAGCCCTTGCAGGTATCCTGATGAATTTTGAATTTCCAATTCCGTTCCTGGCGCCGTCTTTCTATCAGCTGGATTTCTCAGAAATCCCGGTACTGGTAGGAGCTTTTGCGATGGGACCGGTAGCAGGTATTTTTATCGAGCTTGTCAAGATTCTGGTGCATCTGGTAACAATGGGAACTGTAACAGCAGGTGTTGGTGATTTTGCAAACTTCCTTTTTGGATGTACATTTATAGTACCGGCAGGACTGATCTACAGACTCCACAATGTAAAGAGCCGTAAGCATGCAGTTATGGGAATGGCAGCAGGTACAGTACTGACAACAGCAGCAGCCTGCCTGATGAATGCATTTGTTCTTCTTCCGGCATATGGTAAAGCATTTGGTATGCCAATCGAAGCTTTCATCGAAATGGGAGCAGCAGTAAATCATTCCGTAAACAGTCTTCTTGGTTTCGTTGCACTGATCATTGTTCCATTTAACTTATTCAAATATATCCTGATGTCAGTGATCGTGTTCTTTATTTACAAACGAATCCGCGTAGTTCTCAAGGGCGACTGATTCATTCACACCGGAGAACACACAGTATAATATTGCACGGTAGATTCGTGCAGGAAAGAAGGTTCTCTATAATAATATGGGAAAAATTCATGATGTACAAAAACTTACAGACAACCGTTTCGTCAATCTCTACCATGTAGATGCGACCAGCGTACATAATACACCGGTATCTTATTACGTGGCATCCAGAGCAAAGGACATTCCATCCCTCAAGATGAAGACCGGACGCAATGATCCGGACGGAGTGATCATTTACAGTGTTTACGGCGAGAAGAAGGATAAGGTTGTTCTGATCCGCCAGTACCGCTATGCGCTGGGCGGTTACATCTATGAATTCCCGGCAGGGCTTGTAGAGCCGAACGAGGACTTTCACGAGGGCGCTGTCCGCGAGATGCACGAGGAGACCGGACTGAAACTCGAACCGCTCAAAGTAGACCCGGCTTATGAGAAGCCATACTTTACCACGATCGGCATGACAGACGAATCCTGTGCAACCGTTTATGGCTATGCCAGCGGCGAGATCAGCAAGGCAGCCCAGGAGGACACTGAGGAGATCGAAGTCGTCCTCGCAGACCGCGACGAGGTCAGAAGGATCCTTAAGGAAGAAAATGTTGCCATCATGTGTGCTTACATGCTGATGCATTTTCTGAAGGACGAGGAGCCTTTCGCCTTCCTCAGATAAAATTAAAAAATAATAAAAAGAGTAGCTTGACAAAGCGTTTATGACCATGTTATATTTTGATTGGTTGTAGTGTGTAACTCGATTTAGGAGGCATTAACTATACATAACAAGGAGTGTTTATGTGTATTAGTGCCTTTTTTTTGTATAAAAACTTACATAATACGCATACTCGCTTCTTAACAATAAATTTAGGGATGTGCCAAAGGCACAGGAAAAAGGAGTATGTGAAATGAAGGACAAGATTTTTAGTGTTCTGCAGCGAGTGGGACGAAGCTTTATGCTCCCGATCGCAATCCTTCCGGTAGCCGGTCTTCTTCTCGGAATCGGAAGCTCATTTACCAATGCAACCACGATCGAAACGTATCACCTGACAAGTATTCTCGGTGAGGGAACGATTCTGAACGCCCTCCTGATGATCATGAACAAGGTAGGAAGTGCAGTATTTGATAACCTCCCCTTGATCTTTGCTGTAGGTGTTGCAATCGGTATGGCAAAAAAAGAAAAAGAAGTATCCGCTTTATCAGCAGTTATCGCGTATTTCGTAATGAACACAGCGATCAACGCAATGCTGACCATTACAGGACAGATCCTTGACAACGGCGAGATCGCTGAGTCTGTACTGGAAGGAACCATCACTTCTGTATGTGGTATCCAGTCCCTGCAGATGGGTGTGTTTGGAGGTATTATCGTAGGACTTGGTGTGGCGGCACTCCACAATAAGTTTTACAGAATCCAGCTTCCGAGTGCACTGTCATTCTTCGGAGGCACGAGATTTGTACCGATCATTTCCACAATTGTATATATGTTTGTGGGAATTCTTCTTTACTTTGTATGGCCGGTTGTCCAGAACGGAATTTACGCACTGGGCGGACTGGTAACAGGTTCCGGATATGTAGGAACCCTGATCTTCGGACTTATTAAGAGAGCTCTGATCCCGTTTGGTCTGCATCACGTATTCTACATGCCTTTCTGGCAGACAGCCGTAGGCGGTACGATGGAAGTTGCCGGACAGATGGTTCAGGGCGGACAGAATATTTTCTTTGCACAGCTTGCTGATTCTGCAAATATTGCACATTTCAGCGCAGATGCAACCAGATATTTCTCTGGTGAGTTTATCTTTATGATTTTTGGTCTTCCGGGAGCAGCACTGGCTATGTATCAGTGTGCAAAACCTGAGAAGAAAAAAGCTGCCGGCGGTCTTCTTCTTTCCGCGGCACTTGCATGTATGGCAACAGGTATCACCGAGCCTCTGGAATTCTCCTTCCTGTTTGTTGCTCCGGCACTGTTTGCAGTACAGGTAGTTCTTGCCGGAACAGCATACATGATCGCGCATATGCTGAACATTGCGGTAGGACTTACATTCTCAGGCGGACTGCTCGACTTCTTCCTGTTTGGTATCCTTCAGGGAAATGCCAAGACAAGCTGGATGAGAGTAATCCCGGTTGGTATTATTTATTTCTTCTTATATTATTTTATTTTCAAATTCATGATCAAGAAGTTCAACTTCAAGACTCCTGGTCGTGAAGATGATGACACAGAAACAAAACTTTACACAAAGGCCGATGTAAATGCCCGCAGAGAAGCAGGACAGGCAGGAGCAGCAGCTTCTGAAGACGCTGTCAGCGAAGCGATCACAAGAGGTCTTGGCGGTAAGAAAAATATCAGTGATGTCGACTGCTGTGCAACCAGACTTCGTTGTACAGTCAAAGATGCTTCCAGAGTAAACGACGGAATCCTCAAGGCAACAGGAGCATCAGGCGTGGTACACAAAGGACAGGGCGTTCAGGTCATCTATGGGCCAAACGTAACAGTAATTAAGTCAAACCTTGAAGACTATCTGGAAACTGCACCGGATACTTATGCGGAAGCAGAAACTACAGAGAGCGTTCAGGAAACAGCAGACAAGACACAGGAAGCAAAAGAACAGAAGGTCGTAGAGAGAATCGTGATCTCCAGCCCGATCACAGGACTGGCAGCAGATCTTGCTACTGCACCGGACGAAGCTTTTGCTCAGAAAATGATGGGCGATGGTGCCGTTGTAACACCGGAAGATCCGTTTGTACGAGCTCCGGAAGACGGCGAAGTTGCATTTGTTTTTGACACAAAACATGCCATTGGATTCGTGACAGACTCAGGAATCAGTCTGCTGATCCATGTGGGAATCGATACTGTAAAACTGAACGGCGAGGGATTTGAAGCACTGGTAGAAAGCGGTCAGACAGTCAAGAAGGGTGATCCGATGCTCAAGCTGGATCTGGAATACCTGAAAGCGAATGCACCTTCTATCACATCACCGGTTCTTTGTACAGAACTGGAGGATAATCAGAGAATCCATCTGCTGCAGGAGGGTCAGATCAAAGCCGGAGAACCGCTCTTTGAGATCGAGGTTCTTCAGTAAGAACGACCCTGGATGGGGAAGAGACGGATGAAGTACAGGATAGCAAAATTATTAAATCACAATTCTTTTATCGGACTTGAAGGAAATTCAAATCAGGAATGCCTGATCATGGGCAAGGGAGTTGCTTTTGGCAAGAAAGTGGGACAGACGATCGAAGTGCCACAGGATACCAGAGTCTACTCACTCAAAGAACTGACAGAGCGCGGGGATGCCAGAGAGATCATTAATTCAGTTTCTCCGGTATGTCTGGAACTTGCGAATGAAGTGCTCAGAGAAGCAGAGAAGGAATTCGGCAAGGTTGACCGTTCGATCCTTTTTCCGATGGCAGATCATCTTGATTTTGCGATCCGGCGTATCCAGAAGGGAGAGCAGATCAGCAATCCTCTCACGGAAGACATCCGTATCCTGTTTTACAAGGAATACAAGGTGGCTGGCTGTATAGCACCTCTTCTGAAGCAAAAACTTCAGATAGAGCTTGATGAACATGAGACGGGTTATATCGCCCTTCATGTTCACTCAGCCATTGTAGATGAAAAGGTTTCACAGTCCATGGAGATCGCCCGGACTGTCCGGGAATGTATTTCTCTTGTTGAGAAAGAAACAGGCAATTCCATCGATGTGATGTCACTGGCATATAACCGTCTGATGAACCATGTACGTTACATGGTGGCAAGAACGATTCACGGTGAGAAACTCAAGATGAATCTGAACGAATATATGTCCGTAAAGTTCCCGGAGGCATTTGATGCAGCCGAGAGGATCTGTCATGAGATGGAGAAGCGTCTGGGACTGCCGATGCCGGATATCGAGATCGGCTACCTGGCAATGCATCTGGAGCGCATGCTGGACAGTGAGACCGAATAAAAATGTTTATTAATAAAAATATATAAAGAAGAGGAGAAAAACAACATGAAAACATTCGAGTACACAATCAAAGACGAACTGGGAATCCACGCAAGACCGGCAGGACTTCTTGTAAAAGAAGCAAAGAAGTATGAGTCCGAGTGCACAATCACAAAAGACGGCAAAACAAAGAAACTTACACAGCTTATGATGCTGATGTCCCTCGGTGTAAAACAGGGCGAAACTGTAACTGTAACAGCTGAAGGTGCTGACGAAGACGCTGCAATTGCAGGCCTCAAAGAATTCTTCGAAGCAAATCTGTAATCAGTCCGATCCAAAACCTGGAATGGGTGTAACATAACAGTAATGCAGGAGGAAGTAAGGATGCAGTGTTTTCAGGGAAAATCTGTTTATAAAGGAATAGCTATGGGACCGATCGTGGTTCTCAAGAAAGATGATTATCAGGTCAAAAGAACCAGGATCGAAGACCCGGAAGCAGAAGTGAAGCGTGTGGATGCTGCACTGGAGAAATCCAAAGAGCAGCTCCAGAAATTATATGACAAGGCAGTCAAAGAAGTTGGTGAGGCCAGCGCAGCCATTTTTGAAGTACATCAGATGATGCTTGAGGATGATGATTATCTGGAAGCGATCCAGAATACCATCTGCACAGAGCAGGTCAATGCAGAGTATGCCGTAGCAACAACCGGTGACAATTTTGCAGAGATGTTCGCATCTATGGATGACGATTACATGAAAGCGCGTTCCGCAGATATCAAGGATATCTCCGAGCGTCTTGTACGTAACTTAAGCGGACAGGAGGACACAGATTTAAGCTCTATCGATCCGTCTGTGATCGTAGCTGATGACTTAAGCCCAAGTGAAACTGTTCAGATGGACAAGGATAAGATCCTTGCATTTGTGACTGTTCATGGTTCTACCAACTCTCATACAGCGATCCTTGCCCGTATGATGAACATTCCGGCTCTGATCGGTGTTCCGATGGATCTTGATGAACTTAAGACCGGTATGACAGCAGTCGTAGATGGCTTCGAAGGAACCGTTACCTTTGATCCGGACGAGGAGATCAAAGCACAGACTGAGAAGAGAATGGAAGAAGAAGCAGAGAAACTCAAACTTCTTCAGGAATTAAAAGGCAAAGAAAACGTAACCTTAGATGGACACAAGATCAACATCTATGCGAACATCGGAAGTGTTGGTGACATCGGTTATGTCCTCGAGAATGATGCCGGCGGAATCGGTCTTTTCCGAAGCGAATTCCTTTATCTTGGAAGAAACGACTTCCCGACAGAGGAAGAGCAGTTCCAGGCTTACAAGCAGGCAGTACAGATGATGGCTGGCAAGAAAGTTATCATCCGTACCCTTGATATCGGTGCTGACAAACAGGTAGATTATTTCAACCTCGGAAACGAAGATAACCCGGCTCTGGGATATCGTGCGATCCGTATCTGCCTGACACAGCCGGATATCTTTAAGACACAGCTCCGTGCACTTCTCCGTGCCGCTGTTTATGGAAATCTTTCCATCATGTATCCGATGATCACTTCCACAGAGGAAGTAAAGAAGATCTATGAGATCGTAGCAGAAGTAGAAGCAGAGCTCAAAGAGCAGGAGATCCAGTATAAACTTCCTGAACAGGGAATCATGATCGAAACTCCTGCAGCAGCGATCATCAGCGACAAGCTTGCTGAGATGGTTGACTTCTTCAGTATCGGAACCAACGACCTGACCCAGTACACCCTTGCTCTTGACCGTCAGAATGCGAAACTGGATGACTTCTATAATCCTCATCACGAAGCAATCCTCCGCATGATCCAGATGGTCGTAGACAACGCACACAAATGCGGCAAATGGGCAGGAATCTGCGGCGAACTTGGTGCAGATGCAACCCTTACCGAGCAGTTTGTACGCATGGGCGTAGACGAGCTTTCCGTAGCTCCGTCCATGATCCTCAAACTTCGTAAGATCGTCCGCGAGATGAAAAAAGTGGAAGATTGATCAATAGTGTGGAAAAACAGACTCTCGTCTGACACGGCGAGGTGGATAACACCTCGCGTGCCGGGCGGGAGTTTTTTTGTTTGCGAAATAAGAAAAAATGAAAATGAAAACCGTTTTCATATTGACACATCATCAGAATGTGCTATAATATGAAAACGGTTTTCAATTTGTATAAAAATATCAGATATAGATTTGTTTGCCGGGCATTCCGGCGGAAGGAAGATATTATGGGAAGTAAAGCACCTTATCAGACAAAGCAGATGGCACAGCTTTTATCATATCTCAGGACCGTGGAGGGAACACATGTGACGGTCGCAGATGTCTGTCTGCATTTTAAAGAACAGGGAATTACGATCGGAACAACGACAGTTTACCGCAATCTGGAGAAGATGGTGGAACAGGGGCTGGTCGCCAAATACAATGTGGACGGGACGAGCAGTGCCTGTTTTGAATATCTCGGAGCAGAGGAACACTGTCACAAGACATCCTGTTTCCACTGCAAATGTGAGAAATGTGGAAAACTGATCCATCTTCACTGTGAGGATGTGGTTAAACTGGAACAGCATCTGATGGAGAGCCACGGATTCCAGATGGACCCGTGCAGGACAGTTTTTTACGGAATCTGCGAGGACTGCCGGAAATCCGAAGCAGTTCATATCAAAGGAAAATAAGCAGATAATAATTATAGAAGAAAAGGAGCAGACCAATGAAAAAATGGATCATGAGTTCGCTGGCGATCCTGCTGGGAATCTTAAGTATCAGCATTCCTCTGGCGGGAGTGCGTACAGCGGAAGCAGGAACAACAGAGGACTCAGGCAAAAAATTAAAGATCGTGACCACCATTTTTCCAGAATACGACTGGACACGGGCAGTTCTTGGAGACCGGGAGGCGGATGTCGACCTGACCATGCTTCTTGATAATGGAACAGACCTTCACAGTTTCCAGCCGGCAGTGAAGGATATCATGAAAGTATCAAGCTGCGACCTTCTGATCTACGTGGGTGGCGAGTCCGACCAGTGGATCGAGGATGCTCTGGAATCGGCTCAGAATAAGGATATGAAGACAATCAATCTGATGGAAGTTCTCGGCGATACCATCAAGGAAGAAGAAAACGTTGAGGGCATGCAGGAAAGTGGCCATGGACATGAAGACGAGGATGAGAAGGAATACGATGAGCATGTCTGGACATCCCTCCGAAATGCGTCAGTGATCTGTGGCATCATCGCGGAGACACTTGAAGAGATGGACCCTGAAAATAAAGATGTCTATGCATCCAACGCAGCGGCTTATCAGGAAAAACTTTCTAATCTGGATACAGAATACCAGAATACAGTGGACAGCGCGAAACAGAACACACTTCTCTTTGCAGACCGCTTTGCATTCCGCTATCTGGTGGATGATTACGGACTGAATTATTATGCAGCCTTTTCCGGCTGTTCCGCGGAGTCTGAGGCAAGTTTCAAGACAGTGACATTCCTTGCCGAAAAGCTGGATGAACTGGGACTTAAAACCGTGCTGACCATCGAGAAATCAGATGACCGGATCGCGCAGACCGTGATCGAAAACACCAAAACGAAAGACCAGAAGATACTGGAACTGAACTCCATGCAGTCGATCACATCCGATGAGATCGCTGACGGTGTGACGTATCTTTCCGTGATAGAAGATAACCTGGATGTTCTGAAGGAAGCACTGAACTGATAATAATTGCAGGCGGTGGACAGAAGCCATCTGCCTGATACGACAAACTGTCCATGACAGGAGGGACAACAATGGCACAGCTTACATGCAAAAATCTTACACTTGGATACGATAACCGGGCGATCCAGGAAGATCTGAATTTCTCCATCGACGCAGGTGATTACCTCTGCATCGTAGGAGAAAACGGTTCCGGTAAATCTACATTGATGAAAACACTTCTCCATCTGCAGCCGCCGATCAGCGGCACGATCGAACTGGGAGACGGACTTAAGAAAAACGAGATCGGATATCTCCCACAGCAGACCCTGGTGCAGAGGGATTTTCCGGCATCAGTGCGGGAGATCGTCCTGTCCGGATGCCAGAGCCGCTGCGGACTGCGACCATTTTATAACAAAGAAGAAAAGCGTGTTGCGCAGAAAGCAATGGAAAAAATGATGATCCAGGATCTTGCCGATCATTGCTACAGAGAGCTTTCCGGCGGGCAGCAGCAGAGAGTCCTTCTCGCAAGAGCACTCTGTGCAGCACAGAAGATCCTTCTTCTCGATGAGCCGGTCTCCGGTCTGGATCCACGAGTGACCGCAGAGATGTATCAGCTTATCAAGGATCTGAATAAGAAAGATGGAATTACGATCATTATGATCTCGCACGACATTGCGGCGGCAGTAAAATATGCAACACATATCCTGCATATCGGAGAGCACTGCTTCTTCGGTACCAAGAAACAATATCTCGAAAGCAGTCTGGGCAAAGCATTCACCGGACAGGAAGGGGAGGAATAAGATGTTTGAGACACTTCATATGTATTTTCAGTATCCGTTCGTGCGCTACGCACTGATCGTAGGTGTACTGATCGCACTGTGCTCCTCCCTTCTGGGCGTGACACTGGTATTGAAGAGATTTTCTTTCATCGGTGACGGACTTTCCCATGTGGCATTTGGTGCCATGGCAATTGCGTCCGTACTGAACATCACCAACAATATGCTGTTCATCCTTCCGGTGACTGTGATCTGTGCGATCCTGCTTCTTCGTGCAGGACAGAACACAAGGATCAAGGGAGATGCGGCGATCGCGATGATCTCCGTCGGCGCGCTGGCGATCGGTTATCTTCTGATGAATCTTTTTTCTACAAGTCCGAATATTTCAGGGGATGTGTGCAGTACGCTGTTTGGCTCCACTTCCATCCTGACCCTGACAAAAGGCGAGGTATGGCTGTGCGCGATCCTCTCTATCGTAGTTGTGGCGATTTTTATCTTATTTTATAACAAGATCTTTGCAGTGACATTCGACGAAAACTTCGCAAAAGCGACCGGAACCAGGGCGAATGCCTATAATCTTCTGATCGCGGTTGTGATCGCAGTGATCATTGTTCTGGCAATGAATCTGGTTGGATCACTTTTGATCTCAGCACTGGTGATCTTCCCGGCACTTTCTGCGATGAGATTATTCAAATCTTTCCGCTCTGTGACGATCAGTGCGGCGGTGATGTCTGTGATCAGTGCAACTGCCGGAATCCTGATTTCAATTTTGGCAGGAACGCCGGTCGGATCTACGATCGTGGCAGTGGATATTGCAGTATTTCTGGTCTCTTATGGGATCGGAAGGATCACAGGAAGATAAATTGTTTATAGTAACAAAATATCTCAGTCAGAGCCGGAGCTCCAACTGAGATATGGATGAACAGATATGGAATCATTGATAGCGGAATGCTTGCAGAGATCAATCAGATTTCTACGAGGATTCCGTGTTCTTTATCATAACGGCAGTATTTGCCATGCTCAGAGATAAACGGCTGATAGGTATCTGTACGTGTGTCCTTGACATAAACAACACCAGTCGCGATCATCTGCACGAGAGAAAATCTCTTGCTGAGGCTTGAAATCCACGCATAAGTCTTGTTATCACCGGAATCAGCAGCGAGAAGGCTGTAACCGCCTTCACATGGTTTCAGAGAGAAGTAGATCTTCTCTGGTTTGGTACTCTCGGTGAAGACCTGGCTGGTTATGTAAGAGGAGAAATTTTTCTTTACAAATGCCTGGAAAGAATGCAGTGTATAAACCTCTCCACTGACTTCATCCGTAATTCTGTCCCCGCGCTCCAAACGGTTCTTGATCAGTGTCAGGACCTCGATTGTCCAGTTGATAAAAGAAATACTGCTGTAGCTCATGCTTTCCTGAAGCTGATCGATCAGTTTCTTTGACAAAACATTTGATTTCGTCGCCTCGTTAAAAAGTTCTTCGTTCATAAAATACACCCTCCGTCATAGTTTTTACGTTCCAATTGATATTTTTTATTATAAATTGATATTGTGCAAAAAGCAATGAAAAACCATTAAAATAGAATGAAAATTATGTAAAACTCACATATCATGAATTGTACAAAATGCAACACACCACGGGATCTGGGGAAACTCAGGTCCCATTTTTGTTGCCAAAAAGCAGGGAATCGGATAGAATAATAACAAATACTAAAAAATGTTTTGGATGTTTAACAGGACGGATATTTAATGAAAGAAACAGAGAAAAAACAGACGCATTTTTTGCGTATTGCAATGATGGTCCTTACGACGATACTGATCGTATTATTTTTTATGATCATGTCTATGGTGGGCAAGATCCAGGGAACGGCCCGTGTCATTAACTATGCGGGACTGGTGCGCGGCGGCACGCAGCGTATGGTCAAGCTGGAGATTTCCGGGGAGCCGCAGGATAAGATGTATGAGACGATCTCGTCCTATATTGAAGGACTGCGCTATGGAAGTGACAAGTTAAATTTTGTGCGTCTTGCGGATAAGAATTTTCAGAACAATATGGACGAGCTTGCACAGTGTTTTGAAGAAGAACTCAGAAGTGAACTTCTCCTTGTCAGGGAAAAAGGTTACGAGAACACCGATATTATTTCGAAGAGCGAGCATTTTTTCCAGATTTGTGACGAGGCGGTCAGCTACGCGGAAGTTTATTCCCAGAAAAAAGCCACAGCCCTGGATAAACTGGAAAAAGTAGTTTTGGCGGATATCCTGGGCCTGGTTCTGATCATCGGAACAGAACTTGTCAAGGCAGTCCGTTTTGCCGCACAGAACAGGATCCTTCAGAAAAAAGTCTACCTCGATGAAGCAACCGGGCTTCCGAATAAGAATAAATGTGAGGAGATCCTTAATGCTCCAGATCCGATCCCGGCAGATGAACTGGTTGCGATGTGCGTATTTGACCTGAATAATCTGCGAACGATCAACAATAATCTTGGTCATGACAAAGGTGACGAATACATCCGTTCTTTTGCAATACAGCTTCGCGAGGCTGTCCCGGAGGAATTTTTTGCAGGGCGTGACGGCGGTGATGAGTTTATAGCTGTCCTTAAGGGACTTGACCACAATGGTGTTCGGGAATGTCTTCAGAATATCAGGGATCATGCGGCAGAATACTCCCGCAAAAATCCGGAAATGCCGATCAGTTATGCGGCAGGTTACGCATTGTCGAGTGATTTCGACGGCTGTACTATGAGAGACCTGTTCCGTTTTGCGGACAAAAACATGTACATTGACAAGAATAGGGCAAAGATGGAAGAAGCGGCAGCGAAGCAGAAGATGAATATTCAGATCCTTGAGAACATCTCTGCACAGGGCTATGAATTTTCGAGCTGCATGTACTGTGATGCTTTGCTGGATCAGTATTATGTGCTGAGATCCGGTTCGAAATTTTTCCTTGCAGATGACGGAAGTTACTCCGGTGCCGTTGAGCAGATCATACAGGAACTTTCTACAGAGGAGAACAGGAAAGATCTCCGTCTTCAGCTTCAGATCGAATACCTGAGCGAGCATCTGACAAAAGATTCCGGGAAATTTGAGCTTCCATATCAGTATCAGTACGGCGAAAATGTGTACCGTGGCAGAATGACGCTTCTGTATCTCAACGGGACAGAGGATGGACGACTGCATCATTTTATCCTGGGATTTGAGACTTTCCAGAACCGAAATGAGAACGAGGCGAACGAAAAACACCGGCTGGCACGTTATTACGAGCAGCTTCGGCAGTCGATCGTGGAGAATGGAAACTACGCGGAGGCACTTTTGCAGACAGCACATTCTGTCTATACAGTAGACCTGACGAATGACAGGCTGGAGAGTGCTTTTTATCATACGAAATCAAAAAAAATTACTTTTGAGGTTCAGACACCATGTTCTTACGATGATTATTGCAGCGAGCGCAGAGCCTATATAACAGAAGACACCATGGAAAATTACCGTATCGTGGATTCTTCTTCCAAGCTTCTTCAGCGATTTGAGACGGGTTCCAGGCAGGTAACAGTGGAATACCGCGAAAAGAGTGATGATAACGCTCTTGTCTGGCTCCAGAAAACCGTTCTGATGTCCAGAGACACCGTATATGACTCAAAGACCAACAAAGAAAGTACAGTAGTTCATGGCATCATTCTGTTCAAAAACACTTCAGAATTCCATGAAAAAGAAGTAAAAGAAAACGAACGTCTCAAGATCGCGATCGAGGAGGCTGATTCCGAAAATCGTGCCAAGACAGAATTTATGAACCGCATGAGCCACGATATCCGCACGCCGATCAACGGAATCATGGGAATGCTCGACATTATCCACAAAAACCGTCAGGATGAGACAAAGGTCGATGACAGTCTCGACAAGATCCAGCTTTCAACAAGACATCTTCTGGAACTGGTAAATGATGTTCTGGATATGAGCAAACTGGAAGCAGGCAGACTTGATATCAAAGAAGAACCGTTTGACCTTACTGAACTGATGAATGAGGTGGCAGCACTGATGGATTCACAGGTCATGCAGACGGGACTTGTCCACAGAAAGCACAGAGGAACTATCAGGCATACTGCATTGTATGGAAGTTCTCTGCAGCTTCGCCGGATCATGCTGAATCTTATGAGTAATTCCGTCAAGTATAACAAGCCAAACGGAACGATCGACACATATGCGACAGAAATTTCGGACGATGGAGAGACAGCTCTTTATGAGTTCCGTATCGTAGATTCCGGCATAGGAATGAGCCGGGAATTTATAGAGAATGAGCTGTTCAAGCCTTTTACCCAGGAAGAAAACGATGCCCGGACGCAGTACCGTGGAACCGGTCTCGGAATGTCTATCGTAAAAGCACTGATCGACCGGCTTGGCGGTACGATCAAGGTTGAGAGCACTCTTGGCGAGGGAACGGATATCACATATCAGCTTCTATTCAAAATTGATAAGAATGCTTCAGAACAAAGCGAGTCACAGAACTGTGCGGGGGCAAAAAATCTCGAAGGTATGAAGATCCTGCTGGTCGAGGACAACGAGATCAATATGGAGATCGCAGAATTTTATCTCACAGAACTTGGTGCGAAGATTGACAAGGCATGGAATGGAAAAGAAGCTCTTGAGAAGTTTGAAGCTTCGGAACCACATGGCTACGATGTTATTCTCATGGATATCATGATGCCGGTCATGGACGGGATCGAGGCAGTCAAGGCAATCCGCGGGCTGGACCGCGAAGATGCAGGAACGATTCCAATTTTCGCCATGACAGCACAGGCTTCCTCGGAAAATGTCCGCAAATGTCTGAATGCAGGAATGGACGGACATATCCCGAAACCAATAGAAGCCTCAAAACTGGGAAGCACAATTCTGAAGGTGAAAGTACACCGAAATTAACTTTTTTGCAGAAAGATATTGACCTCAACCTGATTTCAGGGTCTATAATAAAATTATTTATGATTCCATGCTTGTCCTGACACATTTCAAAGGACATACCATGGGTGGTTTCGGTGGATCCAACAAGAACATTGGTATCGGCTGTGCAGACGGACGTATCGGCAAAGGAATGATCCACACCGTAGAAGGTTCCTCTAATATGTGGAGCATTGCAGAGGAAGAACTGATGGAGCGCATCACAGAATCTTCCAAAGCAACGGTAGATCATTTCGGTAAACAGATCGCATACATCAACTGTCTGAGAAACATGTCTGTTTCCTGTGACTGCGAAGGTGTCGGAGCAGAACCGGTCGTTACACCGAACATCGGAATTCTTGCATCCACAGATATCCTTGCAATCGACCAGGCGTCTGTCGACCTGGTATTTGCACTTGGAGAGGATGACCGCAAAGCACTGGTAGAGAGAATCACAACCCGCCATGGGCTTCGCCAGCTTACCTACATGAAAGAAATGGGCATGGGAAATGACCGCTATCACCTGATCGACATCGACAATGATGATGCTGAGATCACACTGGCAGATGCCGTCAAAGACGTTGTTCCGTTCGAAGGATGATCTTTCAAAAAAGATAACTCAAATAGCAGATGATACAAAAACTGACCCGTCGGATTTCCTGGCGAGTCAGTTTTTTTGCATATATATCGAAGAGCCTTTCACTGATTAGTATTTGCTGGCGTGTTTGCCAGAAAGAACTGGATTTATACGCCGGATTCCATTATAATAAAAAGCAGCGAAGAATGAATCTGCGTGAGAATGTTTTTACTTACTCAGAAATTTACGAAAATGATGAGAAGAAAGATATGCAAACAAAGAAAGATACCAAAATAATGAGAGTCCGGGCGCTCCTTGTTTTCTGTATTACTTTTTTAATTACCATTGGCTGTATCTATCTGGTGAATCTGAATCAGGAAAAGAGAGAGAAACTTAAGGCATCCTATACTGCCGAGACGACTGTCGGCAAGGTAGAAGCACAGTTAAATAAATACCTGTCAGAGTCAGAACTCATGAAGAAGCTCATAGAAGAGAAGCATGAGATCACGGACGAAGAGTTCTCAGAACTGTCTCAACTGATGCAGGATGAGAACTACGTGATATCAGCGCATGAGCTTGCAAAGGATGGCGCAGTTTCACAGGTATACCCTCTTGAGGGAAATGAACAGGCAATCGGTCTGGACATACTCAGAGATTCCGAGCGAAAAGTAGCAGCCAACCTTGCGAAAGACAGTGGAGAATACACGATCGCAGGACCATTTGATCTGGTACAGGGAGGAGTCGGAGCACTTCTTTTTGATCCGATTTACACAGCGGATGAATCGGGAAAAGAGCAGTTCTGGGGATTTTCTATTCTGGTCATCGACTGGAATAAATTTATCCAGGAAACAGAACTGAACAAACTTGAGAATGCAGGATACCATTACCAGATCTGGAAGAAAGACATAGATACCGGGAAGAAAGTTGTCATTGCGGAAAGTGACAATGAAACACTGAAAAATTCAATGGAAGTTGCCTGCTCTGTACCAAACGATACCTGGTATTTTGATATTGTACCGGAGAACGGATGGATCAGCAATATCCAGAAGGCACTGACAATACTGATCGCAGTAGCAATTGCGATATTGCTGGCAGAGGGATATATGCAGTTTCAGATGCGACGTTATCGTGAATATATTCATGAGAAAGAACTGGAGAAAGCTGCCGAAGAAGCCAGAATCGCGAATGAAGCAAAGACATGTTTCCTCTTTAATATGAGCCACGATATCCGTACACCGATGAATGCGATCATCGGTTTCTCAGACCTTCTGGAGAAACATGCGGATGATCGTGAGAAGGTTGTGGAGTATATTGGCAAGATCAAGTCATCGAGTTCATTTTTACTTTCATTGATCAATTATGTGCTTGAGATGGCACGGATCGAAAGTGGTGAAGCGGAGCTGAAACCGGAAGTAGGATGTTTTAAGGATCTTGTGAATTCTCTCCAGGCGGTTTTTGAGCCGGAACTCCATAAGAAAAATCTTAAGTACACCTGTATACTGAATTCAGACCATCCGTATGTGATCTGTGACAGGACCAAAGTAAGAGAGATCCTGCTTAATATCGTAAGCAATTCGATCAAGTACACACCGGATGGCGGCAGTATTGTAGTTGATATTTTAGAATTCCACTATTCCAAAGAGGGACACACTTCATTCAGGATCGTAGTTGCCGATACCGGAATTGGAATGAGTGAGGAGTATCTGCCTCATATTTTTGAGGAATTTACGAGAGAAAGAACGACTACAGAGAGTCATGTGACCGGTACAGGTCTTGGACTTCCGATTGTCAAAGCACTGGTTGACCTGATGGGCGGAACTATCAATGTTTCGAGTAAAGCCGGAAAGGGGACCAAGACAACCATCGTCCTGTCTTTTCCGACAGCGACAGAAGAGCAGATCCAGTCCAGGAAGGAAGAACAATCCGGTCAGATATTCCGGAATTTCAAAGGCAAACGTATCCTGCTGGCAGAGGATAATGAACTGAACGCAGAGATTGCGATGGAACTTCTCGGAGAAAGAGGTCTTGAGACAGAACACGTAACAGACGGTGTTAAATGTGTGGAAACCCTGAAGGCGAAACCGGAGGATTACTATGACCTGATCCTCATGGATATTCAGATGCCGCACATGGATGGTTACGAGGCAACCAAAGTGATCCGGGCGCTTAACGATCCAAGAAGCCGCATCCCGATCATAGCCATGACCGCCAATGCCTTCGAAGAAGACCGCCAGAGGGCTTTCGAAGCAGGTATGGACGGACATATTGCCAAGCCGATCAGTATAAATGTACTTTTCTCGACGCTGGACGAGGTGCTGGGAAAATCATAATTTCAAACACAATACATAAGGTACCATCTGACATTTGTCGGGTGGTATTTTTGTGCTTTACAAATGTCAAAAGAAAAGTTATGATTCTTTTATAAAATAATTGATAAAAGAGGTCGGCAAAAATGGCTGGAACAGATAAAAAAACTATCACAAGATCCAGAATCCTGAATTATGTGATCAACAATCAAATAACATCCAAGGCAGAAGTATCCAAAAATCTGAACTTGAGTATGCCCACAGTTCTTTCAAATATAAATGATCTGATCGCAAAAGGAATCATTATAGAAACCGGAGAATATGAATCTACTGGTGGACGCAAGGCAAAAAGCATAGGAATCAATCCGTCCTACAGATATTCTGTAGGAATTGTGATCACAGCAAATCATGTGGGGATAGTACTTGTAAACCTGAAATATGAAATCGTGAAATTCAGGCGTGTCCGTATGAAGTTTTCACCGGATGCATCTTACTGTCAGGATCTTTCTGTACTGACATCAGAATTTCTGAAGGACACAGAGTATCAGGACCGGATTCTTGGAATTGGTATTTCAATTCCGGGAATCATCAGTCAGAAAGCCCATCTGCTTATAAAATCACATGCATTGCAGCTGGAAAATTACAGCCTGAGTTTTTTGGAACAGGCATTTGATCTTCCGGTTTATTTCGAAAATGATGCAAATGCGGCAATGATGGCAGAGGATATGAACAAATATAAAAATGCAATCTACCTGTCACTGAACAATACGCTGGGCGGAGCATTCTGTATTGGTGGAAAGCTGTTTCAGGGAGAAAATCAGAAGGCAGGAGAATTCGGACATATGATTCTGGTTCCGGGAGGACGTAAATGCTATTGTGGCAAGAAAGGGTGTGCGGATGCCTACTGTGCAGCAAGTGCACTTACAGATGAAATCAATTCTCTGGAAACGTTTATGGAACAGTTAAAATCCGGTGACGAAGCAGCGGAAGAAAAATGGAGCGAATATCTGGATATGCTGGCGGTCCTGATCTCAAATCTGCGTATGGCATACGATATGGATATCATCCTTGGTGGAGAAGTTGGTGGATATCTGGCAGAACATATGCTTCCACTGGGGGAAAAAGTGATGGAATACAATGGCTTCGATCATGATATCCGGTATCTCAGAAACTGCTCCTACAAGAGAGAAGCATCCGCAGTAGGTGCTGCGAAACATTTTTTACAGGATTTTATCAAAAATATAGAATAGAAGCTGAGAACTTTTATTTTCGGAAATCTCTGAACAAGGTCTGTCAAAAGGCAGATTTTGCTCAGAGATTTTTTGTTGTGGGATGATGCACAGTGTATCTATGAAACCTGCACAAAAACTGATTTCTAATATTGTGCAATAGAGAGAAGTGATAAGAACACTCTTGACAAAAGAGAGTTTCTGAATAATAATGTAATTACTTTAATAAAACATTTAATAAAAGATAATACATAACAAAAACAAGGAGGAAACTATTATGTTACAGCAGGTAATGACAAAACCAGGAGAAATTATTTTCAGAGAGGTTCCGGTTCCGGAAGTAAAGGACGATCAGGTTCTTGTAAAGATCATGAATATCGGAATCTGCGGATCAGATATCCATGTATATCACGGCAAACATCCTTTTACGAAATATCCGGTTACACAGGGACATGAAGTTTCCGGAGAAATCGTAGAACTTGGAGCTAATGTAACAGGATTTCATAAAGGACAGAAGATCACCATTGAACCACAGGTATATTGTGGACACTGCTATCCATGCCGCCATGGAAAATATAATCTCTGCGAGGAACTGAAGGTTATGGGATTCCAGACAACCGGAACGGCATCCGAATACTTCGCAGTAGATGCATCCAAGGTAACACCACTTCCAGAGGAAATGTCCTATGAGGAAGGTGCAATGATCGAGCCGCTGGCAGTTGCAGTTCACGGAGTAAAACAGATGGGCGATGTGAAAGGCATGAATATTGCAGTCCTTGGAGCAGGTCCGATCGGAAACCTGGTGGCACAGGCTGCCAAAGGAATGGGAGCCGCCAAAGTCATGATCACAGATGTCAGTGACCTTCGTCTCAAAAAAGCACAGGAATGTGGAATTGATGTCTGCGTCAATACAAAGAACAAAGACTTTGGAGAAGCAATGGTAGAAGCTTTTGGACCGGACAAAGCAGATGTGATCTATGACTGTGCCGGAAATAATATCACAATGGGACAGGCAATCAAATATGCAAGAAAGGGCAGCGTGATCGTACTGGTTGCAGTTTTTGCAGGAATGGCAGAAATCGATCTGGCTGTAGCAAATGACCATGAGCTGGATATCAAGAGCACTATGATGTATCGCCACGATGATTATGTAGATGGTATTAAACTTGTAAATGAAGGCAAAGTTCATTTAAGACCTCTGATCTCCAAAACATTTGCATTCAAGGATTATCTGGAAGCATATCACTACATTGATGACAACCGTGAAACAACAATGAAAGTCATTATCAACGTACAGGAAAAATAAAGCGAAGGAAGCAGGAGAAGCCATGGGAAAAGAATTTAAAGATGGAAAAGTGCCGCTGATCAGCAAGATTGCGTATGGATTTGGAGATGTAGGCTGCAATTTCAGCTGGATGTTTGTGAGTAATTTTCTGATGATCTTTTATACGGATGTTTTTGGAATCAGTATGACAGCGGTTTCTGCGCTGATGCTTTTTTCAAGATTCTGGGATGCGATCAACGATCCGATCGTCGGAGGACTGACTGATAAGACCAAGACAAGATGGGGCAGATACCGACCGTGGCTGCTGGTTGCAGCACCGGTCACAGCAATCCTTCTGATGCTGACTTTCTGGGCACATCCGGACTGGTCAGACAAGGCAAAGATTATATATATGGTCATTACTTACTGTCTGCTGGTTCTGGGATACACCTGTGTAAATATTCCATATGGAACCCTCTGTGGAGCAATGACACAGGATATCGATGAGCGTGCCAAGATCAACACATCCCGTTCTGTAGCGGCGATGATCGCAATTGGAATCATCAATATCATCACGGTTCCACTGATCAGTAAACTCGGAAGCCACAGCACCAAAAATGGATATCTGTTTGTAGCGATTATTTATGGATGTATTTTTGCAGCATGTCATTTCTTCTGCTTTGCAAAAACAAAGGAAGCCGTGACAACGCCGGAGAAAGAAAAAATTTCCATTAAAGTTCAGCTAAAAGCAGTTATGCAGAACCGGCCATATATACTTGCACTGATCGGACAGGTACTTTTTGGATTTACTCTTTATGGAAGAAATGCAGATGTTCTCTATTATTTTACTTATGTGGAAGGAAATGCAGCTTATTATACAACATATTCCATGTGCATTATTATCCCGTCGATCATTGGAGCAGCATGTTTCCAGCCAGTATTCCGTAAACTTGACAACAAGGGAAGAACTGCATCTGTTTTTGCACTGCTTACCGGTATTTCCATGTTGAGCATGTATTTCTTCAATGTAAAAGAAAGTGCAGTCATTTTCTATGCACTGGCAGGAGTGACACAATTCTTCTTTTCTGGATTTAATACCGCAATTTATGCAATCATCCCGGACTGTGTGGAATATGGAGAATGGAAAACGGGTCTTCGGAACGATGGATTCCAGTATGCATTTGTCTCACTGGGAAATAAGATCGGAATGGCAATCGGAACTGCGATGCTTGCAATGCTTCTTGGTAAATATGGTTATGTTGCGAATCAGACGCAGAATTCTGCTGTCATCAGTATCATGAAACACTCATTTTCAACAATCCCCGGAATTCTCTGGATCGTGACTGCGATTGTACTGTTCTTCTATCGTTTAAATAAAAAACGCTATAATGAGATTGTAGAGGATCTTAAGAATGGAAAAAGAGGACAGTGCTAAAATAAAAATTCTTGACTTTCTTTTACGAAAATAGTATGATTTACCCGAATTGGGAATGAAGTTCTCCCATGGGAAACCTAAACTGCTTATTCAGAGCTGATGACTTCTACGATTATTCAGTCGCAGAAGTTGTCAGCTCTTTTTGCGTTGTACTGCTGATTGCGTCTGAGGGAAAGAAAAGGAGGAAATTTTTTATGTTAACATCATTGTCACTTATTTTTCTGGTTGGCCTTGCAATGGGGGCCATCTGCGGATATCTGAAACTGCCACGGATCATTGGCATGCTGGTTACGGGAATCGTTCTCGGACCGTATGTGCTTGACCTGCTGGATCCATCGATACTGTCAATCTCAGCAGATCTGCGAAAGATGGCACTTATCATCATTCTTCTCAAAGCCGGACTGTCGCTGAATCTGGAAGACCTTAAGAAAGTAGGCCGCCCCGCCGTTATGATGTCTTTTGTGCCGGCATCGTTTGAGATCCTTGGTTATATTCTGTGCGCGCCTGCGATCCTGGGAATCTCAAGAGTGGATGCGGCAGTCATGGGAGCCGTCCTCGGAGCAGTATCGCCGGCGGTGGTGGTCCCACGCATGGTAAAACTGATAGAAACAAAATATGGTACAGGCAAAGCAATCCCGCAGATGATTCTGGCGGGTGCATCCTGTGATGATATTTTTGTGATTGTGCTGTTCACAACATTCCTTGGAATGGCGCAGGGAGATAAGGCAGATGTAAAATCCTTCCTCAATATCCCGGTATCGATCGTACTTGGAGTTGCACTTGGAGCGGTTGTCGGATATCTTCTCTATCTGTTTTTTGAGACAGCATACGCCAAAAAACATTATGTCAGAAACAGCATGAAGGTCATCATTGTACTGGGTGTTTCCTTCCTGCTGATCGCGATCGAAGGCTGGCTGGAAGGAAAGATTGCCATATCCGGACTTCTTGCAGTTGTCAGCATGGCCTGCGTCCTCAAGATGAAAAGCACTGCTTTTGTCTCAAAACGTTTATCCGAGAAATTTGGCAAACTCTGGCTTGCAGCAGAAGTCATTTTGTTTGTTCTTGTCGGTGCGGCGGTGGATATCCGATACACCCTGGAGGCCGGAGCTGCGGCAATCTTTATGATCCTGGTCGCACTTATTTTTCGTGCCTGTGGAGTCCTTCTATGCATGGTAAAAACAAACCTCAATGCGAAAGAAAGACTTTTCTGCGTACTCGCCTACCTGCCAAAAGCAACCGTCCAGGCCGCCATTGGCTCCGTCCCCCTGGCAGCAGGCCTTGGCTGCGGCAAGATCATCCTCTCCGTAGCAGTCATGGCCATCATCATCACCGCCCCGTTTGGCGCATTCGGCATGGATATGTCGTATAAGAAACTTCTGGAGAAGGAGTAAAAATGCAAATAAGTACAAATTAAAATGCAAAATCCCCTGAGAAATAGAATTGCAGCATAAAATGTGATAACATAACACATATCGGTTATTCAAAAAATATTTCTGAAAGTTTTGAGCAAAAGAGGAATGTAAATGAAGATCATATGTAAAAAAGGTCATAATGCACAGAAGATGCTGCAGATGGTTACGAATCTGATTGAGAAGAAAAGTCGGGAATATCCATTGCTGAGCGAAGACATGGAGATTGAGATCACGCTTGATAATGAAGAAGGACAGGTCAGTCCCGATAATGACAGAGAATATTATTTTGATGAGGAAGTGCAGAGCATCGAGATGATGCAGGAGAATGCTGCTTTTTATTATTCGAAGCTTTCACCCGTGAAAAAAGCTCTTCCGAAAACGGCATCATGGGAACCGGGCTGGGGCTCCGTATCGTAAAATCCTTCACAGACCTGATGAATGGCAGTGTCTCCGTAGAGAGTGAACCAGGAAAAGGTTCCTGTTTTACCGTTCTTCTCCCATGCAGGATCTCTGAGGAAAAAGAACTTTCAAAAGATTCGAAAGAGGATGCTGTACAGGAAGAAACTCTGAAAAATAAACGGCTCCTTCTCGCAGAAGATAACGAATTAAATGCTGAGATCGCAGTGACGATCCTTCAGGATGCACATGCAGAAGTAGAGGCTGCCGGGGACGGTGAGATCGCACTTTCCATGCTGCAGGCAAAACCGGTGGGATATTATGATGTGATCCTTATGGATATCCAGATGCCGCACATGAACGGATACCAGGCAGCTGAAGCAATCCGAAAACTGCTGGATGACCGTGCCAGAACACCAATCATAGCCATGACCGCAAATGCTTTCGAAGAGGACCACAAAGCTGCGCTGGCAGCAGGAATGGATGCCTATGTGGCGAAACCGATCGAGATAGACACTCTGTTTTCCACGATCACGCAGGTACTGGAAAATAAAATAACCATAAACAAATCATGAAAGATAAATAAATTTCGTCTTTTCATTTCATAAAAAAGATGTTATCATAGTATTATTAGACAAAAAACAAAGGAGGGCAATTTATGCGAAAGAAAGTAATGGCTGCAGTATTAACAGCTGCTATGGTAGCTTCCGTAAGTGCTATGCCGCAGATGGTTGCAGCAGCAGACGACGAGTTTAAGATTGGTCTGATCACAGACGTAGGTGGAGTTAACGATGGTTCCTTCAACCAGTCAGCATGGGAGGGACTTGAAAAAGCCGGAGAGGAACTCGGAGTAGAGGTTAACTATCTGGAGTCTGCTACAGATGCAGATTATCAGCCAAATATGGAAACTTTCGTAGACGAGGATTATGACCTGATCATCAGCGTTGGTTATATGCTGGCAGATGCTACCAGAGAAGCAGCAGAAGCTAACCCGGATACCAAATTCGCTATCATTGATGATTCAAGCATCGATCTTCCAAATGTTACCAGCCTGATGTTCAAAGCTGAGCAGGCTTCTTATCTGGTAGGATATGTTGCAGGTTTAACTACCAAGACCAACAATATCGGATTTGTAGTAGGTATGACTAACGAGACCATGAACCAGTTTGGATATGGTTACTGTGCAGGTGCTATTGATGCTAACCCGGATATCACTGTTCAGCAGTTCAATGCAAACTCTTTTGCAGATTCCGCTACAGGTAAGACTATGGCAAACACAGCGATCACCAACGGCGCTGATATCGTATTCCAGGCAGCTGGTGCTACAGGACTTGGTGTTATCGAGGCCTGCCAGGAAGCTGGTGTATATGCGATCGGTGTTGACTCTGACCAGTCCAGCATCGCTCCGAAGACCGTTCTTACCTCTGCTATGAAACGTGTTGACAATGCTGTATATGATGCAGTACAGGAACTGATCGATGATAAGCTTGAGGGCGGCGTTCAGACTTTCGACCTGGCAGCAGGTGGTGTTGATATCGCTCCGTCTCAGGATCTGATCTCAGATGATGTAATCAAGGCAGTTGACGAAGTAAAAGAAAAGATTATCAGCGGTGATGTTGTTATTCCGGATAACAAAGATGATTTCGAGGCAAAATACGGCGACGTATATGTTCTTGACTAAGAAGTGACCGTTTTACCCGGTAATCTAATATTTGCGTCTGTACGGGGCCTGCGTATGCAGAGCCCCGTCGATGCATATAGAGACAAAGATTTCCAGATTTTCTATCTTCAATGGAGAAGAAAATATCCTGCATTTTCGTTACTGTGAACGGAATGCACAGCAATTTTATTTTCCTGTCCACTGGAGACAGTGAAAAGAGCAAAACAACAAACAAAGGAGGCGGCATACGTGGGAAGAACAAGCCATATGGATGAGAGCAAAGTCGTAATCCAGATGAAAGACATCGTAAAAAAGTTTGGCGATTTTACAGCGAATGACCACATCAATCTGACCGTACACAAAGGAGAGGTCCACGCGATCCTGGGAGAGAACGGAGCCGGAAAGAGTACAATGATGAACGTACTCTGTGGACTTTACAAACCGACCAGCGGACAGATTTTTATTAATGAAAAGGAAGTACATTTTAACAGTCCGAAGGATGCTATTGATATCGGAATCGGTATGGTACACCAGCACTTTATGCTGATCCAGCCATTTACTGTGACCGAAAATATCATTCTTGGTATGGAGCCGACCAAGGGCCTGTCCGTCGACAAGGCAATAGCAAGAAAGAAAGTCCTGGAACTGTCCGAGCGTTACGGAATGAAAGTAGACCCTGACGCAAAGATCGAGGATATTTCCGTAGGTATGCAGCAGCGTGTGGAAATCCTCAAGGTTCTGTATCGTGGTGCAGAGACACTGATTCTGGATGAGCCGACTGCTTCCCTGACACCACAGGAGATCGAGGGACTTATGGAGATCATTGATAACCTGACCGCAGATGGCAAGAGTATTATCCTGATCACCCATAAGCTCAAAGAAATCACTGCTTCCTCTGACAATTGTACGATCATCCGTCAGGGTAAATATATTCGTACCGTAAAGGTATCAGATGTAAACGAGAATGATCTGGCAGCCATGATGGTAGGTCGTGATGTCAACTTCAAAGTTGACAAGAAAGACATGGAACCAGGCGAAGTCGTTCTGGAGGTCGATGATCTGCATGCCAAGGATTACCGAGGCGTAGAGATCCTCAAGGGATTCCACCTGAATGTCCGCAGAGGTGAGATCGTAGGTCTTGCCGGCGTAGATGGAAACGGACAGACAGAGCTTGTAGAAGTCCTGACAGGTCTTCGTAAGGCAGAATCCGGCAAGGTTACTGTACTTGGTAAGGACGTATTCAATAAGAGTCCTAAGGAAACTTTTGCGAATGGAATTTCCAGTATTCCTGCTGACCGTCAGAAACATGGTCTGATCCTGGAATTTTCCAATGAAGACAACCTGATTCTGCAGCACTTTGAGGAAGAACCGTTTTCGAATCACGGCATTCTGAACCGAAAAGCGATCAAGAAACATGCAGAGAAACTGATCGAGAAGTTTGATGTCCGTCCGAGAGGATGTGCAGAAGCACCGGCGGGTACACTGTCCGGTGGAAACCAGCAGAAGGTTATCATTGCCCGTGAGGTGACAAACGACAAGGAACTGCTGATCGCAGTAAACCCGACCCGTGGTCTTGACGTAGGTGCGATAGAGTTCGTACATAAATATCTGGTAGAGCAGAGAAACAAGAATCGTGCGGTCTTACTGGTATCCTTCGAACTGGATGAGATCATGAGTCTGTCTGACAGAATCGAGGTTATCTTTGATGGCCAGATCACCGGAAGTGTTCCGGGTAAGGATGCAGATGAGAAAGAACTTGGATTTATGATGGCAGGAGGAAAAACAAATGAATAAGAAAAAAAGCATTCTTGAGAGCAATGTACTCTATACCATCGTTGCGATCATTGCAGGTTTCCTGGTAGGTGCGATATTTCTTCTGATCGCCGGAATCAGTCCTGCAGTAGCATATGGCAAGCTGTTTGACAGTATTTTCAGCAAACCGAAATATCTGGTGTGGACTCTGGTTTATGCGAGCCCGCTGATCTTTACCGGACTGAGTGTGGCTTTCTCCTTCCGAACAGGTGTATTTAACATCGGAGCAGAAGGCCAGTTCGTAATCGGCAGTCTGGTAGCCTGTGTACTTGGCATTGTCCTCAAGCTTCCGCCGGTCCTTCATGCACTTGTATGCCTGGTGGCGGCAGCAGCAGCCGGCTGTATATGGTCTCTGATCGTAGGTGTCCTCAAAGTAAAACGAGGTATTCACGAAGTATTGTCCTTTATCATGTTTAACTGGATCGCATTTTATCTGTCCAACTATGTGGTAAACCTTCCGGGAATCCACAGAGAGAGCAGTGAAGCGACACTGGATATCGCCGAAAACGCGAGACTTCTTCTTCCGGAGGGTATCCGTAAGGCTCTGGACTGTAATGCAGCACACTGGGGCATTCTGTTCGCAGTGATCGCAGCAGTAGTTATCTGGGTCATCATCGAGAAGACAACACTTGGATACAAATTAAAAGCCGTAGGATTTAACAGAAACTGTGCACAGTATGGCGGTATCAATGCAGATGGTTCTGTGCTGACTGCACTTGGAATCTCAGGTCTTTTATCCGGTCTCGGCGGCGCGGTTCAGGTACTTGGTATGGCAGGTCGTCTGAGCCAGTTTGCAGGACAGGAAGGATTTGGATTTGAAGGTATCACCGTTGCCCTGATCGGAGGATCCAACCCGATCGGATGTATCTTTTCCGGTATCTTCTATGGTGCAATGAAATATGGCGGTTCCAAGCTCAGTATCGTAAAGGCACCGTCTGAAGTTGTTGATATTATCATGGGATGTGTTGTTCTCCTGATCGCCATCTCACACGTATTCAAAGTATTCGTACTGAATGCTGCAAAGAAGAAGGAGGCTAAATAAGATGAACGGATTAATTAAAGACCTTGGTCTTCTGATCAATGCGACTCTGATCGCAACACCGCCGCTTCTTCTGGCGGCACTTGGCTCCTGTTTTTCTGAGAGATGTGGAGTTGTAAACATTGGTATCGAAGGTATGATGACAATTGGTGCATTCACCGGAGCGGTAATGGGCCTGACTACCGGAAACGGCTGGATCGCATTCTTATGTGCAGGACTGGCGGGCGCATTGTTCGGCCTGATCCATGCATTTGTATGTATTTCTTGCCACGCAGACCAGACGATCGCCGGTACAGCGATCAACTTCCTGGGACCTGGACTTGCACTGTTTCTCTGCAAGGCAATGTATAATAACTCATCAGATACACCGGCTATGGACCCAAGCTGCAAGCTTCCGAAGCTGTTTGAGGGTGTCTTCCCGACAGGTTCATTCTGGAACAACGTATTAAATGTTTACGCAGTAGCGTATCTGGTATTCATTCTTGCATTTGTGTGCTGGTTTGTATTTTATAAGACAAAATTTGGAGCACACCTCCGTGCAGTCGGAGAACATCCGGAAGCATGTGAATCTCTGGGAATCGATGTTTACAAAGTTCGTTATACCTGTGTGATCCTGTCAGGATTTTTTGCAGGACTTGGCGGCGCATTCGTAACTCTGGCAACCATCAACCAGTTCCGTCCAAGCGTTATTGTAGGACAGGGATTTATTGCGATCGCAGCTGTAATCTTTGGTAAATTCTCACCGGAGGGCGCAACAAAGGCATGCCTTCTGTTTGGTCTCTGCAGTGGTATCAAATCTCTGGCAGCACAGAGCAATGTGGTATCCCCGAACCTGATTTCCATGATTCCATATGTGGTAACGATCATTGCACTGGTACTGTTTGTTGGTAAGGCTCACACACCGGCAGCCAACGGAAAGATTTTTGTAAAATCCAAATAAACGGTACAAGTGGAGCAAAGAGTGCTGTAAAAGACTGAAAACAGTTTTTGCAGCACTTTTTTTGACAGCAAAAAAAGACATTTGTTCTTTTTTGTTTACAGGAAATATGGTATAAATAAGATAAGACAACTGAGGGAAAATAATAGTTTTTTATAGTATTTTAGGAGGAATTACTATGCGTGACATTTCTATGGAAAGAGTCAATGAAACAAGAAAAAACATTCTGGAAATTATAGAGAGCGCAACGCTGACTCATGAACAGAAGCTGACCTGCCTTGCAAATCAGGCAGATTCTCTGATGGAAGTCCTTGATCTTCCGGAAGGACTGGATGAGCTTCTGAATGTACCGATCGACCGCAAATGTATCTGCGACCTGTCTGAAGGACATGCGCCGATGCGTCCGCGTTACATTATCCCGGATTATGCGAAATTCCTGAAAGAAGGAAGCAAATTCTTGCAGCTCGATCCGCCGACCGATCTCTATGAGGCACTGAACAGCCTGATGATCTTTTATAAACATGTACCGAGTGTTACCAATTACCCGGTTTACGTAGGACAGCTGGATGAATTACTGGAGCCATACATCGATACCGTCGATGAAGCTCAGGCAAAAAAGATGCTGAAGCTGTTCCTGACACAGATGGACCGCACGATCCTCGATTCCTTCTCACATGCAAACATCGGACCGAGAGAGACCAAGGCAGGACGTCTGCTTCTGGAAGCTGAGAAAGAACTGGAAAATGCAGTTCCGAACTTAAGCTTCAAATATGACGAAGACATTACTCCGGATGATTTTGCCCTCAAAGCGATCGACTGTGCAATGCACAGCGCAAAACCAAGCTTTGCCAATCACAAGATGTTCAAGAGCGAGCTTGGTGAGAATTATGTGATCGCCAGCTGCTACAATGGCCTTCTGCTTGGCGGCGGTGCGTATACCCTTTGCCGTCTGGTCCTTGGAAACATTGCCAAGAGAGCAAAGAACATCCAGGATTTCAAAGAACGTGAACTTCCATATGTACTGGATATCATGGCCCGTTACATGGATGCAAGAATCAAGTTCGAGGTAGAAGAGAGCGGATTCTTTGAGAATAACTTCCTGGCAAAAGAAGGATTTATCCACAGAGATCGTTTCTCCGGCATGTATGGTCTGGTAGGTCTTGCTGACTGTGTCAATATCCTTTTCGAAAAAGAAGGTCTCAAGGGACGTTTCGGACATGATGAAGCAGCCAATGATCTGGGTGTGGAGATCATGGAGATCATCAAGGAATTTAATCTGAACCACAAGAATAAATATTGTGAAGGAACCGGCGGACATTTCCTCCTTCATGCACAGGTAGGACTTGCTGAGGATGAGAATGTAACTCCGGGAACACGTATCCCGATCGGCGAGGAACCGGAAGAACTGATCGATCAGCTCAACGTGCTGAGAAAGTTCCACAAATACTTTACTTCAGGAACCGGCGATATCTTCCCGATCGATATGACTGTTCATCGCAATCCGGAGTATGTACTGGATATCATCAAGGGCTCCTTCAAGATGGATCTTCGTTACCTGTCTTTCTATTCCAGCGACAGCGATGTGATCCGTGTCACAGGATATCTTGTAAAACGTTCTGAACTTGAGAAACTTGCAAACGGAGAGGCTGTTCTGCAGGATACCACAGCTCTGGGGCTTGGTGCTGCAAGAAACGGACATATCCTGGAGAGAAAGGTACGTTAAATGAAAGCAGTAGTGAACCGGATCATCCCGTTCAGCAGTGTGGATGGTCCGGGTAACCGGACGGCAGTGTTCCTGCAGGGATGTAATATCAACTGCAAATACTGCCACAATCCGGAAACAAGGAAATTATGTGTACAATGCGGTACCTGTGTGAAACAGTGCCTGGCAGGTGCACTGTCTTTTGATGAGAATGGCAAAGTGGCGTTCGATCCATCGAAATGTGTACAGTGTGATACCTGCATCCACGTCTGTCCCAACGACAGTTCTCCGAGAACCTTTGAGATGACACCGGAAGAAGTCTATGCAAAAGTTAAGAAGCAGATTCCGTTCATCCGAGGTCTTAGTGTTTCAGGGGGAGAGTGCATGCTCTGGCCGGAGTTCCTGACAGAGTTGTTCCGCCTGGCAAAGAAGGACGGACTGGGGACACTGATCGACAGCAACGGCATGATCCCGTTTGAGGATTATCCGGAACTGATGGAAGTATCAGACGGCGTAATGCTGGATATCAAAGCGTTTGAAGCTGCCGAGCACAGGAAGGTCACCGATTTTACAAATGAAATGGTGTTGAAGAATGCTGTATATCTGGCAAAAACTTCCAAGCTTTATGAAGTAAGAGCGGTCATCGTACCGGATCTTTATGATACAGAGAGAAGTATCCGTGAGATGGGAGATTTTCTTGCACCATATCTCAAGATCAACGATATCCGCGTAAAGATCATTGCATACCGTCCGATGGGAGTCAGGGAGCAGTATTCGCATTACCAGGTTCCAAACCAGGAGTATCTGGCTTACCTGGCTGATATATTAAGGGAAAAAGGATTTCAGCACATTACGCTGATCTGACGGATTATAAATATCCGCCTAATCTGGGGAATGATATTACAGCAAAAACGAAATTAATATAAAGGAGGAGTAAGATGACAAATATTCCAACTGCACACAACAGTGCCAAAGCAGGAGATTTTGCAAAAACTGTACTGATGCCGGGAGATCCGCTCCGTGCAAAATATATTGCAGAGACATATCTGGAGAATCCAAGACAGGTGAATGCTGTCAGAAACATGTTCGGATATACAGGAACCTATAAAGGAAAGGAAATTTCTGTTATGGGAGGCGGTATGGGGATGCCGTCTATCGGAATCTATTCTTACGAGCTGTTCAATTTTTATGATGTAGATCAGGTCATCCGTATCGGTTCTGCCGGAGCTTTCCAGGACAACATCAAACTGATGGATGTGGTGATCGGTATGGGTGCCTGCACAGATTCCAATTATGCGTATCAGTATGGTCTGCCGGGAACTTTCGCACCGATCGCAGATTACGAACTGCTGAACAGAGCTGTAGAGACTGCGAAACGTCAGGGCACGAATGTGGTTGTAGGTAATGTTCTGTCTTCCGATGTATTCTACAATGCCATGAGCAATGTAAACGACCTGTGGCGCGATATGGGCGTGCTGGCAGTGGAGATGGAAGCAGCGGCATTATATATGAATGCTGCCAAAGCAGGAAAGAAAGCACTCTGCATGCTGACAATTTCGGATCATCTGTATACAGGAGAATCCTTAAGTGCCGAGGACCGTCAGCTTGGATTCGGCAAAATGATGGAAATTGCACTGGAACTGGCATAATGAATAATAAGAGTTACTGTTCACAGGTAGTATCCCGCGAGGTGTTTTGCCATGAATATGGCAAAATCCCGAGATATACAGGGCAAAATTCCATCACCGTAGGTGATGTGGAATGGATTTTGACCAAGTTACTGTGAACGGAGTGAACAGTAACTAATAAGAATGGAGAATAATAAAAACATGGATGCAAAAGAAATTTTAAAACACGTAGATCATACTTTACTGACACAGACTGCTACATGGGAAGAGATCAAACAGATCTGTGACGACGCAATCAAATATGGAACAGCCTCCGTCTGCATTCCGCCTGCATATGTAAAACAGGTCAAAGAATATGTGCAGGACAAAATGGCAGTCTGCACTGTTATCGGTTTCCCGAACGGATACATGACTACAGCAACAAAAGAATTCGAAACAAAAGATGCTCTGGCAAATGGTGCAGATGAGATTGATATGGTCATCAACATCGGCTGGGCAAAAGACGGCAAGTTTGACGCGATCGAAGAAGAGATCCGCACTCTCAAAAAAGTCTGCGGTTCCAAGATCCTCAAAGTGATCATCGAGACCTGCCTTCTGACCGATGAAGAAAAGATCAAAATGTGTGAGGCAGTTACCAAAGCAGGAGCAGATTATATCAAAACCTCTACCGGATTTTCCAAGGCAGGTGCGACTTTTGATGATATCAAACTGTTTTCCGAGCACATCGGCCCGAATGTAAAGATGAAAGCAGCCGGAGGAATCTCTTCTCTGGATGATGCAGAAAAATTCTTAAGCCTTGGAGCAGATCGCCTCGGCACAAGCCGTATTGTCAAAATCATCAAAAACGAAGAAGCTACAGGCTATTAAGAAAGAGTTGAGCAGAAATATGAAGAAAATGGAACAGAAACAGATTCAGGAACTGATCGAAAAAGCGATCGGTATGATGGATTATTCTTATGTACCGTATTCACATTTTCATGTAGGTGCGGCATTGCTGGCAAAGAACGGTAAGGTTTATGGCGGCTGTAACATCGAAAATGCGGGATACACACCAAGTAACTGTGCGGAGAGAACTGCATTTTTTAAGGCAGTCAGTGAAGGCGTAATGGAGTTTGACGCTATCTGTGTGGTTGGTGGTATGAATAAAATTATGAAAGAATACGCAGCTCCATGTGGTGTTTGCCGCCAGGTTATGATGGAATTCTGCAATCCTGAAGAATTCCAGATTATTCTCGCAACCAGCAAGGACCAGTATGAGATTTTCACGCTGAAAGAACTTCTTCCGCTTGGATTTGGTCCAGATAATCTGAATAAATAAAAAAGCTGGAATAAAAATCCACGGCGTGATTGACGAAAACGCTTCAACGTGGTATACAGATAGAGTGACAACTGTAAGGAATAAAATACAGATGTCATTCTATTTTTGATTTTAAGAAACTTAGCGTGATCCCCGGTGGGTTCCGTCTGCCAGATGGCCATTATGAGGATATCATTCCACATTATTATGTACTGTAAAAGGAGGACATCATGTCATTAAAAAGAGCAGAAGAATATCTGGAAAATAAGGGATTTCTGGATCATGTGATCGAACTTGAGGAATCCACAGCAACGGTTGCGATGGCAGCAGAAGCACTCGGTGTAGAGCCGGGAATGATCGCTAAGACGATGTCCTTTTTGCAGGGAGAAAATGCGGTTCTGATCCTCACAGAAGGCACTGCAAGAGTCGATAATCGTAAGTATAAAGATACCTTTCATGTCAAAGCAAAAATGATCCCGTTCGATCAGGTAGAGGAAGTGATCGGACATGCCCCGGGCGGCGTGTGCCCGTTTGGAATCAACGATGATATTGAGGTTTATCTGGACGAAAGCTTAAAGAAATTTGACACCGTATACCCGGCAGCAGGCAACGACCACAGCGCAGTAAAACTCACGATCCCGGAACTTGAACAGGTCGCAGATGCAAACGGATGGGTGGATGTGTGTAAGGAAACGGAGGCTTAAATGATCTACAAAAAGATAGAGATTAAAGTAGAAGGATACCAGGAGACTGCGGATCTATATACCTATATTCTGGATAATTCTGTGGAAATGCACCCGGACAGGAAGCGTCCGGTCGTTGTGATCTGCCCGGGCGGTGGTTATGAAATGACCTCCGACAGAGAGACCGAACCAATCGCCATGCAGTATCTTGCAAGAGGATATCATGCGGTGATCCTGCGCTACAGTGTAGCTCCGGCGAGGTATCCGCTGGCGTTAATGCAGCTTGCAAAAACGGTCGCATATTTAAGAGAACATGCAGGAGAATTCCATATTGATACGGACAAGATCATCCTCCAGGGCTTTTCTGCGGGAGGTCATCTGGCAGCGAGTCTTGGCGTATTCTGGAGGGAAAAATTCATCTCAGAAGCTCTGCATACAGATGCGGAAATGGTGAAGCCAAATGGAATGATCCTCAGTTATCCGGTCATTACATCTGGAAAATTTGCGCATATGGGTTCTTTTGAAGCTCTGCTCGGAGAGAACAGTAATGATTCGGAAAAGAGAAAAAAACAGTCCCTGGAATTCCAGGTAACAGAGGATACTCCGCTGACTTTTCTGTGGCATACCGTTACAGATGATACCGTTCCGGTTGAGAATTCCATGCTGTTTTTTGAAGCATTGCGCAAACACAGAGTACCCGTAGAACTGCATCTATATCCGTCAGGCGGTCACGGCCTCAGTCTCGCAAACGAAGAAACCAGCCACGAAGATGGCGGCTGCATCCAGCCAGAATGCCAGTCATGGATAGAACTTGCGTGCACGTGGATTGGGAATTTATAAAAGAGAAAAAGGTGTTCCATAGATCGGAATGCCTTTTTCTTTTGTGAGATTTTTTGTAACGTTTCTGATACATACATCGTCATATATGTGAAGGAGGAAAACACCAATGCTGAATATTCAGGAGATATACGAACAATATTTCACCATCGTATACCGTTATCTGCTTTCGCTTTCGCATAATACCCATATCGCAGAGGAACTCACACAGGAAACATTCTTCAAAGCCCTGAAAAAAGTCGACGATTTCAGAGGCGACTGTGACCTGCGAGTGTGGCTTTGTCAGATCTCCAAAAACACATATTATGACTATCTGAAGAAAAATAAAAAGTATGCACCGGAATCTCAGGAAGAAACAGAGGATACTTTTGTACCGGATCTGCTTCAGAATTTTTCGGATAAAGAAACGGCATTTCAGGTTCACAAAGTACTGCACAGACTTGCAGAGCCGTACAAAGAAGTCTTTTCCCTTCGTGTGTTCGGAGAACTGTCATTTACCACAATCTCCTCGCTGTTTGGCAAAAGCGAAAGCTGGGCAAGAGTCACTTATCACAGAGCATGTAAGAAGATCAGGGAGGAATTAAACCATGAAGATCACCTGTAATATCATAGAAGACCTACTTCCGCTTTATGTGGACGATATGGTCAGTGAAGACAGCCGCCAGCTTGTAGAAGAACATCTCAAGACGTGTCCCGCCTGCAGAAAGATGCAGGAAGAAATGATGAGAGAAAATCGTCTGACAGCCACCGCGAAAGGAAACAATTTGACACAGACAAACAAAACAGAGGCAGAACCACTCCGAAAGATCCGCCGAAAGATCCGTAAGAAACGGATTGCATCTGTCCTTCTGGCGGTCATTCTCGTAGTGGCAGCAGGCGGAATCGGACATTACTGGTACTATGACAAAGAGAATTATATTTCCTGGGACGAGGCAGATATTTCCGTAAAAGACGGGAAAGTATATTCTACAGTCAATCCACTGGGACGGATGAGATCAATCCTGTCCGTGGATCAGAAAAACATGTTCTATATGCTGTCAGAAACCATGTGGACCCGCAAAGAATACCCATCCGATCCGAATACAGAAAATGAGCTTTGGAATCTGCAGGATTTTCAGGAAGCATATGAGCGCGGAGCGGACGAATCTACAGATGAAACCTCGTTTCCAACAGGGATTGAACATGTCTATTATGTTGACCCGGAGAATGTAAAAGAAACTTTTGCACTTTGGGATTACCAGGATGAACCAGAGAAAGCGCAGCAGAAAGAAGAAGAGCTGGCGGCGAAATGTCATTTGATCTGGAGCGCAGATGAATAAAATTCTTCTTGCATTATGTACGAAATCGTACTATGCTATCAAGTACGATTTCGTACATTTTTTATATCAGGAGGATTTTTATGCATATTGAATTATCGGAGCATTTCACTTACAGCAAACTGCTCCGCTTCACATTCCCATCCATCATTATGATGGTGCTGACCTCCATCTATGGTGTTGTAGATGGATTTTTTATCTCAAACTTTATCGGCGCAGAGCCTTTTGCTGCGGTCAACATTGTCATGCCGTTCCTGATGATCTTCGGTGCGGTCGGATTTATGATTGGAACCGGAGGCAGTGCCCTCGTTGCCTACACTCTGGGCGTTGGCGATAAGAAGAAAGCGAACGAGATCTTTTCTCTGCTTGTTTATCTGCTGGTCGGTCTGGGACTTCTGTTTACCGTAATTGGTGAGATCTTTGTCGGACCGATCTCGCAGTTTCTGGGTGCAGATGCCGAAATGCTCCCATATTGTGTGACTTACGGCAGGATCCTGATGCTTGCCCTTGTTCCGTTTATGCTTCAGAATGTATTTCAGAGTTTTCTTGTCACAGCGGAGCGTCCGCAGCTTGGACTTGTTACAACATTGGTATCTGGTGTGTTAAACATCGTGCTGGATGCATTATTTATCGCAGTATTTCGATGGGGAGTGGCAGGTGCCGCATCTGCTACAGCACTCAGCCAGACGATCGGCGGCATTGTACCACTGACCTTTTTTATCATGTCAAGGAGCAGTAAACTTCGTCTTGGAAAAACACATATGGATCTGCGTGCGATCACAAAAGCCTGTACAAACGGTGCTTCCGAGTTTATGACAAATGTGTCTATGTCAATCGTAAATATGCTGTATAACTGGCAGCTGATGCGAATGCTCGGCACAAATGGTGTTGCGGCATATGGCGTGATCATGTATGTGAACTTTATTTTTCTGTCTATTTATATCGGCTATTCGATGGGAAGCGCACCGATCGTAGGCTACCATTATGGCGCAGGAAACAGAAACGAACTGAAGAATCTCTTCAAAAAAAGCCTCAGGATCATTCTGGTCATGAGCATAGTTCTGACCATAGCGGCAGAACTTCTGGCAAGACCGCTGTCGATGATCTTTGTAAGCTACGATACGGAACTTTTGGAAATGACAACCTATGCATTTGCCGTATATTCCATTTCCTTCCTTGTTTCAGGATATAATATCTATGCCTCATCGTTCTTCACGGCACTGAACGACGGATTTACTTCCGCGATGATTTCTTTTGGAAGAACGCTGATTTTTGAAGTGATCTGTGTTCTGGTACTTCCGATCCTGTTCGGACCATATGGGATCTGGTATGCAGTGATCGCGGCAGAAATTTTTGCACTGATCCTGTCGATCTTCTTCCTGATGCGCAACAGGAAAAAATACGGTTATATTTGATGGGAGGCGTAGTTCATGGAATCAAGATTTAAAGAATGGGTTTATATTGAAGGTCTGATGCAGAGTGCCTACCATGAGTCTGCACTCAAGATGAATCTCTCAGACAGTGAATTCTGGATTTTGTATGTTTTTAATTTTCATCAGGAAGGCTGCAACCAGAGCGTTCTCTACAAAGAAGCCTGCCTGACAAAATCCACCGTAAATTCAGCAATCCGCAAGATGGAGCAGAAAGACCTCCTCTACCTTACCCCAGGAGAAGGCCGCAATACAATGGTCTTCCTCACCGAAAAAGGCCGTAAACTGATGGAAGACACCGTCTACAAAGTCATCCAGATCGAAAACACGATCTACGATACCTGGACACCTGAGGAACAGAAACTTTTTATGAAACTCAACTGTGATTTCGCCGAGAAACTGCGGGATAAAATAAAAGAACTTTGATAGCAGGGGCTGCCATATGGCAGTCCTGTTTTGACAACTCTAAGCTGCCTGTTTACAACAAACAAAAACTACGATAAAATATTCTTCTAAGAGCAAAGTTGAGGTGGCTGGTGTAGAGACGATTCTTCCGGCAGCACAGGCAATCCTGCCGTCCGTAGTCTACAAGATTTTTATGATCGGTGGACCGATTATGGCAATCATCACAACACTGAACGGAGTATTCAATGATGTCAGATATCCAATCGCACAGGCTGCAAAGGATGGCTGGCTTCCAAAAGGAATCCTGAAGGAAAATCGTTTTGGTGCACCATTTCTGATCTATACATACACATTGATCGTAGTACTGTTTCCGATCATTTTTGATATGAGCATCGTAACGATCACAAATATTTTCCAGGTGATCACATTTTTTATGAACGTAACAGTTGTATATGCGATCTCACGTCTTCCGCAGAAATATCCGGATGCCTGGAGCAAAAATAAATTCCATCTTAAAAAAGGCGGTATCCGTATTGAAACATCTATCTGGCAGCCGTCTGAGGAGGAGAAAAATGACTGATACATTTACAAGAACTGAACTTAATCCAATAAAACTGGCAGAAATGCTGGAAGAACTTGAGAATACAGTTGAACTGCACAGTATGTCTGTTCGCTACAAAGGCGAGACTGTTCTGGAAGGAGCCTGGGCACCTTTTTCACTGAATGATCCGCAGATGATGCATTCCCTGTCAAAGATCGGAACCAGTATCTGTGTTGGTTTTGCTGTAGACGAAGGAAAACTTCATCTGGAAGATCATCTTCTGGATTATGTGAGAGAAGAGTTACCGGCGGCGTATGATGAAGCACTGGAAGATATTACAATTTATGATCTGCTTACCATGCAGGCAGGATCAACTGGCTGACAAGTCCGGAAGGACACAATACCGGCGGATGGGGAATGTATCTGACTGCGCCGCAGATTTCCGCACTGGCACAGCTTCTGCTTCAGAAAGGAAACTGGAAAGGCGGGCAGCTTGTACCATCCTGGTGGATAGAAGAAATGGGAAAACCGAGAGTAGAAATTCCGGGAGATGAAAAGAAAGCACTGACACATTATGCTTATCACATAAAAGCAGGAAAAGAAATCTTTGCGGCCGAGGGAGCATTTGGTCAGTATCTGATCTGTTTCCGTGATCTTCCGGTGGCAATTGGAATCACAGCAGGTGCGAGAGAATATCTTGCCGCAGATATCTGTCTGAAATATATAAAGGAAGCAGTTTCTGAACCATGCAAAGAGGAACAGCTGGAAGCAGCAGAGAAAGCACTTCGGACCAAGATAAACAGCCTGTCACTTGTACAGCCGGAAGGTGCATTTCGAACTGCCAGACAGGAGGCTGCAAGATTATTTGACCGCAAGATTCTTTTTACAGAAAATCTACGAAAGATCGAGAGCGCAGTGCTTACGAAAGAGGGATATAGAATTAAGATTGAAGCTGTGATCGACGGCGAACAGAAAGTGCTTTATGCTGGCTACAAAGCATGGAAATGTAATGATCTTTACCCGTCTGATTTTACAAAAAGATATCACAGCGTGGCTTATGCAATGGATGCAGAAGCACTGTATCTGTCCGTAGGACTTATAAATACTTCCTATAAAGAAGAATATTGTTTGTGGGTAAATTCAGAAGACAAAGTTATTGCAACCTGGCGTCCAAACGTAACTTATCTCCCGGAAGAACCGGATATGGTCTGGAAATTTACCGGAACCTTCGAATAAAAAATTAAAATACAGATCCGCAGAAATTGTGGGTCTGTATTTTTTCACAAATCATAGAATCCAGCACGGCTTTGTGGTAAGATAAAACAAAAAGCAAGAAAGGACTGCACCAGAATGGGAAATTATCTGAATCCGGATAACAGTAAATTTCAGAGAGCTGTAAATTCTGATATTTATGTGGATAAAACAGGGTTGATAAAATATACAAATCGTGTGATAAATACCATGCAGGCATATGTCTGTGTCAGTAGACCGAGACGTTTCGGGAAATCTATGGCGGCAGATATGCTGACTGCGTATTACAGCAGAGGCTGTGATTCCAGAGAGTTATTTGCAGGTCTGGAAATTGCGGAAGACAAAAATTTTACCAGATATCTGAATAAATATGATACAATTTTTCTTAACGTGCAGGAATTTTTAAGCCGAAGCGCTAATGTGCAGGAACTGCTTACCAGAATAAAACAGAGAGTGATCCGAGAACTTGCAAGACTGTATCCGGATGTGGAGTTGTTTGATCCGGAAGATCTGGCAGAGACCATGCAGGATATTTATGCAGAAAGTAAATGCCCATTTATTCTTATTATAGATGAATGGGATTGCATTTTTCGAGAATTTAAGAATGACAAAGAAGCACAGGAGAAATATCTGGATTTTTTGCGTGATTTGATCAAAGACAAAAGTTATATCCATCTTGCATATATGACGGGGATTCTTCCTATCAAAAAATATGGCACACACAGTGCGCTGAATATGTTTGATGAATTTTCTATGATAGACCCGGGACCATTGGCTTCTTATGTTGGTTTTACAGAAGCGGAAGTAAAAAAACTCTGTGAAGAGTATCATATGGAACTTAGTGAGATCAGAAACTGGTATGATGGATATTCTTTTGAGGAAGTTTTACAAATGATATGACAACTTTCCGTACCGAAGACGATGTTTTGACCTTGTTGATCCACCTTGGATATTTGGGGTATCATTATTCTGCAAGATCTGTGTTTATTCCTAATGATGAAATCCGGGCAGAATATGTGAATGCAGTATCCGTATCAGATTGGGGAGAAGTATCGAAAGCACTCAAAAATTCAGCAGATACCCTGCAGGCAATCTGGCAGGGACGTGAAAAACAGGTCGCGGAGGGGATTCGGCAGGCACACTTTGAGACTTCGCATATTCAGTACAATGATGAAAATGCATTAAGTTATACGATTTCGCTTGCACTTTATGCCGCGCGGAATTTTTATACAGTTCATCGGGAACTCTCTGGTGGAAAGGGCTTTGCAGATTTGGTTTTTATTCCAAGAAAGCGATTTGCAGATAAACCGGCGTTGGTAGTAGAATTGAAATGGAACAAAGATGCAGTCGGTGTTATCGCACAGATCAAGGAAAGAGAATATTGTCAGAGCCTTGAAGAATATCATGGAAATTTGTTGCTTGTCGGAGTTAATTATGATAAAAAAACACAGGAACATAGCTGTAAAATAGAAGAGTACAGGAAGTAGATATCTTATCAGAAATTGTGGGGTGACGGCGATGGATGCGGCTACAATGGTAGCAATCAATAATCTGAATATGCTGACGGTGATGTCAGCAATGCAGCAGACACAGAATTTTATTACAATCATTGATAGTGAAAAGGAGTATGAGGATATGAGCGGTTCGATGTTAGATCAGTATGTAGGACGGGATTGTGTAGTAAGTCTTTTTAACGAAGTTGGTGCGATCAAGGGCAGATTCGTCGAGGCAGATGCCCAGTGGGTCAAAGTCGAAACACCAAAGAAAGGCACACAGCTTATCAACCGGAATATGATCCGAAATATTACGTTTGATAATAAATAGGAGAACACCGTGAACAATATAATCGAAATCAACGACATCACCGTACCGGAATTAGACGTATACGCACGGACATCGGAAGTGCAGCTTCTGCGGTATTATGAACCAAAACCAGGGCTCTTTATTGCGGAAAGTCCGAAGGTGATCGAACGTGCATTAAATGCAGGATATGAGCCGCTTTCTTTTCTGGTTGAGCACAAAGACCTGGAGGGTGAGGCGAAGCAGATCCTGGAGCGATATCCGAAAATTCCGGTCTATACAGCAGAATATGATGTCCTTGTGGGAATGACCGGCTACGCACTGGCACGCGGCATGCTCTGTGCCATGAAACGCCGCCGTCTTCCGTCTGTAGAAGAAATCTGCCAGAATACCAGCCGCATCGCAATCCTGGAGAATGTCGTGAATCCGACAAATATCGGAGCCATTTTCCGCAGCGCAGCGGCACTTCATATGGATGCGGTCCTTCTGACCAGCGGGTGCAGTGACCCGCTCTATCGAAGAGCCGCCCGCGTAAGCATGGGAACGGTATTCCAGATTCCGTGGACATATTTTGACAAAAAATCCTCCTGGCCGGAAGAAGGAATGAAATCGATCCAGAACCTTGGCTTCAAAACCGTGGCAATGGCACTTTGTGACGATTCTTTCAGCATCGATGATCCGAAGCTCCTCGCGGAAGAAAAACTTGCCATCGTTCTCGGCACAGAAGGAGACGGTCTGGCATCTCAGACCATTGCAGACTGTGACTACACAGTAAAGATCCCAATGTCACACGGCGTCGATTCCCTGAATGTAGCAGCCGCAAGTGCCGTAGCATTCTGGGAACTTGGCAGGAAACGCTGAATATAAAAAGTTCTTGAAAAGTCTATTGTCTTTTCGAGAACTTTTTACTATAATGCAGAGGACAGTCTGTGAAATGGAGAAAAATTATGCTAAAAAAATTTACAAAATATGTTTTCCAAAGTGTAGCAAGTATGATGGGGCAATCCGTGTATATTCTTGCAGACACTTTTTTTATATCGGTCAGCTCAGGAGCAAATGGACTGGCAGTCCTCAACCTGATCCTGCCGGTTTTTGGAATCATGTTCGCAATAGGATCCATGATCGGGATCGGTTCTGCGACGAGATACGGGATCCGCAGAGCCAAAGGTGAAGAGGCGGATCATTATTTTACACAGTCGATCAGCTGGGCGGTACTTTTCAGCATTCCATTTATGCTGATCGGGATTTTCTTCCCGGATAAATTTCTGGCGCTCCTTGGAGCAGATGCAGAGCTGATCGCGCTTGGCAAAACTTATCTGCGGATCGTTCTTGTTTTTGCACCGTTTTTTATGTGCAATTATTCCGTTACCGCATTTGCACGAAACGATTATGCAACCTCAACCGTAATGGCAGGTTCCCTTGCCGGCAGTGCCTTCAATATCGTGTTTGATTACATTTTTATTTTCCCGGCAGGGCTTGGATTTTCCGGTGCGGCGCTGGCAACTGCTTTTTGTCCGTGTGTTACGATGCTGGTATGTTCCACGCATTATTTCAGCAAAAAATGCAACATCGGTTTCAAATGGAAAAAACTGTCCGTGTGGCATCTGATCTCCTGTTGTCAGCTTGGCGTGTCCGCGTTTGTGGGCGAAATTTCCTCCGCAGTGATCACGTTCATATTTAATATGCTGATCCTTGGACTTACTGGAAGCACCGGAGTTGCTGCATATGGAGTAGTAGCAAACCTCTCGCTTGTGGGAATGGCGATCATGAACGGTATGGCACAGGGCGCGCAGCCTCTGATCAGCGAAAGCTTCGGCAAAGGTGCATCTGGCGATGTAAAAAAACTTCTCCGCTGGGCACTGACCTGCGCAGCAGCAATAGAAATCGTCATGGTCGCACTGGTCTGGACCTTTACAGATCCGTTTATTGCAGTATTCAACAGTGAAAACAACCAGCTTCTTCTGGAATATGCACACACAGGTCTTCGGTTATACTTCCTGGGATTTTTGTTCGCAGGAGTCAATATCATGCTCGTTGCATATTTTTCCGCAACAGCAAACCCACGTCCGGCAATCATCGGCTCTCTGCTCCGAGGCGCGATCGCGATCGGAATCTGTGCGATCGTACTTTCCAGGATTCTGGGAATGAATGGTGTATGGCTGTCCTTCCTGGCATCTGAAATGATCACCTTCGCAGTTATTCTGATTTTGTCGAAGTACAAAGAAAGCAGGAAAACAAATGAATACGCTTGAGATCCTGCTTCAGCAGATCGGCCTGTTTGTGATCTACATTCTGGCAGGCATGATTCTGGTAAAAACAAAAGTACTGAACAGTGAAACTCTTGATCCGATCTCAAGATTTGTGATCAAGATGGCACTGCCGGTGATGATTTTTGTCAATATCATAGACGGTGTGGAGCGGGATACACTTTTTCATTCCTTATCTATTCTGGTGATCGCAGCAGTGTTTTATATCTGCACGTTCATCATAAGTCTGGGAATGACAAAAATATTTCACCTGGGAGGCGACCAGGCGGGAATCTACCAGGCGATGTTTCTGTTTGGAAATGTCGGTTTCATGGGAATCCCGATCATCACGAGTATTTTTCCACAGAATGGAATTCTTTATGTTTCAGTATTTACCGTGATCGACCAGTTCATGTTGTGGACAATGGGAGTAAAACTGACCACTCCATGTGGAAAAGGGAAGTTTGATCCGCGGAAACTGGTCAATCCGGCAACGGTGGCGATTTTTGCGGCACTTTTTCTCGTAGTAACAGGGATTAAGATTCCACAGCTTCTGGATACAGGACTGCAGAAGATAGGTGCGACCGCATCTCCACTTGCCATGATTTATGTGGGCGGCGTATTTGCGTGCATCGATATCCGCAGATATATAAAAGAACTTTCCCTTTACGGAATCGTACTGGTCAAGATGCTTCTGATCCCGGTCATCATGTATGGAGTTTTGAATCTATTTCCGATTTCAGAAGAGATCCATCTGACAATGGCTCTGATCGCAGGAATGCCGGCGATGACTTCTGTAGTTATGATGGCAAACAGCGCTGGCTCAGATGGAGACTATGCACTGGGCGGTGTGTTCGTGACGACGATATGCAGCATTGTGACACTGCCGTTTATCTGCTGGCTTTTGCAGTACATATTATAAGAAAAAAGAAGAAGATCAAACTTTGCCGAAATGGTTCTGGTAAGAGATTGATCTTCTTCTTTTTTCATTTGCGGGATATTACAGGTGAACAGTAATCTCAGATCACATTTGCAAGTCCCTTCTCAAGTGCAGTGATCTTATCATAAATAGCATCAGCGAGTGCAGCATGTCCAACTTCATCCATATGTTCACGGTCCGTAGTGCTTGGAGAAGCAAAATCAGCGGCATTCAAAAAAGCAGCATGATTTTGGAGTGCAACTTTACGGTATTCATTTGCGAGATTTCTGGAAACGACCTCAGATCTCTCATCGAATTCCGGGTCAAAATCCGCTTCTCCGACACCATGACCAAGATGGATCGGAGAGATGACAAGCAGATCAAAGTGCTGAGATGCATTGAGCCGTGCTTTACGGATCACCTGATCCAGACCTCGGGCGATTACACTGGCGGATGCACCATAGCGGGTCTTGCAGTCGTTCGTTCCGAGCATGATGATCACGAGATCGAGAGGATTGTGCATTTCCACAGTGACACCGATCATATCCAGCCCCCGGCGGCTCTCGCGGAGCTCATCCTGAAAGACAGTAGTCCTGCCGCAAAGTCCTTCCTCTATAATATGATATTCTGGACCAAGCTTCTTCTGAAGAAGAGCAGTCCATCTTGTATTTTCATCAAAGCGTCCGGTCTTATCCGGCTTGTATCCCCAGGTATTAGAATCGCCAAAGCATAAGATATTCATGAGATCACACTCCTTAATCAAACAAAAATCATATAAACATACTAAATAAATATGTTATATATAATAAACGCTTTTTCAGGAAATGTCAATGTACTTTCCATCAATATTTTATTTTCTCACCGCATTATCATAGAAACGGAAGTGATCCGGGCGGTGGCGGGACTGGGTGTACTCAAACATTACGCCGTCACTGTTATACGTCTGGCTGCTGACGACAGCGACACAGTTGTAGTCCCGGATATTCAGGTCGAGATATTTTTCATCGATCTCTGTCACTTTTTCGATGGTCATGATCCTTTTGCTGTTGACGATTCATATGATGCGCGGAACTCCTTATATTTATCAGGGAGAAGAGCTTGGAATGACAAATGCTCATTACAGCGATATTTCCCAGTATCGTGATGTGGAAAGTCTGAACTATTATGAGATCCTTCTCTCAGAAGGAAAGTCAAAGGAGGAAGCACTGGAAATCCTTGCAGCAAAATCCAGAGACAACAGTAGAACTCCAATGCAGTGGTCGGCAGATGTAAATGCAGGTTTTTCAGAAGCGGAACCATGGATTTCTGTAATTGATAATTATAAAGAAATCAATGCGGAAAAAGAAATGCAGGATCCGGATTCTATTTACTCTTTCTATAAGAAACTGGTCGGACTCCGCAAAGAGAAAGCAGTGATCTCTGAGGGAACGATTGAATTTTTTGAGAGAGAAAATGCAGATGTGCTTGCATATAAGAGAAATTACAAAGAGGAAGAACTGGTCGTATTCAACAACCTGACCGGTGGAAAAATCGTACTCCAGGCGAAACCGGAGTGGAAAACTTACCATAAACTTCTGGGAAATTATGAAAAAGAGTATGAGATCGAGAATGGTGGCGAGATCATACTGGAACCGTATGAGCCCCTTGTACTGGAAAAATAAAATGAGTGCCTCCACAATATAAAAAAGAACAGCCCTGCTTCATGTGTGACAGCGTGAAGCAGGGCTGTTCTGCACAGTGCAGATGTTTTATTATTTCATCAGAAAACCAGGATACCGAGGTGCTCCAGAAGGATCTTGAGCCCAAGGAGAACAAGGATCAGGCCGCCGATAAACTCAGCTTTGCTCTTGTATCTGCTTCCGAAGAAGTTTCCAACAACAACTCCGGCGATGGAGATGACCATGGTTGTGATCCCGATGATGGTGATCGCTTCTACGATCGGAGTTCCGAGGAAAGCAAATGTGATTCCGACAGTGAGTGCGTCAATACTGGTTGCGACAGCGAGAACAAGCATGTTTTTGTGGTCGATCGGTGCGTCCATGACATCGACAACTTCCTCTTCGTTCCATTCCCGGACTGCTTCGATCATCATTTTGCCGCCGATGAAGCCAAGCAGGATGAATGCGATCCAGTGGTCAATGCTTGTGATATATTTCTGGAACTGGCTGCCGAGGAGCCAGCCGACAAACGGCATCAATGCCTGAAATCCGCCGAAGTAAAGCCCGATGATGAGTGCCTGTTTTTTGTTCAGCTTTTTCATACCGAGCCCCTTACAGACAGAAACTGCAAAAGCATCCATAGAAAGCCCAACACCTAACAAAAATAGTTCAATAACGAGTGCCATAACAAAATCTCCTTTTCCTTTTTTCTTAAGAAAGTATCTGAACACGCAAAAAGACTCATGTATGCAGCAGAACAGTACAGACGTACAAAAGCGCTGTATGTATTGTTTTGCTGCATACATGAGTCTCATTCATTAAGATTTGCCAGGTACAAAATACCAGTATGTTGACAAATCACACGTTCCTTCGTGCAAATTACTCCCTCACGTAGTTTGCTTAAAATCAGATTTTTCCTACTATAACAAATGCACGGTGTGTTGTCAATAAATTTTTTCAATAAAAAAGAAGCAATTGCATAAAGTATGGCATGTGGTTATACTGTTTATGAATAAAGTTAAATAAAACTAACTTAAATATAAATAAGGAGGAATTAAGTGATGGATATGAATGCGTTTTACGGGATACTGATCCCGTTCATAGGTACCTCGGCGGGAGCCGCCTGCGTCTTTTTTATGAAAAAAGATCTCAACGCCTATGTGCAGCGGTGTCTAACCGGTTTTGCAGCAGGGGTGATGGTAGCGGCTTCGATATGGAGCCTTTTAATCCCGGCGATCGATCAGTCAGTGGAAATGGGAAAATTTTCATTTGTTCCGGCACTGATCGGTTTTTGGATAGGGGTACTTTTTCTGCTGATGCTGGATCACATCGTGCCGCATCTGCATCAGCACAGTGACCAGGCAGAGGAACCAAAAAGCTGTCAGCAGAGGACGACCATGCTGGTGCTTGCGGTCACACTTCACAATATCCCGGAAGGAATGGCGGTGGGCGTAGTCTATGCCGGATATCTGACAGGGAAAGCGCAGATCACCATGATGGGAGCGCTGGCACTTTCTCTTGGAATTGCGATCCAGAACTTCCCGGAAGGTGCGATCATCTCCATGCCGCTTCGCTCTGAAGAAATGGGAAAAACAAAAGCTTTTGTCGGCGGGGTGTTATCAGGAATCGTGGAGCCGATCGGAGCAGTGCTGACAATTCTTGCAGCCGGGCTGATCGTTCCGGCACTGCCGTATCTTCTGAGCTTTGCGGCAGGAGCCATGCTCTATGTTGTTGTCGAGGAACTGATCCCTGAAATGTCTGTGGGAGAGCATTCGAATATCGGAACGATCTTCTTTGCGGTGGGATTTTCACTGATGATGGTTCTGGATGTGGCATTGGGATGAGCGTAGAATGGAATCACTGATGGTTTTTCTTTTTGACATGCGGGCAATAAAAAAGCTGCCACAGAGGGCAGCTTGCAGGTGTGTTTTGTTGTCTTATCTGAAGGAAATGGACGGTACTGAATTGACAGCAGTGTGAGATTTTTTTACAGTACCGCGATAGATATAGAAGATACCGCCGAAGAATCCGAAGATCAATCCCGCATATCCACCGGTGCAAAGAACAACTGTTGCTTTGACAAGCACAGCCGCCTGGAGGAACGGACAGATCAGAGCACCAGCAAGAAGTCCGATCACTGTCCATCCAAGCACCAGAACAGGGAGAAAAACGGATGCGGTAGTATGTTTCTTTGTATTTTTTTTGATATGATTCCATAAAGTCTTATACATTGTAATCCCTCATTTCTTAATGAAAGCAGTTGTTTTTTTGATTTGTTTTCATTATAAAGAGAAATTGTAAAATGCAAATGCAGAGTAATGCAAAATCTATGTAAAATTATGGGTTTTGATCAAATCAGGTAAGCAGTGAAGCAGACCTCGGGTTAGTTTATTAGCATCGGATATAAGAGAAGAAAGATTTTTCGATGCAGAAATCCAGGATAACCATTGTTTCTCTGATTGTATATGATCAATTATTCGCAGAGAATTGATAATCTATTAAATCTTGCTGTGGAGGTTATAACGCAGAAACGGGTGAAGCAGAAAATGGAAATCAATGTATTGGAAAACTGCTAGAATATACTGGAAAAAGAGGAGCATATAATAAAGTAAATGTGCTATCTGAAATGAGATCTTTATGCCGGATCAGAAAATAGATAATCTTCTTAATCTTGCAATGGAGGCAACGCCACAGGAACGGGCAAAATCGGAAAATCTGAATGTTGGATATGATTCCACAGTAAAACTATGGGACGTGATCGTGAAATACAGCGGACCGGAAAGTGACCTTGGCGGTGATGGAATTCAGGCAGTTCCGTTGCTTGGAGGTTATGCAGTAGTGACTTTACCGGAAACAGAGATTGATGCGTACTCCGACAGACAGCAGGTGGAGTTTATAGAAAAGCCCAAGCGACTTTATTTTGAGACGCTTCAGGCGAAAGAGGCGAGCTGCATCCTGCCGGTACAGGCTGGTGCAAACGGATTGACCGGCGAAGGGATTCTGGTTGGCGTTGTGGATTCCGGAGTGGACTATTTTCATCCGGATTTCAGAAATGAGGATGGCAGCAGCCGGATCCTGCGATTATGGGATCAGAGTCTGGATGGAAAGCCACCAAGAGGTTATGTGACAGGAACTGAATATACGAAAGAAGAAATAGATAAGGCGCTTGCACTTGGGGAAACTGAGGGCAGGCGCCTTGTTCCATCCAGAGATTCCAGTGGACATGGAACGGCAGTTCTTGGAATCGCGGCGGGAAATGGGAGAGCATCAGGCGGAGTAAATCGCGGCGTGGCCTATAAAAGTGATCTGCTCGTTGTAAAAATGGGAAATGCACGGGAAAATTCTTTTCCACGGACAACAGAGCTGATGGAAGGGATTGATTATCTGATCCGGCAGACAGTGAAGATGAGAAGACCGATTGCTATAAATATCAGCTTTGGGAATAACTACGGTTCACATGAACCTTATAATTAAGGGAAAACATAAGAAAACACTGATATTTCCTGTGTTTTCAGGCGATTCAGTGCTTTACTCGGATTCATGTTTGGTTGTCATTTGGGTCTTATAATACTCGGTCAGGATCATGTTAATCTGCTGGGAACGTGTACGATAGTTCGCTTTCGCATCCTTATCAATCTCAGCAACCAGTTCTTTGGACAAAGTAGTATAGACCTGAATATTGTTGGAACTGATAGCCATGTGGCACCTCCGATTCAATTTAATAGAATTATTCTATCATACTTCTTCGGGAGGGGCAATGTGAACTGAAAATTGAAGAATTATTGTTACTGTAAAATTGGAACGGTCGTAAAGAAAATCTATGAATAGAGAACGATAAGAAAGGTAGAACAGACAATGAAGAAAACAATTTTTGAAGAGATGGGCGGTACTTATATCAGACATGGGGATTATCTTATCCCTGCTCTTACCTTACCGAAGGAAGAAGAACAAAGGGTTGTCGGTGTATGGGGACAAAGACATTTGCGGTATTTGAAGGAATACCGCAGATTGCTATATCTGAATATGCTTACAAGCGGCAGGCTGAATGGTTATTTGGCTGATATAGAAGAACAGGCACAGGAACGCTTTGAAAGACTTGTAGAACAGATGAAACAGGCACAAGGCATTGCAGAACAGCTAAAGGTGGAAAATGTCTTGGAATGGATAGGAAGAATGAACAATATACAAGTATGTGCGAGGGAGATTGTGGATAAAGAGATAATTTATCAAGAATGAAATGTAAGATAAATAGTGTATAAAATGTAGTAGGGCATCATAAGATAAAATTGTAATTGCATTTTCCACATAGTTCGTGTAAAATGTAATTAGAAAAGCTGTGCATCAGCGGTGGGTTGACACCTAAAATCTGATACGTTTTCCGAACGAAGGTGTCGGAGGTTGGCAGGCAACGGAAAAACCTGATATTTTCCAGACGAAGGTGCTGGAGGTTGGCAGACAACGGAAAAATCAACCATGAGAAGGGAATGTTTAGTGCTGCGGCGTGAACATTCCCTTCTCTAAATTTTATGGGATAAGGATTAAGTTATGGACAAAAGACGTGAATTCAGATTATGACAAAAGCGGCACAACTATATAAAGAACATCTTGAGGATCAGAAGGTTTTGTTCCTATATGGCTTACCGAAAGAGGTGAATAAGCAATTACAGGAAAGTAATAAGATTTTGTCATCTGTACAGGGATATGAAGTTGTTTTCCATAGATACAATTTTTTACATTTGACAGGAGTTCGATTGAATAAAAAAGAGACAGCTTCTGCAATTCATTTTTACCAGAAATGCCTGGATAAGCGATTAACAGAAAATGATTTTGTTTTTGCAAAAGATGGCTCTACGGGGCAAAAATTGGATATATTGGAACGTATGATGCTTATTAAGAAAAACGTAACAATGATAGGAGAATTTACAGATCGAGGACCGAAATTATATACAGAAAAAGCTGCCGGGAATATATGTGGTTGTATTGGCTTCGTAAAAGATAAAAATACGAAATTAAATGTACCGAACACATTGCTGAAAAAGGACATCAGAGATGTAACAGCACAGCCTACATATAAAGTATTTGCTGTAATATCAAAACACTATACAGATGAGAAATATACAAATCTTGTAAAGATGGACAAAAGTATTGATTTGAAAGAGTGTTGTTTCTCAGAAACAATAGAAAATATGATAGATAGAGAAAATCTATAATGAAATAGAAAGAAACCATGCTACTGCTTTTTGTAACAGTATCATGGTTTTATTGTTTGTCGTCTATATTTTAAGTTGATTATTACTTTACAAAATTGGCAATGTTATAATTATCATTGATTTTAGAAGAAGGGAGTATCGAGGGAAATCAGTGAAACTGGTTTTGCAAGCATAGCGTTTGGATATCCAGACGCACTTTGGGAGAACTCCCAACCCCCTTTTGCTCAGTGGTTAGCAGTTTGTGAATTATTGGGATGAAGCAATATAACTGTTTTGAGAAAACGGGATATTTTTCATGTTATCAGTTTAAACATTATAGTTCCGTGTTGTGCGATTTTTGCCTGGATTGAACAGGATGTTTTTTTCGCAATTCCTGTTTCCTCTGATATTCAAGTTCCCAGGTACGATGAGAGAAGCTATAGGGATCTTCCATATTGAGATCATCCACTTCATGGGTTGCGATATCACGATAGTGATAGTCATAATATTCACCAAAAGTACCTTTGAGCTGCTCAATCAGTTTCTCTCGGAAAGTAGGTCGTATCTGGATTCTGGCATCCAGTAATTCTGTATATTGCTCTGGTTTAGGCCGGAGTTTTTCCTCTTGGAAAGCGACAGCATCTTTTTCAAGCTGCTCTTTGAGAGCCATATCCTGAGAATCGAGAATATCCAGATTCTTATCCATCTGGTTATATTTATTGGAAAGACTCACCATATCTTTATCTGTGGAACATTCAGCCTGAAACAGCAGTTGTTCTTTGGCAGATTTCAGTTCCTCGATTTCTTCTGTTACGGTTGTAAGCTGCTGGTTTAACTTTATATGCTGGAAAGGATTTAGAATACTGGTTTTACTTTTTTGCACATTTAGTTCTTTCTTTTCAGTAACTTTCGCTTTGAGCTTTTTCTTAATGGTATCATATTTATTTAGGATAGGACGAAAATGCTGCATCCAGTCATGGATCACTTCTTTTTGCATTTCATTATGAAGTAAATGATATTGTGTAAAAATCATATGATTGCGGATTGCTTCTAATGTTTCTGCAATTACCGGAATAGATTTTTCGACAGCTTGAACCAATTTTTTTATCTGTGTTTTTAATTCCCGTAGTATTCTGTTATCCGCACGAATCTGACGGTTGATTTCACACCGGTCTGCTATCAAGCCTTTCTTTTCCATATTCTGGGCAATGTAGCCCTCATGGATGGTTGGCTGTTCGGTGATTCCCTGATCTGCAAAACTGCGGTGATCAATAGTGGTATTTATCTGATTAAGGGCAAGCATTTTATTTACGGCATCTGCCCAGTTTGCTCTCCAGAGGCAGAGCTGTTTCTCACTGTTCCATTGTTCGGAAATCGGGTTTTGTCTGCCATACCGGGTGCTTTTTGGATGTTTGTCGATACGTTCATAACCTTTCTCCTGTGCTGCCGAGGGAGTCAGATATACTTTCTTTTTCCCAGCTTTATAACGATACTGTTTTTCCCAGCCCTCTTTCTGAGCATCCTTAAATTCAGAAGCAGTAAATCCCTTTTCCTCTCCATCTTTGATGCATAGATATTCTTTTTCGGTTTTATACTGCCATGTTCCGTTTTCGTTTAATGGACGGACAGTAAGTAGAATGTGTGCATGGGGATTGTGACCATTTGTATCGTGAATGGCGAAATCGGCACACATTCCCATATCTACAAAATTCTTTTGAATAAAATTCTGAAGAAGAGAAATATTGCTGTCTTTATCCAACTCAATAGGGAGTGCGACAACAAATTCTCTTGCCAGTCGGCTGTCTTTTGTTTTTTCAGCAGCTTCTACAGCATTCCAGAGTTGCTCCCGGTTTTTCCATTCAGGCGGAGCCATAGGGGGAAGCATTACTTCCTGATAGATCAGTCCATGTTTTCGGGTGTAGTCATGCTGGATGCCATCGTAATCATTGTATATGCGGCTACAGCTCATATAAGCAGATGCAGCGACAGCAGACCGCCCGGAACCACGGCTGACGACCTTGGCTTGCATATGATAAATTGCCATATCTGGCACCTCCTTTCGATGTTGCCTGCAACAGCGGATAGCCCTCGGCAGAGCGCACGAGCCCCGTAGGGGATACCACCGCCCGATTTATCGGGTGGTGAGTAAGTGCGCCCTTCGGGAGTAGAACTTGTGCGTTTACATTCCCCTTAGCCGGATCATCAGCTCCCGCTTTAGGGTATCTAAATCCATTTCTTTAATATGGGGAGCAATGCTTTCCAGAATCGCTCCTTCTTGAATCAATCTGCGTGTTCTGGCATTACGTACCTTTTTACGGTTTCTTGCTTCGATTTCTTCCAGTCTGTGTTTTGCCTGTAAAAGCACTTTTTCTTCTGGTGTCATAATTCTTTTATTTGCCATATCTGGCACCTCCTTTTTATGCCCGTATCCGGGCGATTTAGTTTTAAAATCTTGTGGTTTAGTACTATAGTTTTAGATAACTGACAGTGGCATGTCTCTGGTGATAAATAAGAAAAGAAAGTAGTACTACTGTCAGTGAAAAATAGTTATTGTGCGATGCTGCTTTGTTTCAACTCTGGTTTGAAGTGTGATTATCTAACAGAATTTTTTTCGTTTTTTTTAAATTAGCTGTTGCATTGTCCTGACGGATATTCCGGTTATTGATACGGATGGGAACACATCTCTCCAGAATCCGGTCATAAATTCGCTTGTGTGCGATATCAGCGGCGTTATTCAGCTCTGATAAAGTGAGATTGGTTGTTATGATCAGGGGCTTTTTACTGCGGTAACGGCTGTCAATCACATTGAAAACCTGTTCCAGTGCAAAGTCAGAGTTCCGTTCAATTCCGAGGTCATCAATGATCAGAAGGCTGTAGCGGTTTAAGCTGTGGATGAACTGATTCCTGTCTTCAAAATGCATTCCGGTAAGGGTATTCAGAATCCGGGAAAAGTTGGTTATCAGTACCGGGACGCCTTTTTCCAGAAGGGCATTGGCAATGCAGCCTGCAAAGAAAGATTTTCCAGTACCGACATCGCCCCAGATGAGAAGTCCGGAAGCGTTTGCTTTCATCTCTTCCCAGTTACTTACATAATTGTGTGCAAGTTTCATTTCCGGATTGATGCCGTTATCTTTGGAAAAGGTGTAGTCATAAAGTGATTTGTCCTGTAAGCCGCTGGTTTTGAGATGCTCTATTTCCATTCGCTTTTCATGAAGTTTTCTCTGGGCTTCCTCCTGTTCAAAGATCTTCTGCTGGCACTTACAGCGGATGGAAGGAATAAGAACCTTTCCCTGTAATTCATGCCTGCACTGTCTTGGCGTATTGCATTTGGAACAGTAGATCAGGTGGTCTGTTTCGTTAAAATATTCATCAGGCTGAAGTTCTCTGTTTGGTGTTATAGCATTTGCTTTTTCTGTAAATCTTGTCATAGTGTTTCGTATTCCTCACTTTCATAATTTCGTTGCCGGGAAACAGGATGATCCTGTCTTGCCCAACGGATGATGGTAGCTGCATGGTTTTGGTATTTCTTTCCGGTAGAAGCCATATAACCGGATAAGCGTTCCATATAGTCCTGCCAGTCAGGGATTGTCTGCCGGATATCTTCCAGCTCCGTCTCTGACAGAAAAACATTTTGAAATGTTCCATAGGGTGAGCGTGGCTCTTTACTCCCTCTTATTGTTAAATGGTTCTTTTTTATCTCTTTCTTATTACTGGACAGTTTTCTGTCTGTATCAGGGAAAGAATCCTGTCTGTCAATAGGACAGTTTTCTGTCTGTCTTGAGGAAAGAATTCTGTCTGTATTGCTGAGGGTTTCTTTCGGGATTTTTACATAGATCCGATTAGGGTGTCCGGGTCCCTGCCGTTTTCGGAAGATAAGCTCTTGTTTTTCCAGTACTGCCAGAGCAGTTTTTACCGTCATCTGGCTTTTGTGGAGAACTTCTGCCAGTGCTTCAATCGTAAAGTAGAGGAACACATGACCATTTGTATCTGACCAGCCCTCATTTTTCTGGGAAAGCCTTGCACGGTCGAGCAGGATCATATAAAGCATTTTGGCAGTTTCGTTTATTTCCATGTCCAGAGGAAAACGGGGAAACATCATATAAGATGGCAGGCTTGTGTCTGCTGTCAGAAAGTCCGTCATGTGTTCACCTCCAATCACAATGGTTTATTCTCCAAGGAAATCCCAGTCTATATCACGATCCGGCTGTTCTTTTTCAGGAGCTGGAAAGGGCACCCTGATGGGGGATTCCCTTTCCAACATGCCTGCAGTCAGCCCGGACAGAAAAATCGGCAATGACTGTTTCAGGCTGTGTTCCACTGCTTCTACAATCTGTTTCACAAAAAGTTCTTCCCGTTCCCTTGTTTCCAGATAGGGATCAGCCTGAGTGCGGTAGTAGCGGTCAAAATAATCGACCAGTGCAAGGGAGATTACCTGGCTGTAAGATTTAAAATTCTGCCTGTCCATCGTCTGTAAATATTCCCAGGCTTTCCGCTGCTGGTCTTTGTCCAGATTAAATCGCAGGTTTGTGTTGCGGATATGGTTCTGCATGGCTTATCCCCTCCTTTTCAGGCTCATATAAGCCAGAGATTCATAACCTTTGGCAGTGGCACAGACATCATCAAGGATGGTAACTCGTGCTTTGTCATACGTTCCAAAGTTACGGATCAGGCATCCACCGCCTCCGACCACATACAGGCGCATCAGGTCAGGATTGTATTCATATTTGCGGAGTGTGGCAAAAATATCTGTGACATACTGTCTGGCAACAGCAGTAATACAATCCAGATAAGGCGCTGAAATGTCAGCGGTTCCAAACCGTAGAATCTGCTCTACGGTGGATTCCTCAATCTTTACTCCGAATTTGTCCAGAACAGCGTTTTTAGCGGCAATCATACATTGGTTTACGCCGAACTTTTCTGTCCAGCACCGGCTTTCTTGAGCTTTCTTATTGTTGATATATAGAATATTCATGGTTCCGTTTCCGATATCTGCAAGAAGATTGGTTCCCTTGAAATCTCCAAGCCAGTTTACAATAGCCGGATATCCCTGCGGGTAAAGGCTGCATCCCACAAAGCGGATATGATACTCTTTGCTGTTAAATCGGTAATGGATTTCAGAATTCTGGAGCAGATAGGAACGAAATTCTTCCCTCTGGTTTCTGATCCACGTCAGAGGAAGCCCGGCAGCTAGATGAATGTCTGCTTCACGGATGGAAAAGACATTCAGTTCCCTTGCAACTGCCATCAGCGTCAGAAGATAATATTCTTCGTCCATAGCTTTATCCGGGATAAATTCTTTGTGCCCTTCGCCAATCCGGTAGTAAATGCCGTTATATTCCAGAATATTCCCGGTGAAGATGGGTTCTGTTTCATAGGCTTTGATTCCGGTTGGTGTGACGGTATTTGCTGTTTTCATGTTGCCGTAGCCGTGATCTACAGCAATGATTTTTGTGTTTCTGAGTTCTCGTATAAAAAACACCTCCATTTTCGTATTGATTGATTCAGCAGGCTGTACCGGTGTGGTACTGCTTTGCTGTGAGATAAGCATACGAAAGTTGGAGGAAAAAGACATTGAGGGGAAATTGAGCTGAAATTGAAAAAATATACCTTTTATTATTATGGTGCTTGCTGATATGCAGTTTGCTGAGAAAGTAAACAAAATACTTTCTATAATTGTTAAAAAATTAGTTAGTCTGTCAAAAAAATATTGTGAGAAAAGGAAGATTATTGTAAAATGGGCTAAATAGAAACTACATTTGAAATGTAATTCTAAAGATAAGGAGGGGAATGATTTGTAATGAAATATAAAAAAGTCGTTGCAGTTCTGCTTGCTGTGGGATGTATTGGGCTTGTAGGAACTTTGGGATATTTTCTTGGATAAACAAATCAAAAAGAACCTGATGTAAAACAAGTAGTTGCCCCAGTTGATGAAACAGAAGACACGAAACAGGAATCAAGAAAAATTGCAGTAGTTAATCTTGATGAAGGGACAACTGTTGGTGGAGAGATTATTAATTATGCTGATAGGATATCAAAATTTCCAAGTACAGATTTTGAATATTCTTCGTTAGAAGAAGCACGTATGGGGTTTGAAACTGGAAAATATGGAGCGTATGTTACAATTCCTGCCACTTTTTCTCAAAGTGTTGAAAGCTTAAATGGAACCCCTCAAGCTTCACAGATTGAGTATGTGATTAACAAATCATTTTCTGGAAAGTCTCAATATGAACTTCTTTATAATGTTGTAAGTTATGCGGAAACATTAAATGACAGTTTGAGTTATATGTATTTGAACAATATTCTGAATGAGTTTCACAATGCACAGGACGGGGCATCTAATGTAATGAGTAATGATTTGCGGGATAAAGATGCGATTGACCGTATTGCGGCATCAGATCTTGTGGCATTGATTGAAATGCCAGAAATTGTGAGAGAAGAAAATAAAATTGAAGCACCAGATTTTGTCTCTTATACAGAAAAAAATTCAGAATTAGCTAAAAATATAGATGAACAATATTTAAAATGCGTCGAAGACATTGAAAAAGAAATTAAGGGATTAAGTGAAAATGGGAATACTTTAGCCAATGTTTTAACAGAAATTGCTTCTAATGTGGAAGAAATAGACTTAACGGTAGATGAGGAAGGAAACTCAATTGCAGAGGAAGCAAATAAAAAGTTAGAACAGTCTTTAAAAGAGTATGTGAGTCAGGCTCCAGACAAAGGCGGAATCCAAACCCAATTAAGAGAAATTCAAAATCACTTGACAGAAATAAAGAATGGATGGGTAAATGCTAATAATCAGAACAATAAAAAATTAGAAGAACAATTAACGGATACGTTAGCAAGCTATTTGGAAGAACTGAAATCTCAAGTACCGATGCTGGTTGCCACCGAACAGCCTGATGGAAGTTATCAAGTTACTTTTCAGCAAACAGGAACAGAAGTTCCGCCTTCTGTAACATTCTCCATTGTAGATGTTCCGGGAGCACAGAATAATCCCAAACAAGACTTATTGAAAGAAATTTCTAGTGCGATTGCCCAGGCTGAACAGCTGACAGAAAAGATTCAAATACCTGTAGAGATAGCAGAAAGTACGCCGGGAGCAGGCGATAATTATACGATTAATGTAGAATATGATATACCAATGTCAGTTGCATCACTTTCGGAAGAACAGTTAAGGGAATTGATAAAGAAAAAAGAAAATTCGTGGTATGTTATTAAGGATTCGATAATGGAGGATTGATTATGAAAAAAATAGTGAAAGTTGGTGTGTTAATATGTTGCTTTATAGCAATAGGCTCTATTTTATATCTGCGATATCTGCAATTTCAAAAGAAGGAAGCGGAAGAAAGAGAATGGGAGATTTGTATAGCTTATAGAAGACAAAATGATGCATTAATTCGCAAGGATGGTCCGCTTCATTTATATGAATATAGTTCATATGAACATATTGATGAAAAGGAGTTGTTTGTTGCGTTACATGTTTATAATATGTCTGACCGTTGTAAAGAAAAGGTCACATTAGAGGATGTAAAAAAGTATTTATCAAGTGAGTTTGATGAGGAAGGGAATTTATATGTCCTAAATAAAAATAATAAAGTGCATGATTACATTGAATGGTATCGTAAAAGAGTTATTACAGATACTGGTATGGACTTTGAAGGCGAACATCAGATAGAACGGTATTGGACACGCCTATCAGAGATTGTGCTCAATTATGTTAGGGAGGGGAATGACTTTCCAAATCAGGATGTCAAGTCATTTTCGTACGAAAAGCTAAAAGAAATAATGAAAAAAGCAGACGATCCATCATATCAAATCAATGATGATATTATGAAAAAACCAATTAATGAGGCAGAATAAAGAAGAAAGTAGGATCATGAAATAGATATGAAAAATTGAATATCTATGGAATTGTATCATCTGTACTTTTGGCAGTTTTATTTAGTGTTGCTATATTTGAAGAAGCTGTAGATGGTTCAATGGAGATGCTAAATTAAGTCCTTTTTTATAGGACTTTCTAAAAAGATATTCAGAAATAACAGCGGTTATTGCTCAAAGTAGAATGTTAGATTATATGAATCAGGAACAAGAAAATCTAAAGAATCATTGTACGATTTCTGCTATTATCTCCTATATTTGTAGAATGAAAGATCTGGGAACAATGATGCATGGAAAATATGTTACTATTTCTTGGGAGGAAGAATGCAAAAAGTATATTGTTAAGTTAACACATACAGATTTTATTAATTATTACAACCCGTTAGGTGTTGTAATTGAAAGTAACCAGAATGCTAAAAGAAATCAAAGATTTGAAATACTATCGTGGAGAAATTCTTATTTTATAGAACACAATTTAGGTAAAAAAACTATTTTAGAGATAGCTGGAGAAAAGAAAACTGATGCAGAAGTACTACAAGAAAAAGTGGCTTCATCTTTACTACTATCTGGGATTGAGAAGGCAATAAATTCGACTTATGCTACTATAATTAAGGTGATAGCAGATATACAGAATAATCAAGAAAATAATATAAAACTTGACACAAGTGTCACAAATATAGAAGTAGGAAATTATATAAAAACATTAGGTTTAAATGGAAATATTATTTATGAAAATAATAATAAAGTTTTTATGCTGAATGTTATGGTAAATAAAGTAGTATTAAATATAAGAGTGCATGTTTATAAATTTAGTAAAGGAGATGGTGACGATGTCAAAAGGAATAAAAGTAAATAATGGGCATGTAAACGAAGTTGCAACTCAAATTGAAACGGCTAAAAGTTATTTTCGTCATGTTCCGTTAGTTCCACAGGATTCTAAGACAACAATTTCAGCGAACAGTAAAAGTAAAGAGGCATACGGATATGCACAGCAAGGAATTGAATTATTAGGGCAGACCTTAGATGGTGATGTTCACAATATAAGAAGTCTGAATCTTAGTTTTTCGCAGTTTGATGAGATGATGGGGAAACTTGCACAACATGGAACTAGATATCCAGTGATTAAAGCCGCCGATGACTAGGGAGGAAAGTTTATGAAAGAAAGTGATTATTTAAACCCGAATGATATAAAAAGCCAATGTGATCAGGCAATCCATAAGCTCGAAAATGATAATGAGACTCTGGATATTGTTTCTAAGAGTGTAACTGCATTTTCTACAGATAATGAAATTAAAAGCGTTTCTTTTGAGAATTTAAAGCAACAGTTGGCCGATTATATAACTGTAATTGATGCAATAAAGTCGGCGAATGCGTATGATATTGCAGAATTTTCAACACTAAAAGATTTGGTAGGAGATGAAGTTCTTGATGGGGCGAATATTCAAAGCCAAATGAAAAAAGCACTTGATAACAAGGAGTTTTATTTGGAAAAAGCAGATGAGTATGAAATGAAAAAAGAGACTTCTAATTCTATCATAGATTTATATTATAGTTGGAAGGTAAATGACTATAAACGATTGGCTGAATCTAGTCAGAAGTTGTATGATGAATGGAAAAGCAAATCAGATAAATATGATGAAATTGAAGGTAGTACAAGTATATTGTTTTCAACGACAAGTAGTCTGCGTGAAGCTATCACAACTGCACTTAATAGTATGAGCGGACGATTTCAAAGTGGAACATACATACCCAGAACAGGTTTCGATTGGAAAAAAATTATGGAGGTGGAATGCTTAAAGCTGGAATCGTGGTTGAAAGCTAAAGAGGAATTAAAATTAAGCGAATCAGAAACTGAGTATTTGAAACAAAAAGGAATTGTTTTAACGACAATGGATATTGCGTGTATAAAACGTACAGAAGGAACAGAATTAGTATTTCTTTCAAAAGATAAAAAAGCGTTGTTTTATAAAGGAGAGATATATCCTATTTATGTTCCAGATAATGAAATATCTTTTCAACCTATTTGGAAGTTGGATGGGAAAAAAGAAATCTCAGCAATGGAGTTTGATGCATTAGAGGGAATTTTAGGATTTAGTTTGGAAGAAATACCTAAAGAAGATATATATACAACATCTGGACATAAGGTATTATCAGGAGAATTATCTTCAACAGATCCAAATGTAAAGGCAGCAGCAGGTTTGAGTGCGTTATTAGGGTTAACGCAATTTACACTTTCTTCATTATCCAAAAGCGAAGTGACAGTTATTTTCCAGTCTTCAGAAGGTGGAAATAGAGGCACTATTTGTGTTGGAAATTCAGAAGATAGAGCAACTTTTCAGAACTGGAATTATAATATTCCAATGGATACATATAGAGACTCAGAACCTGGCATTGGAAAAATATGGGCATCAGATTATGCAGCAGGAATATATAAAATAGCTTCGGGAAAAGATGTTCCAAATCCAGACGGAACTTATACGATAACGGGCACTTTGGATGAAAGACATAAAGATACAAATATTTCGGGTTATTTATCATATTCAACGGATGGAAAATTAATGTATACACCGTTAACCTATTCTGGTGATAAAGCATATATTGAATCTGTTGATGGGTTTATGGAGTTTGGCCGAACACAAATTTTAGATTTTAGTGATAAATTATCTACACCATCTTTTGCGGACGAGGATAGTCAGAAATTATTAGAAGAATTATTGAAAGGGGAAAATGAATGATGGAGAAGAATAAAGATATTTTGATTGTAATAATTGCAACGCTTATTTTCGGAGGTGCTTCTAAGATATTAGTTGGAGTTCCATATATGGCATGGGGATATTTTGATCAATTGTTTATAGCAGCATTTATTTTGTGGACATTTTATAGTGCTGCGCTGTATGTAGCTATTAAAATAGAAAACAGAAAAAATGAAAATTATTTAAAAATTGGATTTGTTGGAGTAATGTTTGGTTTAGCGGTAGCATGTTTAAAAATGGGTGTAGATGCTATTATAGAACAATTTGCAAAGTCTGCAAGTAATTTGATTATTACAGCCTTTATGATGGAAATGGGAATCCTTATTTTAGGGAGTATCATTATCTTTGCTTTATATATTTATGTAGCGAAGAAAGAAATTTTATGGAATAAATCTATGAAAAATTATACTTTGGGATTAGGCGGAATTATAGGTATATATTTTGCTGTAATTGTCTATTATTTATGGCAACTCAAACATTGGATGGAAAAATTTTCTGGTTTGGATGTGGTAAAAGAAATTGGGAAAGAGCAGGGTATATTAAATTTGTCAACAAAGTATGCTAGGGAATCGACTATGATGGGGATGGTTGTGTATGTGGCTTTTTTTATAGTTTTATGGATTGCTTTAAAAAAGAATACAGAAAATAAGGAAGCTTAATAAATTGTTGCAACAAAAATAAAGGAGGTATTATGTGAATGAGGTTAATTGCATGTCTGAGGAAGAACTTCGGGCACATTTGAAGAAGATGGAGAAAAATAAAGAGGAATTAAAGTTTCAAGAACAGAGGATTTGGAAAGAAGAAGAGGAGCTTCTTGTATAATTCAAATATAGGGAATTCCGAGAAAGAAGGTTGAGAAA